>NZ_JAXARY010000022.1:0-98921 GCF_033949435.1 Methylomonas defluvii | reverse complement strand
GCTGCAGATTTCATTGAAAACATGCGGATCGTTTTCGACGAACATCTACCGCGCTGGAACTATCGGGCTATTCCTCAAACCAACTAATTTCAGGAAGTTATTTTTGGCGGAATCCTTAGCGATAGCCAGCCAGGGTCTAAATATTCGGTGGAAACCACAAGCGGACCAATTGGTGAGCGAGTTGCGACACTCCAGCGTGAGGCGAGCAAATACAAAGGCGCCAGTTTGCCAGCTGCCGTTACATGCTTACAAGAGGCTGTTGAGTTGATGCGGCAACATCCCAGTAATTATCCATTGGACCGGTGGCTTCGCTTACCGGTGGTTCTTCAAAAAGCAGGGCTATTTGACGCAGCTATCGCGGAATTTCACCGGTTGTTGGATGAGGTTGAAGAGCGCGTCAAGCATGAGGCTCCCCGCCAGAGACCCGCTATCAGGCAGAAGTTTGCGCACCTCAATTATTTCCAGATTTATGAAAAAATGAGCTTGGTTTGTGAGCGCCAGAAATTGGTTAATCAAGCGCAGCAATACGCAGTACTGGCCGAACAACATTATCAGGTGTTTATGGATATGTCGGTGGAGTCCGGTTACTATAGATCGAGACACGAGCGCTCGACCACCGATCATAAGCCTTTAGCGTGAATGACGCAAAACAGCGGTTAAAGCCCGTCGCCCTTCTCACGGCAGAGCCCATTCGACCGCTAGACGCGGGATGTCGGTCAAGCGGTGGCAGCAACCCTCACACCCCCTGCGGCAAAGCCATTCGGAATGTCTTTCGCGAATAGCGTTTACACGTTGATCGATGTCGGCATGGAGTTCGGTCAAGGCCTTTATTCCTTCCTTTTCAATCAGTATGTTTGGGGATTGGGGCTAGAGCGAATACAACTTGAAAGAATAGATTGCGATACCCAGCCAAGTCAACAGCAGTAAGGACCAGGGCAGCCAGTGTTGGTGATAAACAATGATTTCGACGACCTCCCGGTTATCCTGCTCGATCTCCGACGCTTTCTGTTTAGCTGATTTCTTACGCTGTTTACTGAGCTCGCGGGCTTTTTCTTTTTGCTGTCATTTGTAAAGATCGATGCCTTGCTGAATACCTTGGGCAATGAGCTTGGTTTGCTCTTTAGTTTGTGCGGGGCGCTGAATGCTCTTGGCGATTTTTAAGGCTTCTTCCTGAGTTTGTGGGGATGGCTCTTGGTAGCTGATTCTAGTCATGGATATAAGCGAGTTGCTGAATGGATGGCGGTCGATCCGTGTCGGGGACCAGTCCTACGAGTAGCAGCAGCGTAATGTACTGTTGTAAACACAAAGCCAGCGCTTCGCGTTCACCTTGATGCAAGGTATATAAAGCCGCGACGGCATTGACTTGTGCAGAGGCCGACAGCATCGATTGCCTGAGCAGCTTGACGGCGGGATGTGATAAAGCCTGCGGCCGGTGTTGTTGCACTTCCCGCCAAACCGCATCGGGGACGATCACGGCGGAGAAATCGCCAATTACATCCAGAGCGCCCAATTCATCCAGATGAATCAACGGCCCGGCGTCGGCGACGACCAGCGCGGCTTTAGTCATCCCCATGCAAGCCCCATTGCACATCGTCCTGGATGAGGGCTTCGGTCAACGCCTCCTGATGGGATTCCAGATAACGCCGCAGGGCATCGTTGACGATTTCCTGAAAACTGCCCGCCCAACCCTGATGCACCAGGGTTTGCGCCTGTTGGAACAGTTGATCGGGTATTTCGGCTTGTACGGTTTGGCTCATGGTCAAGTCCTCCTAAAGGATGCAGATTTTACCGGTCACGACATCGTTAATCAGGGTTTTACGCAATGCTTTCAGGTTATCGATTTGGCTGTTGATGGTTTCGACAATCGCATCGATTTGCGCGGTTTTCTCGTCGAGATAGTCGGCGATGGCTTTTTGTTCTAACAATGAAGGATATGAAAAAATAAAGCGATTAAACACATTTTGGTATAGATGTTGAATTGTTGAACCGCCTTTTGTCAGATCAATAAAAGCGGTAAACTGAAAAGAATGCAAAACCCAGTACATGAATTTAGTTACATACGAATTTTTAAGTGACCTTGTAACAAAAACTCCGCTATTCAAAGTTGCTGGCAAAGGAATGTCTTTAACAATGGCCACCTTACCAATTGTTCCATCTTTAGTAATTAAAATGTCATCAATTTTTAATTGAATATTTGTATCCTGTTTATATCTCTCTTGATCGACATAATAACAATTACTCCAATCAATTTCCCCCTGCTTTAGATCTGTGCCTGTAACACAGTAATAACTTCCGCTATCAAGAAAATCTTCGTTGCGTAAGCCTTGCCAACCTATGCGTCCTTTGACATAGGTTGTATCTTTAATACGCTTCAAATCCCAATGCGCCGGAATCTCCCCAATCCACTCAATCCCGCTGTCTTTCATCGGAACGGTTTTATCCTGCCCGCGTGTGACGGTTTCGTTAATCAGGGCTTGTTTCAGTTCGCCATAGTGCTTGGCTTTTTGGGAAAGCAGGTCGATTTGTTGGTCAATTTTTGCGGTTTTTTCGTCGAGATAATTGGCTATGGCGTTTTGTTCTTCAAGTGAAGGCAAACATAGCCTTTTTCCAAAACCAGCTTCGTAGCATCTCGCTTGAACTCAAGGCTGTATTTGGGCCGATTGTGTTTTTTGTCGTTACTCATGGTCACCTCTGCTAGCAGTATAAATTCTGCCTTTAGAAGTGTCCGGGGTGATTAGACCATTTCAATTCACTTGTGTTACTTTGAGCTAAATGGATTAGCTATAACGAGTCGCATCAATCTGTATTTCTCGTAATTCAGCGCTTACTGAGATTAATAACAGATCCGCCTGTGATTAAGTACTTTGGCGAGTAGTGTGAATGAGTTCATCACAAAGATATCGCAATCACTCGCCCTGACGAGTACTATCAAACATCTTATTTGAGATGAGTAACCCGAAGACTAAATGCCTATAAAATAGGGAAATAAAAGGCCTCGCCTTTGCTATGGTAGTAGGAGAGACAGCAATAATGGTAAAAAAGCATGTTCAAAGAGTTGTAGTTTCTAGCGTTTAAATAAAAATACATTAATCATTCTTCATGGACGTATTATCAGATTACTCTATAAACCTAAGTTCTGCAGTAATCCAACTTGAGGTTCTTTATCAATATAAAACATATCTAAGTGTTTTGACCGGCCATCCAACACATTCACAGAATGAGAGATTGGTAGAGAAAGCTATTAATTATGCGAAGGAAAAATTATGGTGTTGTGAAAATCCGTATTTAATTACACCAGTAGAAAGCGTAATAGATATTTCGCATAATAGTAAATTGTGTTCAAACGAAAACCAACATTATAAAAGATTGCCGTTTGTTACTTGCTGCGCAACCTTTAGCTCCTCAAATAAAGGCGCAAATAACAGGGGTGACTATTCGCAGATTCACATAGTTTGGTTCCAAGATCATTTCGCATTGCCGATAGCCGACGATGTTTTGAATGATATTCGCGCAATTGATTGGAGTGGCGTTGCTACTCCTTGTTACTTTTAGTGCATATTAAGTCCGTTAAATAATATTAAAAAAACTCTAATGGAATCTAGTGTTGAATCACAATTAAAAAAGTTGATGCTTGACGAAAAATTTACTAGTTTGCAAAACCTTGTAAATGAAGAAGTCAATCTTATGGAAATTCTTAAGGTTTCTAATAAGGAATTGCAACACTCAAATTTTCTGGCATGTATATTTAATCCAAAAGGAAGTCATAATCTTGGAGATCTTTTTCTAAAAGAATTCATCAAGATTTATTTCAGGGAAAACGAGCACAAAAACCTAGGGTCAGAGTCAAGTTTGTCAGTATTTGACTTTGTTTTACTTGATTTTAGTGATCTTGAGATTCGCAGAGAATACAAAAACATAGATCTAATATTATTATAAAATAAAAACAAGTTCTGCTTAGTTATAGAGAACAAGATTTATTCTGGAGAACGTGGTGGGCAGCTCAAAAAGTATAGAGAGCATATAGAAAAAGAATTAGCCGAATTCAAATACAGGATATACATTTATCTATCTCTTTATGATCAAGAAATTTCTGAAGATGAAAGAGATAATTATGTTCAAGTAACTTACAGTCATATAGTTAAAGTCCTGGAGCGCGTTATAAATGGGAGCGGGGTTCATCTTGCTGAAAAGACAAAGTTTGTTTTTGACCAATATTTGCAAACACTAAAATCAATGTTGAACATGAATAAAGAAATTGAACAGGTTGCTCAAGACCTTTATAGAAATTATAAGTCAGCTTTTGACTTGGTGTTTAAGTATGCAATGAGTTTTGATAACGACGAAACTAGCTCTATTTCAAACAAAATAGACGAACTGATTGCCAATCAAGCTAATATAAAACCATTCCATGGTAACAAGACTTATAGAAGATTCCAGCCTGTCTATTTGGTTAGCAACCTAGATATACTAAAATCTCATGGACTTGTTGCTCCCGATGGCGACTTAGAAAACAATTGGGTTTTTCTTTTTGAATTTAATATAAGAAAAAACAAAGTTAATTTTGATTGTAAAGTTGGAGATGGCGACCAGGCTACACGTAAAAAACTATATGATATTTATAAAAAATATCCAGATGTTTTTTCAAAAAAACAGCTCAATAAAGAGCTGAGTCCGCAATGGCACTTGGTTTTCCAAAGAGAAATTCTTTCTAAAGACGAAATTGCAAATTACTTGTCAGACGAAAATTCTGAAAAAATACTGACTGAAAGATTCAATAAGCTAATAAAGAACGATATTCAGAATATAGTTAGTTGCATCAAAAGCGAGATTGAAAAACCATGAATTAAAGTAAGTTAGTCCCCAAATGTTCTATTGATTTCTCAGCGCCTTGAAGCAATCTCTTTACCAACGACCTCTTGAGTCACAAGTGGCAAAACATGGGTGCGGTTGAATTTTAGTACGTAATATCGTACGATTGATAGCATTCTTTCTCCAGGAGTTTTACATGCAAACACTCACAGCAAGCGAAGCACGTACAAACCTCTATAGACTCATCGATCAAGCAAACGAATCGCATGAACCGATAACAATTACTGGTAAACGCTCTAACGCTGTTTTGCTTTCCGCTGAGGATTGGTCAGCGATTCAGGAGACGCTCTTTCTATTAAGTGTTCCCGGTATGCGAGAGTCTATTATTGAGGGTATGGCTACACCTGCTGACGAATGTAGCAAGGAACTAGATTGGTGAGTTGGGAGCTAATTTTCACGAAGCAGGCACAAAAAGACGCAAAAAATCTTGCATCAGCGGGTTTAAAGGAAAAGGCTTTGCAGCTGCTAGACATACTGAAGAACGATCCCTATCAAAATCCACCTGCCTATGAAAAGCTAGTGGGTGATTTATCAGGCGCGTATTCACGGCGAATCAACATTCAGCATCGCCTTGTCTATCAGGTGCTTGAATCTGAGCGACAGGTAAAGATTTTACGGATGTGGACACATTACGAGTAGCCTTTGCCTAAGTCAGTTCACTAGTGTTGAAGATTCAAAGGACCGCAAAAATCTTACGCGAGATTTACGCGACTTAGTTATGCTCAGTTGTGATTCGTCGTGTCGCGTAGATAGACCAGAAAAAGTTAATAACTAAATAAAAACAATAACTTACAAAAAAGTAATTGCACTTTTAATGCGATGGTCGTGCGTTAGAATCGCACACGACCCACCATCAATTCGATAAGCAAATCAACCAGTTGCTGAGAAATCAGAGCTGGTTTTTTTGTGCCTGAAATTTGGCTTGCGTGATTTTTGCGTGACTTGATTTTCACCGGCTCCAAGCCAACTTTGTTGCTGTGCTGTATCGATTCATCATTTGAGAGCCGCTTTCATTCAAACCAACATTCAGTCATTGATGATAACAATCATCGGCGGCCTTAGCGGCCTCTGGTTGCGGTGCAGGTAGATTTTTTTCGGCGGGCTCCGGAGCGGTTTTAACTTTTTCCGCAAATTCGTTTTGCAGTTGCCAGCGCACAACGCGGTTTCGGCCCGATTCCTTGGCAACATACAACGCTTCATCGGCAAATTTGTTCAATTCGCTCGGGTCTTCCGGTTTGTCTAGGATGCTGGCGACACCCAGACTCGCGGTCACCCAAGGGCCGGTTTCGTAACGGGCGACCGATTCGGATTTGATGCGCAACCGAATACGCTCCGCCACTGTAATGGCTTCGTCTACGCTTAGACCCGGTAACACGACGCAAAACTCTTCGCCGCCGTAGCGGCCAACCAAATCAATTTTGCGGGTGTTGTTGGTTAAGATTTCGGCGAGCAATTTGATGATGACGTCACCGGTGGCATGACCGTAATTATCGTTAACCCGTTTGAAATGGTCGATGTCGACCATGATGCAGCACAGCTCCAAATTGTTTTGCAGGGCATCGGCAAACGCTTTTTCAAACAGTTCGTTAAATGCTCGCCGATTCAAACAGCCGGTCAGAGAGTCCCTGGTGGCCAGAAAGTGCAATTCCTTGTTTTGTTCTTTAACTTGCGCCTGACTTTCCTCCAACTTGCTGACCATGATTTGCAACTTGGTATTGCGTTCTTCTATTTCGGTGATGTCATCCAGCGTGATCAACACGCCTTGAGGGGCGTCGTTGCCAGAAAGAATGGGCGATGCGTTGATCACAAATTTAAATGTGTCATTGTCAGGACTAGTCAGTTTCAGATGCGCGCCAATCGAACTTTTGCCGGTTTTTAAAACAGTTTGCCAGGGCAGGTAGACGTCGGTGGTCGAATCTTCCGCGCTTTTCCATTCTAATTGTGAGGCCTTTTTCCCCAGCAAAGCCGACGTAGGGCTGGCGATTTTTTTCAGAAAGGCATCATTGACCAAGACAATTTGCTCATGCTCATCAATGATGATGACACCCTCGGCCAGCGTATCGAAAGCCGCGTTGACCCGTTCGGGAATCACGGCGCTGGGGTCGAGTACTTTCAAGGTTCTGAGCATGAACGCCAAGTAAATAAAAAAGCCGACAACCAAAAAGAATATCGCCATTTTAAAACTGGGGTGTTCAAGAAAATCCGAGGCCGATTCTCCGGCTATTGGCGCGAATTTAAATTCAATATCCCCCCATTTTTCCGAGTCGCGAAAAATAGGCACCACCAAATGCGTGGACGTGGATTTTTGGCTATCGTAATCGGCCCATTCTTTAACGTGATCGTTGACTTGAAAAATTAATTGATTGTTTTGCAAGCGGATTCCGGCGGATAAAATGTCCGGGCTTCTCTTGATCAAAGCATTGAGCATTCGCTCAATGCGGTGTGGGTCTTGATCAGGGGCGATGGTGGAAAATTGAATGGCTAGTGCTTCGCTGACTTGTTTGCGCGACTCCAGCATAAACTTGGATCTATCCGGCATGAAACCCAACATTTCCGCTGCAAACAGTAAGCAGATACTCAGCATTACTAAAGCCAGGCTGATGCGCATTGCCGGCAATAAAACTCCGACCGCTTTTTTTAGGGCGTCCATGATTTTAAATGATGCGATGCCGGAATATTAAACCGAAACTCAAGCAAACAGTTTCTGATCATCACGGGGTTTCTTCAGAGTGGGAGGATACTGAGTCAAGCTCTTTGGCTTCATGGTCTTTTGCCAGCCTTGATTTTTTGACTGACCTCATTATAGGCAATGGATCAAAGCGTTTCAGTAAGGGCACCGTGGACATAAAGCTGGCCATTAACGACCCAGCCCGCAAGATCCAGCTGACAAATCCGGCAGTCAGACCGGCGCTGGTCCCCAGGATGATTTTAATGTTTACCGGATTGGCGTCCTCTACGACCGTAGGGTCGCTCATTTGCTTGTGAATGTTTTCCAATCTGTTCCAAAACTCCACTTCTTCTTGCTCGCTTAAAGTCGTCTGGCTATCAATTCTGTATTCATCGACCGATGGAATTCTGGATTCAAAGTGGTATTTTCGGCTAGTTTCGTTCCTGCGTGGTTCTTCGTTTTTATTAGTGTCCATCAGTCCGGATAAGCGTGGGCTATTTCCATTATCAATCCATGCGTTGGATTCTAAGATAAATCGATTGCCTGTTGCCTGCTTATCTTGGCTTAATTCCTGGACTGATTGATCTGTATAGGCTTTAAAATCGACAACAGTGGCAAATTGCTGGGCCGGAGCGTGTTGACTTGGTGAGATATTCGTTTGAGCGTCGTCTCCCTGATTTTTATCATTCAAACCATTTTTTTGGTTATAAGTGATGATGTCACTAAAAGTATCCGTAGTATCGGTAGATGTAACATAGTTAATGGTGGCGGCCACTGTAGTGGAGCCCGATAATCCGTCGTTGACGGAGAGGCTAAAACTCGGTGCCGATTCATTGTTGCCGTCGTCGATGAATTGCACTTGGTTGGCGGTCAGCTGGGCGCTGGTAAAGCCGGTGATCGGTAATCCTGCACGGGATGCCAATTGGAAATACCCCCCCGTTACATCGCCGACCGTGTAAGTAAAACTGTCACTATCCGGATCGGTTATCCCAAAATGGGCCGCGCTAAGCGTGACCGTTTCCCCCTCGCTTACCGTCAAGCCCAGATTATTGATGATCGGTGCATCATTGATACCGGTGTAGTAGATCGTCGCGGATAAGGTATTGGAACTGAGGCTACCGTCGCTGACCGTGACATCAAAACGCGGCGCCACTTCATTGCTGTCATCGACAAACTGCACCTGGCCGGCGGCCAGCTGGGTGCTGTTGAAACTGGTGACGCTGACACCGGGATTGGTGGTGAGTTGGAAGTACCCGCCACTCACGCTGCTGAGCGCATAGGTGACGCTGGCGTTGTCGGGGTCCGTAACGCCGAAGTTGGCGGCCGCTAGGGTGACAGTCTCGCCTTCATTCAACGTTAGGCTGGCACTGGTCAGGACTGGCACATCGTTGAGCGCGCTGTAGTTGATGGTCGCGGCCAGCGTATTGGAATGAAGCGTGCCATCGCTGGCTGTAGCGTTGAAGTTTGGCGGAGCCTCGTTGGCGTCGTCGACAAATTGCACTTGATTGGCGGCGAGTTGCGCGCCGGTGAAGCTGGTGATAGCAATGCCGGGGGCCGTTGTTAGTTGAAAGTAACCCCCGGTCAGCGCGCTGATGGTAAAAGTGAAATCACTACTGTCTGCGTCACTCACCACAAAATTGGCAGCGTTCAGAGTCACCGTCTGGCCTTCGCTCAGGGTCAAATTGGTTGCACTGAGCACAGGGGCATTGTCGTTGAGGTTGGTTATATTGATTGTAAAGCTTTGGCTGTCAGTCGAACCGTCGGAACTGGTCGCCAGCAGGGTGATGCTGTGGTTGGTGGCAGACTCGTAATCGAGCAGACCGCCATCGGCAACCGTGACCACGCCGGTGCTGCTGTCGATGGCAAAACGGCCGCCGGCGTTGTCCGTCAGGCTGTAGCTGATCGTCGCCCCCGTGTCGGCATCGCTCGCTAACGCCGTGATGCCCACCACCGTGCCGTTGGCGGTGTTCTCGGCGATACTGTTGGCGGTGGCGTTGCTGTCACTGATCGCCGAGACCGGATTGTCGTTGAGATTGACGACCGCCAAGGTCACGGCCAGACTACTGCTCAAGGTGCCGTCGCTGGCGACGACATCGAAACTGTAGCTGGACTTGCTTTCGTAATCGGCGAAGGCGTTGAGGGTGACTGCGCCGCTATTGGCGTCGATGGTCAATAACCCGGCATCAGTACCGCTTAGACTCCACGTCAGCGGGTTGCCGTCGGCATCGCTGCCGGTGGCGGTGTAGACCACGGTGTTGATCGGACTGTTCTCATTGACGCTGGCACTGCCGCCGGAGCTGATCGCCGGGGCGTTGTCGTTGACGGCCGTATAATGGATCGTTGCGGCCAATGTGTTGGAATTCAACGCACCGTCACTGACAGTCATACTGAAACTCGGCGCCACTTCGTTGCCATCATCGACGAACTGCACAAGACCGCCACTCAAATCGGCACTGGTGAATTGCGTGATCGAGTTACCCGCCGCGCTGCTCAATTGGAAGTAACCGCCGCTGACGCTACTGACTGTGTAGGTGAAGCCGGCATTGTCGGGATCGCTGACGCCAAAGTTGGCCGATGACAAAGTAACGGTATCGCCTTCATTCAAGGTCAGCGACGCACTGCTGATGACCGGCACCTCGTTAACATCAGCCAGCGAGATGGTAAATGTTTTATCGACGCTGAGCCCGCCTGTGTCGGTCGCACGGATGATGATGTCGTGGCTGGTCGCGGCTTCATAATTAAGTAGACTGTCGTTAGCGACGGTGATTTGGCCGGTGTTGGCGTTTATCGCAAAACGTCCGCCTGCATCGTTGATCAGCGCATAACTCCAATTTTCCCGCAGATCGTTATCAACCCCCACAACCGAGCCTATGACCGTGCCAATGGCGGTATTCTCGGCGATACTTGCCAAGGCAACAGTGCCGCCTTCCAGGCGCGCATTGGCCCAAACACCATGATCAAAAGCGTTGCCGTTATTGGCGTTGTCGATAGCAAGCCTTAACGTACTGGCTCCGGTCACGTCGATGTTCAGGTCGATAGGTGTGCTGGTGGAGTTTAGAATAGGGCTGCTATAAGTCTGTACACCATCGACATATACATAAAACTGCACCTTGCCATACGAGCCGGTTTGGTAATCGTTGATGCCGATTGTGGCCTTGAACGATGTGGCGCCATTGACCGCATAGTCGACATAACCGTAGCCATTGCCGCTAGCGGCGGGATGAGTTCCCAAGCCACGGGCGTAGCTGACCCCGTCCAGGACAATGCCGTAGCCACTATGTCCGGTATCGAGGGTTAAGTCATACATCGATTTTGTCAAATAGCTCTGCTCAGACAGATAGCGTGTCTCGGCGATGTCCGTTGGCGCTTCGTTGGCGGCGGTATAGTTGATTGTTGCTGCCAGAGTATTCGAATTCGCCGAGCCATCACTTACGGTAACGCTAAAACTAGGCGCGACTTCATTGCCATCGTCAACAAATTGCACTTGATTGTTAGACAGTTGCGTGCTGGTAAAACTGTTGATGTTGAAGCCGGGGTTGGTCGTAAGCTGGAAAATACCGCCGGACACATTGCTGACCGTGTAGGTGAAACTGTTGTTATCCGGATCGGTTACGCCGACGTTCGCCGCCGAAAGGGTGACGGTTTGGCCCTCGCTCAAGGTCAGACTGGCACTGGTCACAACCGGCGCGTCGTTGCTGGCAATAATACTGAGTGTGCCGGACACCACATTGCTGGTGCCGCCATCGCCATCAGTCAGATACCCTTGCAAGGTACGCACCAAATTTGACGGGGCGTCCGAGACATTCTGATAAGTAATGTTACGCCCCAAGGCCTGTGCTGCGGCTACGCTGGCGTTGCTGTTAAAGCTGATGACCAAAGGTGTCGTGCCGTCGGTACCGCCGGTGAAAGTACCCATTACGACCCCACCGTAGCTGACATTGCTACCCGACACGCCGATTTGTCCACTGGCCGTACCTTGGTTACGGATCGCCAGACGATCTTCTGCCTGGCCGTTGGCGCTAAACGAAACTACCAACTGGCCGCCGTTAAAATCTGTCGAGTCAGCATCGGTCACGGTCGCAGTGGGTGCCAATATCACGGCGCCGGCATTTTCCGGATAACTGACGCTACCGGTGGCAAAACTCAACACCGGCGCGTCATTGACCGCCGCGACCGAGATACTGCGCGTTCCGGTGTTACTTGCCGTGGTGCCGTCGGTCACGCTGAAGCTCACGGTGCGGCTGGCGGTGGACGGTGCATCGCTGGTGTTTTGATAGGTAACAGAACGCAGCGCGGTTTGGTATTGAGAAACGGTGGCCGTGCCGGATAAGGTCAGTGTGCCGGTGCTACTATTCCAACTGCCGGTGATACCGTTTTGGTTGGTGAATGCCAGTACGTCCTGCCCGCTGGCGTAGTTGCCGGTGATCTGCACCGTGGCGCCGCTCAGATTAGCGTTATCGACGTCAGTAAGTACCAGGCCTGAGGTAATCGCTGTCGCAGCGCCGTTCTCGGTGTAAGCCAGGGTCGTGGCTTCGATGGCGGAAATGAGCGGCGCATCGTTGACTGCCGTTACTGTGATAGCCACCGTATCGGTGTCTGTTAAGGTCAGGTCTCCGGCGAGTGCGGCAATTTCCGCCCCAGTTAAAGCGCGGTTATAAATCCGTGCTTCGTCGATCTTGCCATTGAAATCGTAGGTAGTACCACCGTTTCCGTGCTTGCCGATAAAACTATTGGTTCCCTGATTGTAAGCGATGGATGTGGTGTAAGCGGTAGAGGCCACGGCAACGCCGTCTATATAAACCGCTTGGGTATGGGCTACGCTGTCGATGGTGTATGCAACGTGGTGCCAGCCGGTTCCGGCCAATGTCGTAGCCGTTTCGGTAAATCTGAACGTGCCGCTATCGACATAACTACCTTTGATTTTGCCGCCGGCATCCAGGCGTAATATCACGTTGTCGCCCAGCGAAATGACTTCTGCACCCCCCGTGTCGGCGGATGTCAAGTTTACCCAGGCCGCCAGGGTGACACTGGATGGCTGGCCATAAACCCCAGTAGTTTGCACATAACCGTCGCCAGCCAAGCTCAGCACATTGCCGCGGGTAGTGTCATTGACGGACGTGCCATTGACGACCGAAACCGTGGAACCGGCCGCCGGACTGCTATCGGTCTCCAGTGCGCTAGTGTTATCGAAAGCGTAACGGCCCAAGAGGCCGGTATCGATATCCAAACTCAGGAGTACCGAGTCTTTGGTGGCTAATGTCAGCGTCGCGCTGCCGCTGTATTCGGCAGTGGGCGTGAAGCTCAAGCCATTCAGCGCCGTGTTGATGGCGCTGGCCGTGCCACGAAACCTCATCGTGTTGTCGGCCGTGCCGTCGCCGGCTACAAAGGTCAAGCCGGTGGTGCCGCCCAAGGTCAGGGTGCCGTTGGTGACCGTCAGAGTGATTTCGTTGTTTGCGCCGCCGGCATCAGCGTCGGTTATCGTAATCGCATTGCCATTGGCCGATGAGAACACTTTGGCCGTGTCCTCATTCGTCGTTTGTGCTACGGGTACTGTATTTACAGGCGCGGTGTTTATACTTGCTTTGATAGATACCGCACCTATCGACCAATCGGCAGCAAGTAACGCTGAACCGCTCATCGTTACTGAGCTCGCGCCTTCCGCCACGGAAGAGCCTGCCTTTGCCGTAGACAATAGGGGAGAGCTGCTCCATTGCGAAGTTTGCCCGGTACCCGAAGTAACAGCGGAAATAGCTTTCCAATACTGCACGTCGATAACCAAATCGCCAGTCGCACTGGCGACATTCACCGTGCCTGATCCTCCCAACAAACCGGTGGTGCCGGTGTTGCCAGCGTAAGTACCGTAGGGCGTCGATTGGTTAACACCGTTAAAGGTCGATGCACCCGCAGCAGCTTCTGTATTTCCGGTAAATGATATAACGACGTTATCGGTTCCCTCTGTGGGGTTGACCAACGCCCAAATTTCGACGGCGTGATTGGCTGCTGTGCGCCCTACGCGGGTGAGATCGGCGGTACCGTATTTAACGCTGTTGACCCCAGCGCTGCCGTCATCAATGGCAATCTCGACAAATAGTACCCGGTCGAAGCCGGCACTGACCGTATGCGACCACGTCATTTGGTTGGTGCTGGTGCTGCTGGTGGATGTCACTGTGCCATTGGCAGTCACCGCCATCAAGCCAGTCCATTCGCTTTGACCCGCCGTGCTGACTACAATTTCGGTTTCGACGTCGCCGGTTTGGTATTCAAGTAGCCAGTCCCCTCCCAAATCCGCACTGCCGGTGGTATCTTCCGACGCCGCGACGTCGATATTGGTGATCCCGGACAGATACTCGACAAAGCTCTGCCCGAACTGGGTTTCCGCGACATTGCAGCCGTAAATCAGAATATCGCCGTCGATATTGAAGGCATCTCCCCAGGCGCTGATGTCGGTCTGGTTTTGAATCAAGGTATCGAAATTGAGTTGACTGTTGCCTAAATCCAGGCTGCCGTCGCTGCCGTGCGAGATGATATGCACCGCGTCCAGATTGTCGCGCTCGGCCAGAATCTGTGTGATTTGTTGAATGCCGTCGGTGCTGTTGTCCAGCGTAATGATTTCCAGATTACGGTTGGAAACGTCGCTGCTTTTGATGTCGTTTAATAGCGATTCGTAGCCCTGGACGCGGGTATCGACAAACACGATTTCATTACGGCTGGTCTCGCTGGCGCTGGTTTGCACGGGGGGCTGTTGGGTGTCGGCGGGCGGTGTCGCGTTGGCGTAGGTCGCGTTGGGGGCCATGAGTTGTTCGGTCAAAAGCCCCTCGATGCCGCCGGAGAACAGCTGTCGAGATTCCAACTCTTCCAGAATCGGTTTGGAGTGGTAGTGCTTGAGATGTGACTTTGAATTCATGGGCGTTGAAAGTTGCAGTTTGACCGATGAGCATGGAACGCCGTTGGCATCGGATGCCTTAGATGCTGCTAGAGTTTAGCGACTTCGCTTTAATTATTCTGTGATTGCAGCAAATAATCCGTAATAGAACACAGATAAGCCTGCTCAAAATGTGCAGTGGTTAAGTGTCGGAGGGTATATGGAAAAAATGGAGCGCTTGTGGCTTTTATTAGCCCCACTCTTAAATACCGATCACCCCTCAAAGAGCAAACCAGCTTGAGTTTCGACGACCTCAGCCCGAACGGAATACCGGTAGTTTCCCTACTATAGCTCCGGTTTCCGTTCTATACTTCCGCTTGATTTAAACACTGTCTAATTTGGAGGGACGCCCTTGCTTGATCCTGCCGAGATCAATTCGCAAGCAGATTTGATCGAACGTACCTTGCAAGAAATCAAAGGTTTGGTTTCTTTGCCCGAGGTATATCAGAAAGTTAGAAATTTGATCGACGATCCCCATTCGGATATCGAGCACTTTGTCGAAGTTGTGGCCAGCGATCCCAACTTAACCGTCGCCGTGTTAAGAGTTGCCAACAGCGCTTTCTTTGGTTTTCCGGGAAAGATCGACAGCTTGAGTCGCGCCGTCAATATGCTGGGCATCGGGCAGTTACATGACTTGGTGCTCGCTACCTCGGCGATTGCCTCGTTAAAATTGCCCAATGACATCATGCCGCTGAAAACCTTTTGGCGGTTCAGCTTGTTCTCGGCGGTGTTGACCCGGTTGTTGGCAAGCCAGCTAAAAATCCCCAAGAGCGAACGCCTGTTTGTGATTGGTTTGTTATATGAGATAGGGCATCTGGTGCTGTACGCAAAGCACCCTGAGTTGGCGAAACGCGCGATGGAACTGTCCCGGAATAACCAGGAATTACTGCACATCGCTGAACAAAAACTGTTGGGTATGCATTATGGCGAGATCGGTGCCAAACTGATGGCGCAATGGTGTTTGCCGGCGCATTTTCAAGACATTGTGCATTATCAGCCCACCCCTGACCTTGCCCCGGATCAGCGCAGGGAAACCGCACTACTGCATCTGGTGCGGGCCTGTGCCGAAAAGTACATATCCGGGCATATGCGCGCAATCGAGGAGAGCGTATCCGCGGACATTTGGGATATTTTGCAACTCAATGCCGAACAGTTGGCAGAGGCTGTCGAACAAGCTTTAAAAGCCGCGACTGAGATGGAAAAGCTCATGTTCAATTAAGTCGCTATGAGAGCTGAACAACAATTCCTTTGCGATTTGGCCGAAAAAATTTCGATGCCTGAGGTGTATCTGAAAATCAGGCTGTTATTAGAAAAGCCGGATGCCAGAATCCGCGATTATGTCGCGGTGCTGCAAACCGATGCCATACTGACCATCCGCATAATCCGCATGGCCAACAGCCGCTTCTTTGGTTTTAACCGCAAAGCCTACGATCTCTACGATGCAATCAGCTTGATTGGTACCATTCAGTTGCATGATTTGCTGTTGAGTAGCCTGTGCATGCGCACGTTTTGCAATATTCCCGACGCGGTGATGGACTTGAAGGAGTTCTGGTTGCACGGCATCGAATGCGGCATCGCCTGCCGTACGCTGGCTAAACTGGCCGGACTACCCGCTGGACATCGTTTTTTTGCACTGGGGTTGTTATTGGAAATCGGCCACGCGGCGATGTTTGTCAAAGCCCCGGAACAGGCGCTGGACGCATTGCTGGCAAGCCGGAAGCAGGGCTTGCCGATTGACGAGCAGGAACGGCTGTTGTTTGGCTTTGATTATTGTCAGTTGGGCTCGGAGTTGATGCGTTTATGGCATTTACCCGAGGTGTATTCGCATATCATCGGTCACCAACTGCATCCTGAACTTACCGATCCACATTATCGCAACGAAACCTATCTGGTTTATCTGGCGCAGCAAGTGTTTGCGGAGCCGGAACAATTTAACCAAGCGCTCAGTGGCTTAAAGGATAGCCATCAACAATTTGCCGCCATCCCCAGTAATTTGAAAGACTTGGTCAGTCAGGAAATAGCCACCCATCTCGATGACATATTTCTGATGTTGTGTCCGCAGAGTGTGGTTCAGAGTAATGCTTGTGCGGAAGGTTTTCCGCCATGAGCGCTAGATTTGCCCAACAATGGCTGGAGATAGTCTGCCGCATTGTGCCGCAAACTGAGGCTGCGGCATTGATGGTGAGCGATGCGGATGGCAAAACGCTGCGGCTGTTGGCGAAATGGCCGGAGAACCTCGCCGATGCTGCTGAGCTATCGGCTATTTGCAAACTCACACTGGATAAAAATCAACCCAGTTACATGCCTAATGTGGCAAAACCGGATCAACGGCAATATGACTTTTTCGGTCTGCCGGTATTTGACGGTTCGTTACTATTGGGCGTGATTGCGCTCAAACTTGAGCACTCTGTTGCTGATCGGCGCGCGGCTGTTTTTGCCACGCTGGAGCAGAGCGTGGAGTGGTGGCGTTTGGCGCAAGGCCGTTTGCAGCAAAACGACGATTTTTACAGCTCGGTAGTCGGTTTGCTGGCGGCTTGTTTCGAGCAAAATAGTTACCGCGAGGTTTTGATTAGCCTGGGTACGGAATTGACGCGCATGCTGAGTTGCGATCGGATTGCCATCGGCGAATTCAAAGACAACTACAGCACGGTAGTGGCGATTTCCAATAACGCGCAATTTGACCAGCAAGCCAATTTGTTGCAAAAAATCGCCGATGCGATGGACGAAGCCATTGAGCAGGATAGCGTGGTGGTGGTTCCGGATGTCAAATCGGTCAGTATCCAGCGCGCCCATCAGGAAATCGTCCGCAAGTATGGTTATGGTTCATTGCTGACCGTGCCTATGCTGCATGACGGTAAGTTTATCGGCGCGGTTACCCTGTTACGCAGCGAAGAACAATCCTTTGCCAAGGAAACCGTACTACTTTGCCAACAAGCCCTGGCACTGATCTCCCCGTATCTGACTTTAAAAAAACTCGACGAACAAGCGTTGTCGGTAAAAATCGGCATCAAGCTTAAACAGCGGCTGGCCGAACTGATGGGCGTCAAACACTTCAAAGTGAAATTGACCGCCCTGGGCTTGGTGTTGTTCTTGTTGATCAGCTCTGTGTGGCGCAGTGATTTTCGGGTGACCGCCAACGCGGTGTTGGAAGGCAAAATTCAGCGGGTGGTCGCTGCGCCCATTTCCGGATTTTTGCAATCCGCGGCGGTAAGGGCCGGTGATACGGTGCGGCAAGGCGAACTGATGGCTAGTCTGGACGATGCGGAATTACAACTGGAATTAAGCAAGCTGGACGGGCAGTTGCAAAAATTCCGTCGCGAATACCGCGAAGCCCTGTCTGGTGGTGATCTCGTGAAAGTCAGGGTCATTAGCGCGCAAATCGACCAGGCCGATGCGGAGATGGAGCTGACCCGCCAGCAGTTACAGAAAATCAATCTGGCGGCGCCATTCGATGGAGTGGTGATTGAAGGCGATTTGAGTCAGAAGCTCGGTTCACCGGTCGAACGCGGTGAAATCCTGTTCAAAATTGCCCCTTTGGAAGGTTACCGCATCATCCTGAAGGTGGATGAAAGCCTGATTTCCTATGTGCAGGCAGGTCAAAAAGGCTCTTTGGTGTTGGCCAGTATGCCCAGCCGGACCTTTCCGCTACAGGTGCAAAAAATTACCGCAGTGGCCAAAACCGATAGCGGCAAGAATATCTTCCGCGTCGAAGCCAGTCTGGAAAATGCGCCTGAACTATTACGGCCGGGCATGGAGGGTGTTGGCAAAATCGCGGCCGGGCGCGCCAGTTTATTGTGGATATGGAGCCACGACATGCTGGCTTGGCTGCGTTTGTGGATTTGGTCCTGGTGAATCGGATGCTGAGGTTTGCTCATGGCTAACGAACTGTTCAGTCCGCACTGGTACCGAGTCGCCAAGCTCAAACCCAAGTTGCATAGCCATATCGAGATTCATCGCCACGAGTACCGCGGCCTGATCTGGTACATCCTCGAAGACCCCAATACCGCCCGCCATCAGCGCTTTAACAGTCTGGCCTATCAGTTCATCGGGCTGTTGGACGGCAAGTTGAGTGTACAAGAGATTGCCGACATCCTTAGTCGGCAGCTGGGCGACTATGCACCCAGCCAACAGGACCTTATTCAACTACTGGGGCAATTACATCAGGCCGATTTGATTCAAACCGAAGCCTTGGTCAACACCGAAGAATTGTTCGAGCGTCAGGCGCGGCTAAGCAGCGCGAAAAGCAATCAGCGATTGTTGAACCCGCTCTCGCTGAAATTGCCGTTGTGGGATCCGGATGAGTTTCTCAGCAAACATGCGCCTAAAGTGGCGGGTCTGTTCAGCGTCAAGTTCGGCGTGGTCTGGCTGCTAGTCATTGCAATTGCTTTGCTGCAAGCAGGGGCTAATTGGCCGGAAATCAGCCATCATTTCGAATTGAACGCTTTGGCTCCCTACAATTTTTTGATCGTGTTCTTGTTGTACCCCTTGATCAAAATTCTGCATGAATTGGGGCATGGCTTTGCCATGAAGTTGAAAGGCGGCGAAGTGCATGAAATGGGCGTCAATTTTTTATTGTTCATGCCGGTGCCTTACGTCAATGTCTCCGCCGCCAACCATCTGCGTAACAAGTACGACCGGATGTTGATCAGCGCCGCCGGCATTTTGGTGGAGGGATTTCTGGCCGCCCTGGGCTTGTTCCTGTTTTTGAGCACAGAAACCGGGATTGTTCAGGATATTGGTTTCGACATCCTGCTGACCGGCGGTGTCTCGTCGCTGTTTTTTAACGGCAACCCGCTATTGAAGTACGACGGCTATTACATTCTGGCCGATGCCTTGAGCATTCCCAATTTGTATCAGCGTTCAAGCCAAATCTGGGCTTATTTGGCCCAGCGATATTTGTTTGATTTGAAACAGGCGGTGTCCCCGGCCTCTGCGCCGGGCGAAACGGCTTGGTTTGTCATTTATAGTTTGGCGTCGCTGACTTACCGCCTGATGATGTTGTGGTTTGTCTGTATTTATCTGACCGAAAAATTTTTCTCACTGGGCATCGTCGTTGCGTTGTTAATGGTGTCATTACAGGTCGTGTTTCCGCTGTATAAAGCCATACGTTTTGTGTTTACCAGCCCCAGTCTGAGTCGGAAAAGAGATAAGGCGCTGCTGACCACGGCAGGCGTAACCTTGTTTGTGGTTCTGGTTTTTGGTGCTTTGCCGATTCCCAATTACACGCTGGCAGAAGGCGTGGTGTGGCTGCCCGATGAGGCGTTGATCAAGGTGGAGCAAGAGGGTTTCATCGGCGAATTGCTGGTGAAATCGAACCAATTCGTGAATCAGGGTGATGTGTTGCTGACCATGCATGACGACGCATTGGAAGCCAAAGCCAAAATCGCCCGCGCCAAAGTGGCCGAGTTGCAAAGCCAATATCGGGCGGAGAAAGAGTCTGATTTAGTGAAGGCGGAAATTTTGAAAGAATCGCTGCGCGTTGCGGAATCCGAACTGGATCATTTGAATCATAAATCCAGCGCGATGATCATAAGCGCCGCCAAATCCGGTTATATCCTGTTGCCGGATGCCGACGATCTAACCGGTAGCTATTTGCGCCAGGGTGAGTTGATTGGTTACATTCTGGATGAACAGCCACCGACCATCCGCATGGTGGTAACGCAAGACAATATTGGCCTGCTGCGGCAAGGCAGTCCGGAAATCAGCGTACGTCTGGTTAGCGACCCGTATCGCGAATACCCGGCCAACATCATCCGCCTGGCGCCGGAAGCGACCAATACGCTGCCCAGCCCGGCCCTGGCGACCACCGGCGGTGGCAAAATCCGGGTGAATACGGAAAACGAACAAGACATGCAAACCCTGCAAAAAATCTTTTTGGTTGATCTGGACTTCTCGCCGCCGAAAAATCTGCCGATAGGTATGCGCGCTTATGTGAGGATCAACCATGGCGGCGAATCGATTATGACTCAGCTGTACCGCCGGGTACGTCAGGTATTTTTGAGGCAGTTCAATGTCTGAGTTGGTGTTGCGTCCAGGGGTACATTTCGGCAGCTACCCGCAAAAGCCGGAAAGTCGACTAAGCGATTTCGAGCAAGGCGCCTCGGCATTTTTCGACATACTCCACAAACGCCTGAACCGCCAGCGTTTCAGCCAGGCTTATATCGTCAGTCGAGTTGAAAAAGTTGCCGCCCCGTTAAGTAACTACAACGAGCAACAGTTGACCATTGCCATTCTGGAACTGCGGGAAAATCTATATCGGTATGGTCTGACCGAAGAGCTGATGATCAGAGCCTTCGCGCTGATTCGCGAAGTCGCCGGCCGGACGCTGCATAAACGGCATTTTGACGTGCAATTGTTTGGCGGCTGGTTAATGATTAACGGCATGCTGGCGGAAATGGAAACCGGCGAAGGCAAAACACTGACCGCGACCTTACCGGCCTGCACCGCCGCCTTGGCTGGCATCCCGGTGCATGTGATTACTGCCAACGATTACTTGGCGGCTCGCGATGCGGAGATTCTGAAACCGCTTTATCTGCGCCTGGGCTTGAAGTCCGGTGCGGTGGTTGACGGTATGGACCTTGAACTGCGCCGAAAACTGTATCAACAACCCATCGTCCATACGACGAATAAACAAATTGCCTTTGATTATCTGCGTGACCGCATCGAGATGGGCGAGGATGTGGGCTTGTTAAAATTTCAATTCAAGCAGATTCAACAGCAAATCAAACAGCCGAAAAGCAACCCTCTGATCATGCGCGGCTTATGTTTTGCCATTATCGACGAAGCCGATAGCGTATTGATCGATGAAGCCAAAACGCCGCTGATCATCACCCAGACCCGGCCGAATGAGGCGTCTCCGGAAACCTACGGTGACGCCTTGTATCTGGCCTCGTCATTGTTCATCAACGACGACTTTGTCATGGACCCCAAAACTCGCGACGTCGAACTGACGCAGCAAGGCGAAAATACCCTTGCGGATATGATTATCGGCTTGGGGCCGCGTTGGAAAAACAAGCGCTGGCGGGAAGCCATGGTCAAACAGGCGCTAATCGCCGAGTATTGCTTCAAGCGCAACAAGCAATACATCCTCAAAGATAACAAGGTGCAAATCATCGATGAGTTTACCGGCCGGGTGATGGAGGATCGGTCTTGGGAGCAGGGCTTGCAACAAATGATAGAAACTAAGGAAGGTTGCTTGATTTCTGAACAACGCGAGCCGCTGGCCCGGATCAGTTACCAGCGCTTTTTCGGCCGCTATCTCAAACTGGCCGGTACTTCGGGGACGGTACGGGAAGTGGCGACGGAAATGCAGCGTGTTTATGGTTTGCATAGTGTAAAAGTGCCTACCCATAGAGTTTCGAAACGAAAACTGCTCAGCGAGCGGGTTTATGCCACGCAAGCCGCCAAGCAACGGGCATTTTTACAACGGGTCGCGGAAATACATGCGCAAGGCCGGCCAATTTTGATAGGCACCGGTTCGGTTGCCGAGTCGCTGGAGGTCAGTGTCTGGCTGGAAGCGGCGGGTTTGGTTCACCGGGTGTTGAATGCGGAACAAGATCAACACGAGGCTGAGATCATCGCGCAAGCAGGGCAGTTGCACGCTATTACGGTAGCTACCAATATGGCCGGCCGTGGTACCGATATTGCGCTGGGATTGGGCGTTTCGGAGTTGGGCGGTTTGCACGTGATTGCGCTGAACTGCAATGAATCTCGGCGCATAGATCGGCAACTATACGGGCGCTCTGCCCGGCAAGGCGATCCGGGTAGCTGCGAAGCGATACTGTCGCTGGAGGATACGGCGCTACGGGAGTTTTATTCGTCTGCTATTCTCAAGACTCTGGCCGGCCTGGCTAAAGATCAGCAAGCTTTGCCGGGTTTTTTGGGAAATCTGATATTACGCCTGACGCAAATTTATAACGAGCGGCAACAGCGCAACGTCAGAAGGCAACTCAGCAAACAGGATAAGCATTTGTCGCGTATTTTGGCGTTTTCCGGCAAGTTTGAATAAACGCTGTGGCCTTAAATTTACTATTTTGTTAAAAATCAGACCGTTTCAAATCAAACTAATCGATTAGTGATTTTTACATGCCCATACGCCACCATTTTTTTTGCGCACTACTCGGCCCTGGCCTGTTCAGTGGCGCCGTGCTCGCCGCCAATCTGGATTGCATGGTCAAGCCGGAAATGTACGTCGAGTTGAGTAGCCCGGTGGCGGGGACTGTCGCAGCGCTGTTGGTCGATAAGGGTGATCACGTTGCCAAAGGCCAACCGCTTGCCCAATTGGAAGCGTCGGTGGAGTTGGCCAAGTTCAACCAGGCCAAAGCCGATGCTGAGAGTAGCAGCGAGGTACGCAATCAGAAAGTGAAACTGGAGTACGCCACGCGCAACCGCACCCGTTATAGGAGTTTAGCCACCACCAATGTCATTTCGCAAATCGAGAAAGATAAAGTCGAAACCGAAGTGGTGTTGGCTGGAATCGAGTTGAAAAAGGCAGAGGAACGTAAAAAGTCGGCGATGTTGGCACTGGAAATGGCCAAGGCGCAACTGGAGGTTAAAACCATCAAAAGTCCGATAGACGGTATTGTGATAGACCGTTATGCGATGCCCGGCGAGTCCGTTAGTGATCGCGCGATTATGAAGCTGGCGCAAGTCAATCCGTTGCGCGTTGAGCTGATCGCGCCGACTGAATATTTTGGTCTGATTCAGCCTGGTATGGATGTGGAAGTACGCCCTGAGCTGCCGGCCAAAAAAGTCGTGAGAGCTACTGTCACCAAAGTGGACCAATTGATCGATCCGGCCAGTGGCAGCTTTACGGTGCGCATGACCTTACCCAACCCTAGCGACGAACTGATCGGCGGCGTCAACTGTATCGCCACCTTTGATTTTGCCACGCCAGCCCCAACCACGACGCCGAGTCCACCGCCTTTTGTACCGCAGAACGTGGCGCCGGTGAGTCCGGTCATCAAGCGTTGAGCCAAGCAACAGCGCTTACCCGCCGCATTGATACTAACAAATAGGGTGGATTGACAAGCGAACGCTTACCGGTGTTTTCCTGTCTGAAGCCTCGCGAGAACGGTTTAATGCGGCATATCGGGCAAATTAGCGCAATTCAGGTATATGCTTCGAAGCTGGTATAGCAATTATCTCGAAAACTGCGAGGCAACAGGCAACTCATACAAAGGGCTTGGAATAAAATTGGCTGCTCTCAAGTAGAGTTGTAGCCATTAAATCCGTGAACAAGAGGTAGCCAATGTCATACATGTCAATTAATTCAGGCGCGTCGCAAATTTATAGTGCTGCCGGAACCAATGTTCCGACAGTCAAAAAAGCCCAGCCAAACAGCCCCATACAAGCGTTTCAGCAAGTCCAACCGGTTGCTAAAGACGCCTCCGATCAAAATAACGAAGGTGGTAAAGGCAGATTTATTGATGTTCGAGCCTGATGCCCGAGAATTTCACCGCAAACTGCCTAGGGTCTGAGGGCAGTCCGGTAAAGAGGCAACGAATTTTCTTCCCTCCTCTCACCGTCGCTATACCCGCAAGCTAGCCTAGTTAAAAAGCCTCAGGCCAATATAGACCTGCTTCCGGCAGCAATCCTGGAAACGAGCCTTTACGGATGTTAAAGAACAACAGTTCAGGCAGGCTGACCACAAAACCTTTCAATCCTTTGCGTAGATTGTCCCCACCATCCCAAGGCCAACTGAACATACCATAAAGGCCCTGGCCGCCAGCTATCGCTAGATTGAAGCCGCCCTGCAATGGCCGAGGCCATAGCTGATCTTGAGTGAAGAATAAAAACGCCGCGTCATCCTCGTTCCATTGATAAATACTCGAACTCAGGGTATTAGATTCCTGTAAATCCACCAGCCATTGCGGCATCTGCCGGTAATGCCGTTGACGCTGTCGTTCTCTGTAGGGCTGGCGCTGGAAGCTGGTGCTTAGTCGATATGTGCTTCCTATCTGTTCATACGCGATAAACGGAATCATGTTCAAGCCGTCTTCGTCAACGTAACCGCCCAGCAGTCGCTGGGAAGCCTGGCTTGTGCTTTCCTCGGCTGTAGACGAGATTTCCGCAACCGTCTGGTTAAGGAGCCGAAAGATTTCGGTGGCGCAATTGCGGCTAAGCAAGTTATAGCCATATAAGGATTGCAATTGGCTTTGATATGTTTCGAGTTGCTGTGTGACGCTGTTTTGGAAATCTGCCAGTTCGCTGGTAGGCAGCGGTAACCCAATCAATTCTGCCGCTGCCGGTCGCGATGGAGTGGCTGTCAACGGCAACAGCTGCAAAGACTGCTTATCATGGCGCGGCTTATGCAACTGCATTAGCGCCGTCGCGCTTAGCTCCAGTTCCGAGTAAGCAAGCTCATCCAGCGCTATGGGGCTGTCGAGTTGTTTGGACGCCGCGGCAAATAGCTCTTGACTGTATTGCAGCGCTGCCGGCAAGTTGTCATTGTCGATAATAGTGGCTTGTGGATCCGCACTGTCGGGGCGACTGCGGTCCAGCACGCTCAGATAGCCCGAGGCGACGGCATGGTCCAGCGCATGCAAACGGGCCATTCCCACCAACAGCGGATAACCCCAGTCGCTGCGCTGGCTGCGCATCAGGGTCATTAAATCGGCAAACAAACGCTGCCGAAAATCTTGCAGCTTGGTACGTTGGGCCGTGTTGAGTTTGTATGTCGCCTCGGGAATTTGTAACAAACTTTCGCTAAGCGGGGATAGCCTGGCGTGCAGCACATCCAGCGCGGCCAGATTCAGCAACTGATTGCGGTAGCGTTCGGCAAATGAGCTGTTCGTGGCGGTAAACCGTGTATCCGTGGGTTCAGCGGGGTTAACTGCTAACTCAGGTTTCAGAGTTTGCAAGGTTTGCCAAGCTTGCTGGCGCTTGGCCGGCAAAAAATCTTCGCCATACTCGTTAACGATGGCTTCGTGCAATTGTTGTAGTGCTTGGCTGTTGTTGCTGGGTTTGTCTGCCTCGACAGGGAACGCTTCCGTCGCTCGGTATTGCCTCAAAAAATAACCCAATCCCTTTATGGCTAAAGGCGGCGCAGAGCCAGGATTTTGCAAGCCTGAAACCAGCGTCTGGTCGTCGTGCAGGGCTTGTAACAGCGACAATTGCTGGTGTTGAATGAACAGGCGGCGACTAAAGGTATCCCGTAGTGCTTGAAAAAAATCCTCAGACACTTCGATGCGGTGACCGTATATGTTACGGTTCTCCTGAAAGCCGTAGGCAAACTCAAAGGCGGCCGCATCGTTGCGATACAGGCGCAGCAGGCCAGGTTCGATGTGCTGAAAATGAAAGACTTGCCGGTCGAATTTAATGGCGGCATGGCCGCCGCTGGCGCTGCCTTCGTTGGCTTCTATGTACAGGAATTCGAAATGATGACTTTGGTCTGCTTCGGCAACGGCTACCCAAAGTAAACAGCCCAGCGTCAGCGCCCACTTTGCGAATTTCAAGCCAGCAACTGGCATGACCAAGTGGGCGACTGCCTGCGGGATTATTTTTTCAAACCTTCTTCAATGGCCTGTTTCTTCCAGGGCTCGTTATCGCTCAAACTTTCAGTAAATGCCGAGATTTGCGGTTTACCGAGCTTGGCTTTAGCAAGTCCGCGGCCGATGCCTACGTAAGTATTCCGGTCGGTTTCCCAGTTGGTGATCTCATGGCTTTCGGCTAATTCGCTAAGATGGCCGCGAAAACTGTCCAGCGTGCCGCTACTGGACACTACGAAGGTAGCGGTATAGTCGGCTACATCGGTTTCGTATTTTTCGTGTTTGTTACGCGACGAGTCGGAACTGGAGGTAAAGGGGCTGGACGCGCTTTTGAAGATGCCGCCAGAACTGTCAGACAAGCTGCCTATGCTGTCGGACGAACTCTCGGAGCTGGTGGAAAACGAGCAGCCGCTTATCAGTGCAGTTCCCAAAGCGACAGTGCTTGCCAAAGTAAAGGTTCTGAATCGGTTCATATGCTTGGATGGCTTTAAAAAAACGAATAGTGTTATCGGTTATGTGCCTAGACGCAAGATTTCACGTCTCTAAAACGTTTCGATGGCTTGGCTATTTGCCAACACCCGCTGCCTGCAAATCGGCGTGATAGGAAGACCGTACCAAGGGCGCGCTGGCGACCTGTTTGAATCCCAATTCCCGGGCGATCTCGGCATAGCGTTGAAATTGGTCGGGGTGAATGTATTCCTGTACTGCCAAATGGTCCTTGCTGGGCTGCAAATACTGGCCCAGAGTCAGCATGCTGACGCCGTGGGCCAGCAAGTCTTTCATCACGTCTATCACTTCCGCTTCGGTCTCGCCTATGCCTAACATCAAGCCGGATTTAGTCGGTACATCAGGCAAGCGTTGACCGTGCTGTTGCAACAGACTTAAAGAGACTTGGTAATCGGCGCCGGGACGGGCTTGCAGATACAGGCGTGGCACGGTTTCCAGATTGTGATTGAACACATCGCAAGGTTGCTGCTGCAAAATGTCCAGCGCGGTGTCCATCCGGCCGCGAAAATCCGGTACCAATACTTCGATGGTGGTATTGGGCGACTGGCTGCGCACCGCTGCGATGCAAGCGGCAAAATGGCTGGCGCCGCCGTCTCGTAAGTCGTCGCGGTTCACGGAGGTGATGACCACGTATTTCAAAGCCATTGCGGCGATGGTCTCGGCCAGATTGGCCGGTTCTTCGGCATCCAAAGGCTGCGGTTTGCCGTGGGCGACGTCGCAGAACGGGCAGCGGCGGGTGCATAAGTCTCCCATGATCATGAATGTGGCGGTGCCGTGGCTGAAGCATTCGCTCAAGTTGGGGCAGGCGGCTTCTTCGCAGACGGTGTGCAGGCGGTGTTCGCGCAATGATTGCTTGATGCGATTGACCTGATCACCGCTGGGCAATTTGATGCGGATCCAGTCCGGCTTGCGCAGGATTTGTTCAGGCTTTTCCACTTTTACTGGAATCCGCGACAGCTTGTCGGCATTGCGTTGATGGGTTTCCGGGGTGGAGCGGGAAGGGGCGTTGAGTGTCATATTGCCACCGGGCACTTGGGTTGGTTTTCGAGTTTCCTCAAGCTTGGCTGTTTCCAGCGACGCTCGTCGAGTTTGCTTACTTCAGTTTTCTATTGCTTGCAGTAACTGATGCACAACCGGCACCGCGAGTTCCTGATTAGTTATCTTAACCCCCAAGTCAGCCAGTTGCGTGACTTGCAAGCCGGCATAGCCGCAGGGATTGATGTCTGCAAACGGCGCCAAATCCATATGGTTATTGATGCTCAGGCCATGGTAACAGCAACCGCGCTTGATACGCAGGCCCAGCGAAGCAATTTTTTGCTGATTGACGTAGACGCCCGGTGCCTTGGGCTCGGCCTGGGCGGCGATGCCGTATTGCCGCAAGGTGTTTATCACCGCGTTTTCCAGGATAGTCACCATTTGTCTGGGACCTTTGTTTAAACGGCGCAAATCGGCCAACAGGTAAATCACCAACTGGCCGGGACCGTGATAGGTCACTTGGCCGCCGCGGTCGCTTTCGACGATTTCGATGTTAGTGGCTTTAAGAAAATGTTCGCGCTTGCCGTTTAAACCCAGCGTGTAAACCGGCGGATGCTCGACGATCCAGATTTGATCGGCAGTGTTGTCGTCGCGTTCGGCAGTGAATTGCTGCATGGCCTGCCAGACGCCGAGATAGTCTTGTGTCCCCAGATTACGCAGGACGGTCGTCGCCTTACTGGGCATCAGTCCGGCTTACAATGCCATCAATACATCAGGGCAGGCCGTCAAGCCCAGGTAGATGGCGTCGAGCTGTTCGCGGCTATGAGCTTCGATCATGACCGTCACCGCCAGATAATTGCCGCCTTTGCTCGGACGGGTGGTGACCGCGCCTTCCAGGATGTCCGGGACATGGCGGCGGACGATTTCCACGACGATGGCGTCAAAATCGTCGCGATGCTTGCCCATCACCTTGATAGGGAACTGGCAGGGAAATTCCAGTAAACTTTCGGTTTCGCTCATGATAGTGATTTTTTGTAGGCTTGCAGTAAGTCGTCCATGTGTTTCCAGACGGGGCCGGGCTTGCCGTCGCCGACTTGCCGGCCGTCCAGTTCGATGACCGGCACGATCTCGCGAGTGGAACTGGCGACCCAGATTTCGCTGGCGTTGTTTAGCGCTTCCAACGCGATGATGTCTTCTTGATACGGAATGTTATGCGCGGCCGCCAATTCCAGAATCACGTCGCGGGTAATGCCGGGCAGGATTTCATGGCTTTTCGGCGGCGTGATCAATTCGCCGTCCAGCACCGCAAACAGATTGCTGGCCGCGCCTTCGACGACGTAACCGTTGCGCACCAGTATCGCTTCCGCGCAGCCTTGGTCCAGGGCTTCCTGCCTAAGCAGGATGTTGCTCAGCAAAGTGATGGCTTTGATGTTGCAGAGCTGCCAGCGGGTGTCGTCCAGCGTAATCGCCTTGATGCCGTCGATCCGGCCGGCGAACGGCTTGATGTCCGCAGACATCGCAAATATCGTCGGTACGATTTGTTCGGGGAAACCGTGATCGCGTTTCGGCGCATAGCCGCGGGTGACTTGCAGGTAAATGTATTGATCGCGGTCATCTGCCAGCAACGGGCGGAAAATCGCTTCCCAGTCCGCAACGCTATGCGGCAACGGTAAACGGATGCCGTTCAGGCTGTTGTTGAGCCGGGCAATATGGTCTTCCAGTCTGAACAGCCGGCCGTTATAAGCCGGAATCACCTCGTAGACGCCATCGCCGAATAAAAAACCGCGATCCAGCACCGACACCTTGGCGTCGGCTAATGGCAGATAAGCGCCGTTCAGATAGACTTGCTCGGTCATTCTTTTTCCAATAAGCCAATAGCTGCGTCGTACAGCCGGCGGAAAATGCCGCCCTCGGCGACAGCATCCAAAGCCACCAACGGTTTGCTGAGGATGGATTCGCCAGCCAAGGAAATGTTGAGGTTGCCGACCGTGTCGCCCTTGTTCAGCGGCGCGAATACGCCTTTGTCGATCTGCGTTTCGGCTTTTAACTCGTTAAAGTGTTTACGTGGGGCGGTGACGTACAGGTCTTCCGGCAAACCAACCGCGACTTTGGAGGTTACGCCTTTTCTAACCCGCGCGTCGCCCAAGGGTTTATTGCCTTCGTACAGACGATGGGTTTCGAAGAAGCGGAAACCGTAATTCAGCAGCGATTGGCTCTCGTTGGAACGCGCGCCGGCGCTGGCTGTACCCATGACCACCGAAATCAAACGCATATCTTCGCGTTTGGCGGAAGCCACCATGCAATAGCCGGCATCGTCGGTAAAACCGGTTTTCAAACCGTCAACGGAAGGATCGCGCCACAGCAACAGGTTGCGGTTTTGTTGGGTGATGCCGTTGTAGGTAAATTCTTTTTGCTTGTCCCAGCGATAGTATTCCGGGAACTCTTTGATCACCGCGCGGGCTAAGGTCGCCAGGTCATGTGCCGAGCTGTAATGGTTGGGGCTGGGCAGGCCGGTGGCGTTTTCGAAATTGCTGTTGGCCATGCCCAAGCGGCTGGCTTGTTCGTTCATCATCGTCGCGAAGGTTTGTTCGCTACCGGCGACGTGTTCAGCCAAGGCGACGCTGGCATCGTTGCCCGATTGAATGATCATGCCTTGCAACAAGTCTTCGACTGCCACTTGTTTGTTTACCTCAACGAACATTTTTGAGCCGCCGGTTTCCCAGGCGTTCTGGCTGATCGTGACTTTCTCGTCCAGCGTCAAATGCCCAGCTTTCAGCTCGCGGAACACCACGTAGGCGGTCATGATTTTGGTCAAGCTGGCGGGAGATACGCGCTTGTCGGCGTCTTTTTCGGCCAATACCCGGCCGCTGTCGAAGTCCATCAAAAAGTAACTGGAGGCCGCGACGCTGGGAGCGGCGGGGGTGAAAATCGGGCTGGCGGCTTGCAGCGAGAAGGCGGTTAACAATAACAGCAGCCCGCTAAACAGGCTGAGTGTCCTACGGTAAGGTTGGCTCATGATCGCAATTCAAAATAGTCATTCTGGAAAGGGCCATTGTAACACCGAGAGCCGCCGCGTAGAAAAACCCGCGTATTGTGCTAAGGCGCTTAAGCCCAAAGCTGGAAATTTTGGCAACTGTTTGGAATAGTTGGAAAGTTGGCCTAAGCGCTGGTATTGCAGATTTTGAATTTGCAGGCGCAATCCTGTAAGGCCATGCACGCGGTTTGTTCGACGGGCCTATCCAATAAGGTGGTAATCAGCGCGCGGTCAAATTCGCACAATTCCGGGTGTTGCTGAGCTAAATCGTGATAAACACAGTTAACGGCTTTAATGGTCGGCTGTGTTTGTTCGGCGTCCATTTCGGCGTGATAACCCAGCGATTGCATCAATTCCAGCAGCGCGCTTTGCTTTTGTGCCGGGTCCTTACCGCTAAACTGCGGGGCCAGCGACTGTGCCAGGTTAACGCCCATGCGCCACAGCATTTGCCTTAAGGCCGTTTCGCCCAGTTCGGTTTTTAGCTCGCCCAGCAACAAATTACAAAACCAGGGATATTGCTTGGGCAGGCGGTTGCGGCCTTGTTCGGTCAGCGTGTAATTGCGCGAAGGCCGGCCGCCGGTGCTGTTCAGTGCCGCTTCCTGAACCAGCTGATCTTTTTCCAGGCCGGTGAGGTGTTGCTTGACGGCGTTTCTGGAAATCTCCAGCTGTGCGGCCAGCTCGTCGATGCTCATGCCGGACGTGGTGGATAGCAGCAATTTTAAGATTTGCTCTTGGCGCGAGCCGGTAAGTTTGACCATGGCGTGTGGGGTGGTCGGAAATAAGTGATGCGGCATTCTACGCCGGATCAGCTATCACGCAAAGCGCTGTAAGTCTATTTTTGACATATAAATTACTTTTATAATAAAAATATTGCAAAAGTAATTTTATTCGCTTACTCTGTGCCTGGCTTTAAACAGCCGCATTTTTTTATTTGCAACGAAAGGCAGACCAACATGAGCGAAACCAAGGCAACTCTTTACGAACAATTGGGTGGCGAAGCGGCCGTTAACGCGGCTGTCGATATTTTTTATCGCAAAGTCTTGAGCGATCACCGCATCAACCGCTTTTTCGATAACACCGATATGGACAAACAGGCAGCCAAACAAAAATCCTTTTTGACCATGGCCTTCGGCGGTCCGAACAACTATTCCGGCGCCGATATGCGTCAAGCGCATGCGCATCTGGTTAAAAAACTGGGTTTGGATGATTCACATTTTGATGCGGTGGTCGAGAATCTGGCGGCTACCTTGCAAGAGCTGAACGTGCCGCAAGAGCTGATCAATCAAGTCGCGGCGATTGCCGAAAGCACCCGTAACGACGTGTTGGACCGCTAGGCGCCGGAGTAGGGGATGAGCTTGCATAAACTCAGCGTGAACGACCGCGAAATTGTTTGCGGGTCTGGCGAAACCGTGCTGGACGCCTGTCTGCGCGAAAACATCGACATCCCCTACGGTTGTCGGCAGGGCGCTTGTCAAAGCTGTATGGTGCGCAGCTTGCAGGGCCCGCCGCCGCTGGCGGCGCAAGACGGTTTAAAAGACGTATTGCGGCATCAGAACCATTTCCTGGCCTGCCTGTGTTATCCGCAGCAGGATATGTCTATCAGCATTAGTTCGCCCGCCGATTTTTTTACCGAAGCGACGGTGATCGAAAAAAGTTTGTTGAATGCGGAAACGCTGCAACTCACTTTGCGGTGCCGGGAAACCATGGATTATTACGCCGGCCAGTTCGTGAATCTGAAACGCGCCGACGGATTGACCCGTAGTTATTCGATTGCCAACAATCGCTTGCATGCCAACAAATTAAGTTTTCATATCCGCCGCTTGGCCGGCGGCCGCTTCAGCGAATGGGCGCACCGGGAACTTCAGGTAGGCGACAAACTCGAGGTATCCGATCCGCAGGGGCTGTGTTATTACCTGCCGACTACCCCGGAAAAAAATCTGTTGCTGATTGGCACCGGCAGTGGTTTGGCGCCATTGGCCGGGATTGTCAGCGAAGCTTTGCACCACGGCCACAGTGGCGATATTCATCTATTCCATGGCAGCCGCGAGATGGATGGTTTGTATTGGATCGAGGAAATGCAGGCGCTTGCCGACCAATACTCAAATTTCCATTACACCGCCTGTATCTCACGCGGCGATGCGCCTGATGGCGTGACCAGGGGCCGGGCCAACGACGTGGCGATGGCGAGTTTGCCCAGTCTGAAAGGCTGGCGCCTGTATTTATGCGGCCATCCGGACATGGTGCATCAAACCAAGCGCCAGGCGTTTTTACATGGCGCGGCTTTGCAGGACATCCATGCCGATGCATTTCATGTGGCGTCGGCCACCTTGGATTGAGCGGGCAGCGCATAAACCTTTTGCCGCTCCAGAGCCGCCAAGGTGCGGATCTGCGCCAGCACCTGCTGTAAAACCGCCGAATCGTTATCGCGCTGCGACACCATGTAGGCCGGTAATTTGAATTGCGGGCTGCCGGCGACCGGAAACAGTTTGCCGGCTTGTAGCAACGGTTCGGCCAGGCGCACCGGCAGGAAACTGGAGCCGCGGCCTTGCGCCAGAATCAGCTGTACCGCCATCCAGCCGATATTGACCACCTGCGCCGGCCGTTCCAGGTTGGGGTAGCTATTACTGTGCTGAGCATAAAATCCGGGCGCCCAATCGACATAAATGTAATCGTCGTTCGGCCAGGGCTGGCTGGGATCGGTGGTCAGCAGCACCAGGGTTTCATCGAACAAAGGTTCTATTTGCAGGCCGGGGCTGTGTTGGGGGGTGTACATCAAGCCTATGTCCAGCGCGCCCGCTACCAGGCTGCGCATCAAGTCTTCCTCAAAGCCGATGTCGCTACGGATGGAAATATCGGGCATGGCCTGTCGTATCTCGCTGATCCATTCCGGCAACAAGGTTTCGCACAAGGCAATCCGTGCGCCGATGCTGACACTGCCGCGAAACCGGCTGGGCAAACCAATATCGTGCCGGGCTTGTTCCAGGGTTAATAGCAAGGATTTGGCGTGCGGTAAAAAACGCCGACCCGGCAAAGTCAGGCTGGCGCCGGAGCGATTGCGGACAAACAGCGTCACGCCCAAATAAGCTTCCAGGCGCTGGATACGGGTGCTAACGGTCGATTGCGTTACATACAAACGATTGGCCGCTTCCAGGAAACTGCCGTTGGCCGCAACGCTTAAAAAGGTTCTGATTTGGTCGATGTCCATCAGTTTAATATTGCATTTATCGATATTAAAGTCCAATAAATATCGCTTGTCTTATATCAACGTGGTTTTTATAGTACCTCCTGAGTAATGTATCGATTCGATGGCATTGTTGGGTGCGGAGGAAATCATGAAAACTTCAATATGTTTATTCACCAGGCTTTGGGGTAACCACAAAAACATGCTGCTGGGATTGGCTTTGCCGTGTTTGCTGGCGGCATGCACGGCACCCAGCATTAAGCCCGCCGCGTCGCAGATCGACCGATTGCACAGTTTTTTGATTGTGCCGGTGCAAGCGCCGCCGCTGGAAGTGATACCGGATTTGATCGAGCGGCGCGATCCGGCTTATCGACATTTCGAAAACATGGCCATGGGTTATGCGCTGCCCATTGAACTTTATCAAATCCCTGGCGGTATCGAAATTGCGGGCATGGTTAGCGACAGCCAAACGGCCGATGTGGACGCGATGACCAAGGCGGCGCCAAGCGCTGCCGGCGGCCCTGCAAATACCGATTTGGGTTGGACGCCCGCCAAGGCGGCGGCGCAGAAGCTGCCTGGTCTACTGGCGGCGGAAAATCGCAAAGGGGAATTGAGCCGCGAGTATTATCAATTACCGGCGGCGGGTGATGCCAGTTTGCAACATTGGCATCAGGCCATTCAAGCCTGGTACGGCCAGAACACCACGTCAATTGATTATGCGACGATGGGCCGCTACGACGCGGTGATAGAGGTTGGGATCGGCAGGTATCGGATTTTTGAAGGGCAAACGTCTTTGCAGCTAATGATCAAACTCATTGATCCCGTATCGCGCCATGTCATCGCTCGGACACTATCGGAAAGTTTCAGGGTTGACGATCAGGCGTTCGCCTCTCTGGACAATGGCGGCGATGCTTTTAAACAATTGATCGGCGATATGGCGGTGCCGCTGTTGCGGCAAAGTTTGGGTGACATTGGTCTGCGCCTACCCCCTCAAGCCGACGAATCTTAGTGTGTTGACCGGGCCGATAAGCGGATGAGCCTCGTCTATCAAAAGCGTCTGCGCGGCTGGCGTTTTAAGCTGTTTAACCTATGTCTGGGATTTGGGCATGCGTTGGTGATCTTTAATGCCGGCGCGTACATCGCCATGCTGCCCAGAGTGGCCGGCGGCTTAGGCGTCCCGCCCAGCTTTGCGACCTGGACCCAAACTGATTACATGATAGCGCTGGCGCTGGCGTTTCCGGTGGGCGGCTGGTTGGCGCGGCGCTTCGGCGAATACCGGCCCTTCGTTCCGGCTTTCCTGGCTTTTGCCTTGGCCTCTTTCCTCTGCGCTTATTGCACTGGTTTTTATAGCTATCTGGCCGGGCGTATTTTGCTGGGATTTGCCGGCGGCTTGACGCTGCCCTTGGGTCAGGCCTTGTTGCTGAAGGAATATCCTGATAGACGCAAATCGCTGGGCATCGGTATCTGGAGCCTATTCACGTTGACGCCGTTCACCTTCGGCCCGCCCTTGGGTGGTTGGATAGCCGATAACTTGGGTTGGCGCTGGCTGTTTTGGCTCAACATCCCGGCGGCATTGGCGATTGCCGGCATCGTCGGCGCGTTGTTGTATCGGCGGGGCCACACACGATCCTGGCAGCGCTTTGATAGCGTGGGTTTTATCTTATCGGTGATGCTGGTGTTTGGCTTACAGACTTTGTTGAATCAAGGCAACGATTGGGACTGGACCGATTCGGCCTACATTAGAAGCTTGATCGCATTGATAGCCGCCACGCTGATTTATTGGGTGGTCTGGGAATTGCGCGTGCGCCGGCCATTTCTGGATATTCGCCTGTTTGCCCACCGCAATTTCGCCATCGGCGTATTCATTTTATTCACCGGTTTTCTGTATTTTCAAGGCTTGCTGTCTTTGCTCATCGTGCAGTTACAACTGGCGTTCGGCTATTCGTCGTGGGAAGCCGGTTTGGTATTTCTGCCGATGGCTATCTGCGCCAAACCGATGGCCAGCGTTTTGCACGAGATCGTCAAACGCTGCGATGCCCGACTGTTGGCAAGTGCTAATTTGCTGGGATTTGCCGCTACCTATTTCTGGTTAAGTCGCTTCGACGATCCGGACTCGTTTGCCCAATTGTTCTGGCCGAAATTGCTGGAAGGCGCCTGCCTGGGCAGCTTTTTTGTGCCGATGACTGCGTTGCTGCTGCACGGCCTGCCAGCCGAGCGGCAATGGCGGGCGCTGGAATTGGCTAATCTGTTGCGGATAGCGGCCGGGGCAATCGGCATTGCGGTGCAAGGCATCGTGCTGTATCGGCGGGCGCCGCAGCATTTGACCCGCTTTGCCGAAAATCACGGCGCGTTCGAATTGGCCGATCATTCCGCCTTGTCAACGCTAAATTTCCTAGGATTTACCGAGCCGGCGGCGTTGACCAAATATGCCAAGCTGGCCGGACGTGATGCGGTGTTACACGCTATGAACGATGCGTTCTGGATGGCCGGTTGCGTGTTTGTCGGTATGGCGGCGCTAGTTTGGTTGGCGCACCCAACTCGCACCCCGGTTAAAGTCAGTGACGAGCAGGAACTGCGCCGGGAAACTCAGGAACTGCTGGCGGAGGAGGCCTGATGTCCGCTCGTCAGCTAATTGCATTAGGGTTGATGTTGGGTATTTCGTCAAGTTGCGCCCGGTTTGGTGGAGAAGAAACTACGCGCGCCAGTCTGTTACCCATGCCCGACATGACCAATACCGTCGCTGCCGTACGCGGCAATTTCGCAAGCAGCGATGCCTGGCCGGCGCCGGATTGGTGGACCGGCTTTGCCAGCCCGGAGTTGCAGCGTTTGATAAGCGCGGCGCTGGCCGATAATCCGGATTTGAAGGCCACCGCCGCCCGGTTGCGGCAGTCTCAGGCGATGGTCGATGCGCAGGCCGCCGAGCTTTATCCGACGGTTGATGCCAACGTCAGCTTCTCGGCGCAACGTTTCTCGGCGAACAGCGTGCAAGCCAAACTGGCCGGCGAAAACTTTCGGCAGATGTTGATTAACCCCTTGATCTTGCGTTACCACCTGGATTTTTGGGGGCGCGATGCAGCGGCTCTGCAAGGCGCGGTTGGCCGCTCGCTGGCGGCCGAGGCGGAATTGGCCGATGCGCGGCTGCTATTGTCGTCTGCCGTGGCTAGGGGGTATTTCGAATTGTTGGCTGCCGCCGCAAAACAAGGCATCGCCGAGAACATCGTCGCCGAGCGGCAGGCCTTGTTGAGATTCGAACAAACGCGGCTGGCGACTGGTCTGGTTGCCGACGCACCGCTATTGCAGGCCAGAATAGCCCTTGCTAACGCCGAACAAGGTTTGGCTGCGGCGCGGGCCGACGTGGCGATAAATAAAAATCTGTTGGCGGCGCTGGCCGGGAAGGGGCCTGATTGGGGAGCGGGCATCGTTATCGAATCCGATCGGCTTGAGCAAGCCTTAACCCTGCCGGTGGATTTGCCTTTACATTTGTTGGCGCATCGCCCGGATATTAGCGCGGCGCGGCTGCATGCCGAGGCGGCTGCCGAGGAAATCAAGGTGGCCGAGACCGCGTTTTATCCGGACGTCAATCTGGTGGCCTTCACCGGCTTGCATAGCGTCAGTTTGAGCGACGTGTTGTTGCAAGGTTCCAGTCTGGCTTACGCGGTGGGGCCGTCCATCGAGTTTCCGATTTTCGAAGGCGGCCGCCTGCGTGCCAATCTGGCGTATCAAGAATCCGCTTACGACGCCGCTGTCGAGCGCTATAACCGCAGTCTGGTGCATGCGGTGCAGGAAGTGGCCGACGCGCTGAGCCGTTGGCGTGAGCTGGATGAGCGCTTGGCGGCAAAGCGGCAAAGCTTGGCGGACGCATTAGCCGCTGACAAGCTGGCCGATAGTTTGCGCCGTCATGGCTTGTCTGATCGTGCCGCGCCGAGTCTGGCCAAATTGGAGGTCTACCAGCAACAGTTTCGCTTGGCGGCTCTGGTGGGCGAGCGACATAAAGCCGAGATCAACATCATTAAGGCGCTGGGCGGCGGCTACAGCGACACTAAACCCGCAAAGCCATGACCGCAAACGTGCCCAAAAAAATTCGTCCTCGGGAAATTCTGCGCCAACGCCGGCGTCGCTTGCAAGGCGTCACCTTGGCTTTGCTGCTGGCCGGTTTGGCTTATTTGGCGTATTGGTGGCTGGAGCATCGCGACTGGGTGGCCACTGACGACGCCTTCGTGGCAGGGCATTTAATTACGCTGAAAACGCAGACTGACGGTACCGTGGTCGAAGTACTGGCGGAAAACACGCAGTGCGTGCAAAAAGGCCAGGTCTTGGTGCGGCTGGATGGTGTGCATGCCGGCATCGCCTTGCAGCAGACGCAAGCCGAATTGGCGGAAGCGGTGCGGAATATCGTTAGTTTGCAGGCCAAAGCCGAGACGCTGAAGCAGCGGGCCTTGGTGAAACAAGCTTTACTGGCACAGGTCAATCACGATCTGGCGCGCTTCAACGCGGCGGCCAGGGATGGCGCGGTTTCCGATCAACAGCTACAAAATGCCCAAGATAAAAGCCACGAACTGGAGGCGGCGATTAAAGAAATTCGCGCCGAACAAAGCGGCATTGAGGCGCAATTGCTGGATTCGGGGATAGATAATCATCCGGCCGTGGAAAAAGCCAAGAGCCGCTTGCGCCAGGCGTTTCTGGATTACCAACGCCGGAATCTGATGGCGCCGGTGTCCGGTTGCGTGGCCAAACGCAAGGTACAAGTTGGCGATACGCTGAAGGCTGGTGCGCCCTTACTGGCTATCGTGCCGCTGAACGATCTATGGATAGAAGCCAACTTTCTGGAAAGTCAGATCGCGGGGGTCAGGCCGGGGCAGGCGGCGGAAATTCGCGTGGCGGCGTATGGTGACGACCGGGTTTATCACGGCCGGGTGCAAGGCATCAACCCGGGCACCGGCAGTATCTTTGCGGTGTTGCCGACCGATAATGCGACCGGCAATTTCATTCATATCGCCGAGCGGTTGCAGGTGCGCATCGCGCTGGATGCCGCGGAACTCAAGGCCAATCCCTTGCAGCCTGGCTTGTCTACATTAACCAGCATCAACATAGAAAAAGCCGACGGTTTGGTATCGGCATCCGCGGTTACGCTGAATGGCGAGGCTTATCGCACCGATGTCTATGATCGAGAGTTGGAGGGTGCCGAACAGTTGATAGAACAGATTGAGTTGGCCAATCGGCCGCACTAGTTCGGCCGTATTCAGGCGGCTAGCGATTAATTCCCACAAAATTGCTGCAATAAAGCGCCGCTACGTGTATCTTTGCCTTCCGGCAAAAATGGCCGGCACTCATAAATCAAACCGGCGACTGCGATAAGGTACGCGCCGCTTCTAAAAATTTAAATGACGGATTAACCATGTGTTTTAGCGCCAATATGTCGCTGGGATTGGGCGTAGCAGGCCTGGTCGCAGCGAGTGTGACTTTTTTGGATAAAGACGAAACCTTTTGGGTCAGATTGGCCCGTGCCTATGCCATCTTCCATTTTTCCTTGATGGAGTTCATTCAATTTTTCGCCTATCCGGTGGCGGACCAGTGCGGCTACGGCACCAATCTTTTTCTAAGCGAATTGTCGTCGGTGCATATCAGCCTGCAAGCCTTTGCGATCATGCCGGCTTTGGCGACGTATTCGTCGGACCCTAAAGCCTTGAAGAAAGCCTTTATTGTCGGCAGCTCTTTGAGCGGTTTGTTTTTGATTTTGACCCGCTTGCCGAACGACTGGCAACTGTTTGACATAGATCCTAACTTTATCGGCCGGATGAACTCCTGTCTGTTCATGGGCATATACCACATCGGTTATGCGATTTCTAGCGCCTTTGGTTTGCTGGTGACCCATGGCTCTTTGTTTGCCCTGGCTTTCAGTGCGTTTGTTTGGAAAAACAATTGGCGGATTGGTACCTATCATTGCTTCGGGGCGATGATGACTCTGTTCATGCCGCAATGGCTGTTCGGCGTCAGTACTGGCGAGGCGGCGGCGATGTATTGTTTTTATTCGATCCCGATCACCGCCAGTTTCATGCCGCCATTTAAAAAGTTTTTCTCTGCCCAGTCTGACGATTGGTCAGACGGCGTGCCTGCCAGACAACAGTCTTGATCAGTGCCGCAGAGGCAAATGACATTGCGACTCTGCTATCGCCAGGCTTCAATAAATCCTTGATAAAACGCTGGGTCGGCGACGGTAGCGCCGCGCTGACCTACCAACGCCGACGCAAAATCCTGCGCCCGTTTTAGCATCACAGGCATAGGCCAGTTTTCGGCAATCCCCAATAACAATACTGATGCAAACGCATCGCCGGCGCCAACCGTATCGACTATTTCAATGTGGCCTTCGGGGGCGATACTGAATAATTCCCCCGACGAATTCAACGCCAGCGCGCCTTGACTGCCGCGCGTAAGCACCACGCCTTTTAAATGATACGTCTGCTGCAATAGACGCATTTTGGTGTCTATGCTCTGCTGGTCAGGCAGCAATAATTCCAACTCGTCATCGTTCAGTTTCAACCAATCCGCGCCAGCGATCCATCCCAAGACCTCATCCGCTTGCCACCAGGGCGCGCGCAGATTGACATCCAGAAACACCAGGCCACTCCAGTTCTGTTGCATATCAAGCAATGTTTGTCTGGAAACCGGGTTTCGTAAAGCCAGGCTGCCATGATAGAGCAAGCCCTGTTTGGGGGCATGATGGAACGCCTTTGCTTCAATGTAGTCGTAAGCTTGCTGGTCCAGAATCCGGTAGCTGGGTTGCCCGTCTGTTATGCTGACCGCTACGCTGCCGGTTGGATGCGTAGCGTCGATCTGCATGGCAGATCGCGTCATACCGGTACTTTGCATGGCCGCGAGGATCTCGCGGCCTGCGTCATCTTCACCTACACGGCTGACAAACAGGGCTGGCCGGCCCAAAGCTTGCAAATGCCAGGCGACATTAAACGGTGCGCCACCGAGGATTCGGCTGCCGTCCGGAAAATTGTCGAATAGTACTTCACCGAATATCGTGAAAAAAGCTGTCTGCATCTGTCTGGCCTCGCCGCAATTGCTGGTTTAGAGCGATCACAATAATCAACGCCTGCGGAAATGACAATGGCGTTTGAACGGCTATGGTCGTTTTCAGGGCACTTACCGATGTGTGCTGCACTGATGTGGTGCGTAAAGCAGTTTGGATGATGTGGCGGCGATTTAACTTTTTGATAAATAGACATTAATAAGATTGGCATGTGGATTGCTGAAAGATGGTCATGAATATAAATACTTTTTTCGATGAAATGCGTACCTCAACCGGTAGCGTCCGGCGGCTGTATCAACCCTTCGCGAAGTGGTTGAGCAGTACCGATCACGCCCAGTTGATGCAAAAGTCCCGCGAAGCGGAAATGCTGTTTCGGCGGGTGGGCATTACTTTTAATGTCTACGGCGACGAGGCGGGTGCCGAGCGCTTGATTCCATTTGATGTGGTGCCGCGGATTCTGGCCGCGACGGAATGGCGGGTGTTGTCGGCTGGCGTGATTCAGCGGGTCACGGCGCTGAATGCGTTTTTGAACGATCTGTATCACGATCAGGAAATCATCAAAGCCGGTATCGTCCCCGCCAGCATTCTGGAAAACGAGATGTATCGGCCGGAAATGCAGGGCGTGGACGTGCCCGGTGGGATTTATGCGCATATCGCCGGCGTCGACATAGTGCGTACCGCCGAGAACGAATTTTATGTGCTGGAAGACAATCTGCGCACACCGTCCGGGGTTTCCTATATGCTGGAAGACCGCAAGATGATGATGCGTCTGTTTCCGGAACTGTTCCGCCGTTATGCGGTAGCGCCGGTCGAGCATTATCCGCAGGTGCTATTGAACAATTTGCGGGCGGTGGCGCAGCCGGGTGTTTACGATCCGACTGTGGTGTTGTTGACTCCTGGCGCCTATAACAGTGCGTATTTCGAACATGCGTTTCTAGCGCAGCAAATGGGTATAGAACTGGTAGAGGGCCAGGACTTGTTTTGCAAGGACAACGGAGTGTTCATGCGCACCACGGAAGGCCCAAAGCGCATTGACGTGATTTATCGGCGCATAGACGACGATTTTCTCGATCCGCTGGCGTTTCGCGAAGATTCGATGCTCGGTGTGCCGGGCTTGGTCTCGGTGTATCGCAATGGGGGCGTCACGCTGGCTAACGCGATTGGCACGGGAGTGGCAGACGACAAAGCTACTTATACCTATGTGCCCGAGATGGTGCGTTTTTATCTGGGTGAGGAGCCTATTTTGTCCAATGTGCCCACGTATAAACTGGAAAATCCCGACGATTTGAAATATGTGTTAGAGCATCTGGAGGAACTGGTGGTCAAGGAAGTGCAGGGTTCCGGCGGTTATGGCATGCTGGTGGGGCCGACCTCATCCAAACAGCAGATCGAGGATTTTCGGGCGCGGATTTTGGCCGAACCTGACAATTACATCGCCCAACCGACTCTGGCTTTATCGACTTGTCCAACCTTGGTGGAACAAGGCGTGGCCCCAAGGCACGTCGATTTAAGGCCGTTTGTACTGTCCGGTAAAACCACCACGCTGGTGCCGGGAGGCTTATGCCGAGTAGCGATGCGGGAAGGTTCACTGGTGGTGAACTCCTCGCAGGGCGGCGGCACTAAGGACACTTGGGTATTGCACGGAGACTCAACATGCTAAGCCGCACCGCCGACCATCTTTACTGGATGGCCCGTTATATCGAGCGCGCCGAGAATATGGCGCGGGTGCTGGACGTCACTTATCGGATGTCACTGGTCGCCAATAGCGCCTACGACGAAGCCGCACGCTGGAAACCCCCGGTGCAGATTGCCGACGATATCGAGGCTTTCGAGAAAAACTACTCCGGCTACACTGCGGTCAATGTGATTCAGTTCATGGCTTTGGATGAGCGTAACCCGTCCAGCATCGTCAGTGCTCTTAACTCGGCGCGCGAAAATGCGCGTGCCGTGCGAGTGGCGATGTCTTCGGAAATGTGGGAGACCGTCAATGCCTTATGGTTGGAACTTAGGCAACGGATTCGACAAGGTTTACGAGAAGCAGAGATCAGCGAATTTTGCGATTGGGTGAAATCGCGTTCGCACCTGTTTCGCGGTGTTACCTTCGGCACCATGTTGCGCGATGACAGTTACAAGTTTGTGCGTTTGGGCAGCTTTGTCGAACGGGCTGACAATACCGCTCGACTCCTGGATGCCAAGTATCAATTGCTGTTGCCGGCCGTGGAAGCTCCCGAGGGCCAGGTCGATTATTACGAATGGAGTTCCTTGCTGCGTTCGGTGTCTGCATTCGAGGCCTATCAAAAAGTGTTTAGAGATACCATTGAGCCTTGGAAAGTGGCCGAGCTATTGGTGTTACGCGACGACATGCCGCGCTCCTTGCATGCCTGTTACGACGAACTAGCGCCTATCCTGGAGCAACTGTGTCGGCAGCGGGGCCGGGAGTGTCTGCGCTTGGCCGGCGAAAATCATGCGCGGCTGCATTACGGGCGGATGGCCGACATTTTTAAGACGGGCTTGCATCAGTTTTTGCAGGATTTCATTTTGCGCAACAACGCGCTCGGCGTTGAAATTCAGCGAGCCTTTCTTAATGGGCCGGAATAAGTCCTTGCGTAAACAGTGCTGTAAGTAATTGCTGCACCGACTGTTTAAGCAAAATTTTGGCGATTCAGCCTGGCGGACAAATAGAGTTAGAGGAAAACGGATGATAAATTCACTGATCCACCCCAAACAGGGCGACAAGGCCAATTCGCCCTGGTTTGACGAGTTTCTGGTCAAGTTGCTGGAAAACCGGGATCGAACCGGCCTGACCGAAATGATCCGCGAAATCGATGCGTTAATGTTGACGGTGGAGCCAGGCTGTTCGGCGGCCTATGTCAGCGAATTGGCCTTGATGACGCCTTACCACTATCTGGTTACCTTGGAGTCCGAAAGTCATTGGACCCATGTGTTACGGATCGATATGAATTCGCCGGACTTGTTGGTGCGGGAAGTGCGTGCACCCGGTCGGGCTGACATTTTCCGCAGTCTGAACGAGGTGTATCCGATTGGTGCCCACAAGCCTAACTCGCGCTATATGGGCGAAATTTTCCGGGTCAGCAATTTGCACGAAGTGGTCGAGCAGCAAAAAGCCAGGGAAATCCGCTTTTTTAACCAGGATCAAATTCGCAAACTGGAATTGCCGGGGAATATGGCCATCGTCAAACCCTCGCCGTATACTCACAACATCGTTGCTTACTGGGAAAGGCCGCCGGAGGACATCAGAGTATATGCCTTGGGAAACAGCATCATTCTCGACGAAGTGAATCGCGGCTATCTGCAAGCCAAGGAAATTCAGGAAGAATTAGGGCTGGATAAACTGATCCGCCCCATCGATCATTTAGCTACCCGGGTTTACAGCCAGAATCGGGAAGTGGCGATTTTGGAATATTTGACGCTCTCCAGTTATTACTATTGGGGGTCCTACGATATTGCCAATCAGAATTCTTCGACCAACGTGACCAAAAGCATTCATTATCCCGAGGAACGCATTAGTCCGGCCAAAGTATTTACTGCCGCAAACCACCCGTATTTTGTTAATCATTTGGTGGGCTTGCCTTCGCCGACCGAGAGTTTCGTGCGTAACTATGGCCCGCGCTTGCATCATGTGGCTTTGGAAGTCGCGGACGGCGAGATCAATGGTCTAGCCAATATCGATTATGTAGTGCAGGCTATCCGGGCCAGAGGTAAGGACTTTCTGCTGGATGTCATCGGATCGCGTGAGGAAGGTTTGAAACAGATTTTTTCCAGTGCTTCCGAGCATTCGTCGTTGATCGTGGAATACGTCCAGCGTTTCGGTAATTTCGACGGTTTTTTCACCAAGCAGAACGTTGCTGAATTAACGCATGCCGCTGGGGTAGAGGAAAATCTACGCTTGTTGCAGGCAGAGAGTGAAGCAGCCAGTCCGGTGTCAGCATGAGTATCAGAGTCGCGATTAACCACAAAACCAGTTACCACTACGATCATCCGGTCCAGTTGACGCCGCATGTGCTGCGGCTGAGGCCGGCTTCTCATTCGCGGACGGCGGTCAGTGCCTATTCACTGACCATCAAGCCGGATAAGCACTTCATCAACTGGCAGCAGGATCCGTTTGGCAATTATCTGGCGCGCTTGGTGTTTCCGGAAAAAACCACCGAATTTTCGATAGAAGTGGATTTGATCGCTGACATGACGGTAATCAATCCCTTTGATTTTTTTCTGGAGGAATACGCGGAATATTATCCGTTTGCTTATCCTGAGCAATTGGCCAAGGAGCTGGCGCCTTACCTGGAGGTTCGCGAGCAGGGGCCTTTGCTCAAAGGCTTTTTGGCCGGCTTGAAGCGGGATAAGCAAGGCATCGTCGATTTTCTTGTAGGCATCAATCAAGCCGTGAACCAGGTCGTCAACTATGCAATCCGCATGGAACCGGGCGTGCAAAGTTGCGAGGAAACCCTGGAAAAAAAGTTGGGTTCCTGTCGAGATTCCGGTTGGTTACTGGTGCAGGTATTGCGGCACATGGGTTTGGCCGCACGCTTTGTATCGGGGTATTTGGTGCAGCTGGTGGCGGATGTGAAATCGCTGGACGGGCCGTCGGGTACCGATCACGATTTCACCGATCTGCACGCCTGGGCCGAGGTATATATTCCCGGCGCCGGCTGGATAGGTATGGATCCGACGTCCGGACTGTTTGCCGGAGAGGGTCATATTCCCTTAGCCTGTACTGCCGATTATGTCAGTGCGGCGCCGGTCAGCGGCGGCTTTATCGGCAAGGCCGAGACTACCTTCGATTTTTCCAATCGTGTCAGCCGCATCCATGAAGATCCCAGGGTTACCAAACCTTATACCGATAGGCAATGGTCAGACATTGAACGTCTGGGCGAAAAGGTTGATGCCGAGCTGAAAGCGGGTGATGTGCGCTTAACCATGGGCGGCGAGCCGACTTTTGTGTCCATCGATAACATGGATGCGCCGGAATGGAATACCGATGCTGACGGCGAGGAAAAGCGTAAGTTGGCCGGAAAATTGGTCAGACGTTTGCGCGACAGCTTTGCGCCGGGCGGGCTATTGTATTTCGGCCAGGGCAAATGGTATCCCGGCGAGCCGTTGCCGCGCTGGCAGTTGGCGTGTTTCTGGCGCAAGGACGGCAAACCGATTTGGAAAAATCCGGCTTTATTGGCGGATGAGACCCGTGATTATGGATTCGATCTCAAGCATGCGGATGCATTTATCCGTGATTTGGTGAAACGGCTGGGCGTGGCCGGCGAGTTCATTCTGCCGGGTTTCGAAGATCCTCTTTACTACCTGTTACAGGAGGGATTGGTACCGAAAAACCTGGATCCTTTGCAAGTCGATTTGAAAGACGACTTAGAGCGTCAGCGCTTGGCCAAATTGCTCAGCGAGGATCTCGGCGCGCCGGTCGGCTATGTGTTGCCGCTGCATTGGAGCTATCAGGCCGGCTCTTGGAACAGCAGTGCTTGGGAATTCCGGCGTGGGGCGATGTTCCTGGTGCCTGGCGATTCGGCGATGGGTTTGCGTTTACCTCTGAACAGTTTGCCTTGGGTGCCGTTCGAAAAGCGCGATCACCCCCATGAACGTAGCTTGTACGAACCGGTGGAACCTCTGGGTGATATTGATTCGGAAGTTAGCCGTCGTTACAGTCAAATGGCCAAGCAGGGACTACATCCGACCGAAATGGACGCCGCCGACGATGAGAGGCCGCATGATCCGGAATGGGTGCCGCATACCGCTTTGTCGGTTCAGGCCCGTGAAGGTCGTTTATTTGTATTTGTGCCGCCCACGACCGAGTTGGAACACTACCTGGACATTATCGCGTCGGTGGAAGCTACGGCAGCGGCTTTGAAAATGCCGGTGGTAATAGAGGGGTATCAGCCGCCCCACGATTTGCGTCTGACCCGTTTGCCGGTGACGCCCGATCCTGGCGTGATAGAGGTGAATATTCATCCTGCCGCCAGTTGGAAAGAGCTGATGCACAACACCACTACTTTGTACGAGTTGGCCCGGTTGACCCGGCTCGGCACCGAGAAATTCATGCTGGATGGCCGGCATACCGGGACCGGTGGCGGTAATCATGTGACCTTGGGCGGCATTACACCCGCCGATAGTCCGATTTTGCGGCGACCGGATTTGTTGCGCAGCTTGGTCACGTATTGGCAGCATCACCCAGCCTTGTCCTATTTGTTTTCCGGCTTGTTTATTGGTCCAACCAGCCAGGCGCCGCGCGTCGATGAAGCGCGCAATGACAGCCTGTACGAGCTGGAAATTGCCTTTCAACAGATGCCGGAGGGCGAAGTGGCCGCGCCGTGGCTGGTCGATAGGCTGTTCCGCAATTTGTTGGTGGACATGACCGGCAATACACATCGCAGCGAGTTTTGTATCGACAAACTGTATGCGCCGGGTACCGATGCCGGACGGCTTGGGCTCCTGGAGTTGCGTGCGTTCGAAATGCCGCCGCACGCACGAATGAGTTTGATGCAAATGCTGTTGCTGCGAACCCTGGTAGCTTGGTTTTGGCGCGAGCCCTACAAGAAGCCTTTGGTGCGCTGGGGGACGCAATTGCATGACCGGTTTATGTTGCCGCATTTCATTGCCAGCGATATTTACGATGTGGCGCGCGATCTGCAAGCTGCGGGTTATGAATTCAAGACGGAATGGTTCGCGCCGTTTTTGGAATTCCGGTTTCCTAGAATCGGTAGTCTGCGGGTTAACGATCTGCAATTGGATCTGTATCAGGCTATTGAGCCTTGGCACGTGTTAGGCGAAGAAATCACCAGCAGCGGCACCGCCCGTTATGTCGATTCCTCGGTGGAACGCTTGCAGGTGTCGCTGAGTGGGGCGATGGGTGAACGCTATGCCTTAACCTGTAATGGTCGCAGGGTGCCGTTAAAGGCCACCGGCAAGCAAGGAGAGCTGGTGGCGGGTATCCGTTATCGGGCCTGGAACCCGCCGTCGGCCTTGCATCCCTCTATCGGCGTGCAGGCCCCACTGGTATTCGATTTGGTTGATACCTGGAACGGTCGGTCTATCGGTGGTTGCACATATCATGTCTCTCACCCCGGCGGCCGCAACTACGACACGCTGCCAGTCAACGCTTACGAGGCTGAAGGACGCAGGGTTAGTCGTTTTTGGCAGCACGGGCATACACCAACAGATACCGTGTTGGAATTACCGAGTGAGGAGTTCAATAAAGACTATCCGTTTACTCTGGATTTACGTTGGAATGCGAGCTAGATAGAACGAGGAAATTAAAAAACCTAATCAGCGAGTGTCGGTTTTTTTTACAATTTAGCTTGAAATTGACTCGATTTGCTATACCATCCTTACCTGCGGAACGAGACAAAGTGGCTATAGCTATTTGAACTTGTTATGAATATTTGTTTATAGGGTGGGGTGTATCTTGAATCGACAGAAGCAGTCTTTCGATCATTGTTTCGAGGTATTTTTAGCTGATACGCCGGAAAGTAAAAAAATTCATTATCAACTCAGATACCGGGTTTATTGCGATGAAATGGGCTTTGACGATACGGAGCAGTTTCCGGCGCAGCAAGAAATCGATGAATGGGATAAAAGCGCAGTTCATTTTTTAGTCAGGCATAAATATACTCAGCAGTGGTTGGGCGGGCTGAGGATGGTCATGCCCAAAGGTCACGTTTTTCCGTTTCAAGAAAGCAGTAGTTCACATCAACGGCTACCAAACGGCAGATACAAAAATTCCGTTGAAATTTCCAGGCTATGCGTTATTAAGGAAGCAAGGCGCTTTGCTTTTAGAAACTCGGCTGTAGAGGTAGCTGAAGAAAATCGCAAAATTAGTTTTCTGCACGATTACCGCAATATCAATAGAGACATAATGTGGGGGCTGTATCGAGCCGCGGCGGTTTATTCCGTCCAGCAGGGCATTAAACATTGGTATATGTTAGCCAATTCGGCACTGGCGTACAGTATTAAGAAACAAGGCTTAGATATACAGCAACTGGGCGATGCTAGTCGTCAAAGTGCACGTCTGCTGTATTATTTGAATACAAAGCAAGTGCTGGAAAACTCTTTATGGTTTGAGGGTTACCGACACGATTTTCGCTTATATTCGGATATTGCAACTGACGTTCCTGTCGATATGAGGGGGCGCCAGGTAAAGCAAATCGGCGTTATTTCTTATGTGTCGAGAATCTGATTTATCCGTTTAAATCCGCCGCGTAAAACCCTAGCCTGCAATTATCAACCGTTCTCGCTGGTAGGCCTTCTGTGTCAATCCTGGTGTTCATCAGTATGATTACGCAGCAAAGCTTGCAGTCCGTATTTTTCAAATAAACCGTACAAGGTTGGCCTGGTAACACCTAATAATTTAGCTGCTTCGGATATGTTATTGTCTGCGTAGGTCAGTGCGCGTTTGATGGCGATCGTTTCTGCCGCTTCTCGTACCGATTTGAGATTCAGCGGCATAGACTTGTCGCTATCGGTACCAATTTCCAGCTCTTCGGCGGTGACGAAATTGTTGTCGGATAAAATGACCGCACGTTTGATTTTGTTCTCCATCTCCCGAATGTTGCCAGGCCAGTTATAAGCTTCAAGAGCACGAGCGGCGTCGTGGGAAAAATGTTTTTCTTTGGAGTTGTTTTCGCGGCAATAGCGCTGTAGCAAAGCATTAGCTATCGTAATAATGTCGCCTTCGCGTTCGCGTAGTGGGGGAATGTCAACGACGATCTCACTGAGCCTGTAATATAAGTCGCCCCGGAAATTACCTTGCGCAATGAGGTCGGGTAAATGGCGATGTGTTGCACATATAATGCGCACATCCACGGCAATTTCCTTTCTACCCCCTAACCGTTCTATGACCCGTTCCTGGATAAATCGCAGCAATTTTGCTTGCAAGGCAAAAGGGAGGTCGCCGATTTCGTCTAAAAAGAATGTGCCGCCCTGCGCATATTCGATTTTGCCTTTGGTTTGCGCGACTGCGCCGGTGAATGCACCTTTCTCGTAGCCAAATAATTCACTCTCTAACAATGTTTCTGGTATGGCCGCGCAGTTTACCGCTACAAACGGTTGTGAGGCGCGTGTGCTCAGGCGATGTAAGGCTTTTGCCAATAGCTCTTTACCGGTGCCGCTTTCGCCGATTAGTAAAACGGTTGCTTGAGTCGGTGCAATTTTTTCAATCATCCGCATGACCGCCTGCATTTGCGGACTGGTGGCGATCACGCCGGTCAGGGGCTTTTGTTGCTGCAATATTTGGTAGTCGCGCTCCAATGCGTCGAGTTGAAACGCTCTTTCTATAATCAGGCCCAAGACGTCCGGGTCTACCGGCTTTTGATAAAAGTCATAAGCACCTAAGGCTACTGCATGAATCGCATTTGCGCGATCATCATTGCCGGTTACCACGATTATCTTGGTGGCCGGTGCTAATGCGAGAATTTCCTTGAGAGTGGCGAGTCCTTCAGTGGCGTTGGTGGGGTCGGGCGGTAAACCAAGATCCAAGGTAACGACGCTTGGCGTATATCGTCTAAGTGCAGCTATTGCTTCGTCTCTATTACTTGCTATTACTACTTCGTATTGCTCGAAGGCCCATTTCAGTTGTTTTTGTAAGCCTAGGTCGTCCTCGATAACTAACAGTACTTTAGAAGTGATCATTATTTCCTTGATTTGCGGAAACTCGCTGAGCTAGTGGTAATTGAATGGTGAAAGCAGTGCCTTGGCCTAGATTGCTATCGACCCGGATATTTCCAGACTGCTTTAGAATGTAATCGCGGGCTTCGTAGGCGCCGATGCCCATTCCGGCATTGCCTTTTGTCGTATCGAACGGCTTGAATAGGCGTTCCGCAATGAACTGTTGGTCCATACCTATACCGTTATCGATAATTCTGATGACAGCATAGTCTTGGTTTTTTGTTAATTCAAGCTTAACCCATCCATCGCTTGTCGCTATGGCGTCTTGGGCGTTTTGAACTAAATTCGTCAAGATATTGGTCAGTTTGATTTTGTCGGCCGTCACGAAGCACTCGCTGAGTGTTGTGTCCATCTGCAACGCCGGAGTGCCGAGATGTTGTTGCGCGATGTTTTTAACCAATTCCACCAAATTGATGAAGGTATTGGCTGTGGTTGTGTTGGTCTCGCCTTGTTTTAACTGTTCGACAATATGGTGCATTTTTTTGACCACATTATTTAGTGTGTCTATGGTATCGTCGAAGAAGTCCGGGTTATGTTTATGCTTTTCCGCATTTTTTACGATCAGGGAGATCTGGGCCACCAGATTTTTGAGGTCATGTACCAAATATGCTGAAAGGCGGTGATAAGTTTCAAATTGACGATTATTGGCGAGTTCTTCACTTGTCCGGTTGAGAGCGAGGGCGTTGGCAAGTTGCATTCCCACAGTTTTTAAAAGATCGTGGTCTTCCCAGTCAAGCTTTCGTGGCGCGCGCGCCTGCGTTAACACGACAAAAGCTTCAAGTTTGTTTAGGTGAAATAGCGGCACTATCAGCCATACTTGGCTATCTTCGTAGCACCACGGCGATAGATCTATGTCGTCGTATACTTCCGGAGCATGAGCCAGTTCGAAAAAATCGATGACCCATTGCTTGTTCGCTAAATATTGAGGCAGGTCGCCGATGTTGTGGAGATATTCAATTTCTTGCGGAGTGAGTTTGAGGTTTTGTTCTGCAGCTAGAAAAAAATGGCCTTGATCGTTTTTTAACCACAAACCGCCTCCTGCGCTTTCTACTAGGTCCGTTAAAGTAGTTATGATGAATCCTTTCAGTTCCTCAAGCGACTCAAGTTTTGCCAATGATTTGCTGATTTTGAGCCACTCTTCGCGGTAATCGTAGCTGTAGTGGAAAAAGTGCTTACTAAAATACACCTTGGAGATCGCTCGTATTTTTCCAGATGTAAACGGGATAATCAGCAGGAGAATGGCGAGAAAAATAAACAGAGTTTGTGCAGCCTCACCCCATTCGGTATTTGCGCGTTTGATATAAAAACCGGCAAACGACATAAGGATTAAATAGATGCCGCAACCGAGGAGAATCGTTGAGTAAAAAATAGTTTTGCGAGGTGTTGTCAGTTCCGTACTTTGGCTGTTAAGCTTTAGTCGGGTCAATGTGACTGCTAAAAGTGGTGTCATGAGTGCGTTAATTGCACCTCGTGACTGCCAGAGCTCGAAGTCCAGGCTGTTGAATAGCAGTGATTTGCTGTAAACGAGCAAATCGAATGCGAATAGCGAGCCAAGGCTTATACACAGAAATTTGAGATTCCACCTTTGCTTCAGGGGGGTGCTGCGATAAAGCTGCTCAACCAGGATGAGGCCAAATACAGCGGATACAACGTGCGATGTGAAACGAGGATCGACGTTTAGATGTTCTCGGATTAGGGTTAGGCTGCCAGGGAAGATCTCGATACCTAAAACCAGCATTAGAATCAGGGTAACGACTACGCTAACGTTCGACTTAAATATTTGCTTGTGATCGTTGTATATTTGTTTGGACAGCAGCGTTCCAAGTTGAAGAAACCAAGATGCATTCCGGAGAGTTTCGTACGGTAGCGTGTCAGCGAAGAAGAAATGGCTATTTTTTGTGGCGATTATCACGCTTGTGCACCATGCTAACGAGCACAAAACTGCTATTATGAAAGGCAGATGCCAGTTTTTCCTAAAGCAAGCGTATAAAAGTAAAAAACCATAAGCGATGGTTGCGCTTAAGTAGCTGTAATAAATGTAGCTTTGCATTTAGCGTCGATGTTTAAGTGTTTTTTCAATACGTATAATCATTATACGACCTTATAAGCAGTAGGCAGGATCATTACTTTGCAGATTCAGGCTGACATGAAAGAATTATTTAGTGACGTACTAGCTAATGCGCAATTCTCTGACGGTTCCGGCTGGAAACGATATCGCCTAAATGCGGGTGAGACCATCGTAAAAAAAGGCCAGCAAGGAAATACATTATTTCTCATAGAAGAAGGTGTTGTTAGAGTGTTGGGCGGTGCAGAGCTGGATGGGAATCGTAGAATAAGTCCAGGTCTCTGTGATTTAGATGCTGGGGCGGTATTTGGGGATGTCTGTTTGTACGAGCCCAGGGAGAGAACGGCCTCTGTTGTTTCATTGACTGATGTGTGTCTACTTGAAGTTCGTAGTGATATGTTGAGCGTTTATTTGGACGATCATCCGGTGCAGGGTTATTTATTTTTGAAGGGCTTGTTTCAAGCTATGTCTAATCGTTTGGGATTGGCAAATGATCGAATAGAGCATTTACTGGCGTGGGGAATTAAAGCGCATGACATCGATAAATATTTGTAGCTGGATGATGCTTGTGAAAATGAGAGGGCAAGATGGATGTGGGGCCTAAGTTATCACTGGCAGAAAGTTTTAGCCGTTATTTCAAGGTGGGGCTCGCTGAAAGCGATGCTCAGAAGGAATTTGTTTTTCAAGTAAGGTACCGTGTTTATTGTGAAGAGTTTAAATATGAACCTGTTGAACGTTTTGCTAATCGCCTTGAAGTAGACGAATACGATCAATATTCCCGCCACTGTTTGATTACGCATTTGCAAACTGGTATCCCTGCTGGTTGTGTAAGAATGGTTCCTGCTATCGGGGAACGACAGAATAAGCCATTGCCGTTAGAAAAATACTGTGGAGCTAGTTTAGACAGCAAGCTTATAGATGATTTAAAGCTACAAAGAAATACAGTATGCGAAATATCAAGATTAGCTGTGGATGGGGCGTTTCGTAGACGTACCGGCGAGACTCTAACCCGCTTCGGTGAAATTAACGGCTTACAGTTTTCGCCTCAAGAGCAGAGGACTTTTTCGTCAATAGCAGTTGCTTGTTTTTTTGCCGCCACAGTCCTAACAGAGGTTGATGGACGTACAAATGTGTTTGCGATGATGGAGCCGTTCTTGCCGCGGCTGATGCATCGGTCAGGTATAGATTTTCAACGAGTTGGTAAGGATATTGACTATCATGGTATACGAGCACCTTATTTCATTACTACTCAGGCTGTTTTAGAAAATATGCATCCCGATTTGCTAGAGTTATATTCCTGGATAAAAGAAAATATTGTTAATTAATATGGCGGGATCGAATGTAATTATATATTTCTAGGCGATTAGTAAGTAGTCAAATAAAATATTGGGGTTTTGGTAATAGGATGAAAAGAAAAATAATCAGTTCCGTAGTTCTCGCATGTACGTTTTTATTGCAAACAGCGGCATGTTCCTCGCCGGAGGAATCTGCTCGGAGTCATTTGCAAAAAGGTAAGGAGCTTTTTGAAAAAGGGGAATTTGATAAGGCCTTGCTTGAGTTGAAGACAGCCAGTCAAAGCAGCGATAAGTTTGGTGAGACCTATTTGTATATGGCCCTATTGGACGAAAAAAATAATAATTTCAAGTCGATGCGGCAAAACCTGATTAGGGCCTTAGAATTAGAGCCAAGTTTGACTTCCGCAAAAATAAAACTAGGTAAGCTCGATATTGTTTTTGGAGATTTGGAGAAAGCATTGGAGCAAGCGGAGTCAGTTTTGACAAGTGACTCAAGCAATATTGATGCAAAAATGATCAAGGCATCGGTTTATATTAAGCAGTTGAAAAAAGATCAAGCAGCAGAAATAGTTGATTTTGTTTTAAAAGATAGCCCGGATAATGTTGAGGCTTTGTCATTGCAAGCTGCTCTATTTGCTGAAAAAAATGAAATAGATCAAGCTTTGGGGGCAGTAAATAAGGCATTGGGAGTACAGCCCGCAAACCTTTCTTTGCGCTTATTTAAGATAAAACTGGATGCAGGGCTGAATAACATAGATAGCGTAATAAAAGGTTATCAGGAGCTTATTCAGTTATACCCAGATGCCGGTAACTTTAAGCTGAGCTTGGCTTCCATTTACTCGATGACTGATAAGCTTGAGGAGGCGGAGAGACTATTGAGGGAAATGGTCGAAAAATCAAATGATAAAGTCGAGCCTGAAATAGTTTTGTTCGAATTTTTAAATGCTCGTGCTAAAGATCGAGTGATTCCTGAGTACAAGGCTATGCTTAACCGCCATCAAGGGCAACCTAAGGTGTTGTTAGAGCTCTCGAAATGGATGGTTGCGTCAGGATATGCTGAAACTGGTAAGGAAGGGTTAGAACAAGTTGTTCAGCTAGAAAAGAACAACGAAGCAGGCTTGTCAGCCCAAGTCATTCTTGCGGAAATTGCGCTAACGGAAAAGCAGTTTAGTGCTGTAGAGAGCTCTTTAAAAGATATTCTTAGTATTAATTCGGAATTGATTCAGGCAAATTTGCTTAAAGGTCGTTTTTTGCTGGCTCAAAATAAAACGGATGAAGCTATTGAGTTCCTTAATAAACTTGTATGGAACAAAACTAATGTAGACGACGTTTATTCTTTGTTAGGTGATGCTTATTTAATAAAACAAGATCGGAAACAGGCTGAGAAAAGTTTTAAACAGGCGTTAGAAGTTAATCCAGCAAATTTGGCTGCCTTTTCTCGTGTATATAGTAACTACGTACAGGCCGGGCAAAATGAAAATGCTAGGCAATATCTTGAAAAGGCGTTATCGCTAAAGCAAAACGACATTTTATTACTTACTAGTAAGGCTGAGTTGGATATTTTAGAGAAAAAGTGGGATGGCGCCCAAGAGTCTATTCAACGGCTAGCACTTTTTTCTAAAGATAAGGCGATGCCTATATATCTTCAAGCCAATGTTTTACAGGGTAAAGGTAAGTATGCTGAGGCAATTAGCTTGTATGACAAGTTGATACAACAGTATCCTAATCATTTAAATTCTTTGATTAATTTAGTCAAATCTTACGAGGCTCTTGGGCAAAGAGAGAATGCTGTTGCGTATTTGGAAAAGCTGCATGTAAAGTATCCTGATCAATTAAATACTGTCGGCGTACTGAGTGATATATACATTGCAAATAATGATTTTGTAAAAACCAAAAAAGTGCTGACGGATCAGCTTAAACATACTCCAAAAGCAGCATCGATTTATCTCGCTCTAGCAAGGGTTGAGGCAATGATGAATAAAAATATTTCTTCAGCCAAAGATGTGTACTTGCGAGGATTGGAAGTCAATCCAAATGATCCTCAGTTAGCTATGGCTCTAGCTGCTTTGTATGAACAATTAAACGAAAAGGAAAATGCAATCAGGGTGTATAAAGCCGTACTCGATAAGAATCCCGATAATAACTTAGCTATTAACAATTTGGCCTCGTTATTGATAGAGTCAAACAGTCACGATGAGATTAGTAAAGGAATGGAGTTGGCAAAAGTATTTAAAGATTCCGAGAATTCTTATTTTCAAGACACATACGCTTGGGCATTAATTAAAGCTGGTAGTAATGAGGAGGGGCTTAAGTTATTACAGTCTTTGATTCTAAAAGAGCCTAAACTGCCTGAGTTTAGATATCACTTAGGAGTTGCGCACATGAATGCTGGTAATAAAGCGACTGCGATAAGTGAGCTTAAACAATCTATTAGTTTGTCTGAAAAACAGAAGCGAAATTTTTACGGTAAAGATAACGCAAAAAAGATCCTTGAAGAAATAGAGAATTGAGCAGGTAATTGGGTAACTACTTAGATTATGATTATGCCGATATTTAAAAAAAAATTGTTGTATTTTTTGATAGCTTCTGCCCTTGTTTCTAGTATTGTTGGGTGTTCCCAGCCTTTACTTGAGGATATGCAACAGACTGCTGACTATACTTATCAGATAGGGCCTGGCGATAGTGTCAATATTTTTGTTTGGGGCAACCCAGAGTTATCTACATCAGCGCCAGTGCGTCCGGATGGAAAGATAACTGTTCCTTTAGTAGAAGAATTGTTGGCTAGTGGTAAAACGCCATTTGAACTTGCTCGGGACATTGAGAAGGTGCTTTCGACTTATATAAAAAGTCCACAGGTGGTTGTTATGGTTAGCGGATTCAAAGGGATTAGCACTCAGCAAATCAGGGTCATTGGGAGAATTGGCGGTGGCGGTGGTGGAGCCAGTGGTGGAGCTGGTGGTGGTGGCGTAGGACGTTACCAGGGTAAATCTATTCCATACGAGAGGGGAATGACGCTATTGGATGTTATTATTCAAATTGGTCTGAACCAATATGCTGATGGTAATAGAGCCAGTGTTATCAGGGATGTGAATGGAGAATTGAAGCCGTTTGGCGTAAGGATTGACGACCTCATTGATGATACAGATTTGTCAGCTAATGTCTTGATGATGCCTGGGGACATTTTAATTATTCCCGATGCGTATTTTTAAGTGTTTGTAAGACGGTAGACTTTTTCTGTAGGTAGTATGTCCATTAATTTTAGATTGAAAACAACGGCTAGTTAATATGCAGCAAGATCTTTCCGAAGTTTATTTTTATTTGAAAGGTACTTTAAAGTACAAGCGCCTTGCCATCGTTTTCGCTTTGGTTGTTTGTTCAGCTGCTTGGGCGTACATTTTTATGATGCCTGATAAATTTGAATCGAAAGCCAAAGTTCATATTGATTCAGCTACAGTGATTAGGCCTCTCATGAGAGGTATGGTTATAGAGCCTGATATATCTGCGCTGATCAGAATAATCCAGCAGCTAATGTTTACGAGACCTAATCTTGAAAAAATTATTTCGCTATCTCAGCTAAGTAGATCGCAGGATAGCTCAGGATCTGCTACGGAATTGATTGAGAAACTTAAGAAGGACATAACAATTGCAGGAGGCAGAGGAGATATATTCGATATTGCTTATACCTCACAAGATCCTGAAGTTGCGAAGAGTGTGGTCCAGGCTGTTCTTACAGTGTTTTCTGAACAAACAGAGGGCAAAGCATTGGCTGACGCGAGTGATGCGCAACGTTTCATCGAACAGCAGATACGAGAATACGAGATTAGGCTGCAAGATGCTGAAAAAGCGAAAGAAGAATTTAAACGCGCAAACATTGATTTACTTAACGGCTCAGATCAATTTCAGAGTTTGCAGAAAATGAAGGAGCAGTATCTAGATGCCAACACGGCTCTAGAGCAAGCTATTTCTCGACGAAATGTTTTAGCGGAGCAGGTTGCTGAAATCCAAGAGTCTGAGGAAGACTGGGGTCTACCGACATCCACTCAGGAAGTATCTGCGGATAATGCAAGGATAGAATCTCTGAAAGATAAGCGCACTGAATTGTTGCTTAAATATACCGAACGCCATCCGGAAATAATTGAAATCGATAAGTTGATTGACACGCTGAAAACTCAAGAGAACCAAGCTAAGACGAGTCAGTCGCAAGTCAATGGAGATATACAGGCAGGGCTTTCCGAAAGTATTGGTGCAGAGAAAATGGCGAATCCCTATGTTCAGGCGTTAAAAATGGGGTTTGACAATGCTCAGGCTGAAGTTGCTTCTAGTCAAACTTTGGTTGAGTCAATTCGAAACAGGATAGCAAAACTTGAAGAAGGTTTGAATGAAAGATTGACCATAGAAACGGAAATGAAAAATCTTAACCGGGACTATGAAACGATAAGCGGCAAGTACGCCGAGTTGCTGGATCGGCGTGAACAGGCTCATATTACCGAACGCGTTGATGACCAGACATCTCGTTTGAAATTTAAAATTGCTGATCCCCCTAGTAAGCCCAACAAGCCTAGCTCACCTAATAGAAAATTATTTTATTCTTTCGCGCTTTTGGTTGGGGTTATTTTAGGATTTGGTGTCGCGTTTTTGGTTTATTTTATACGGCCAGTGTTCATGTCAACGAGACAAGTAAGGATTGTGACCGGCCTACCATCCTTAGGTAGTGTGTCTCTTACCTCACAAGGCATAAGTCAAACTAATAATATTGACTGGTTACTTATTTCGACTTTTGCAATATTGCTAAGTGGTTATATCGGTATCATGATATTTGAGATACTCAAGTAAAGTCGTATTAAACAGGTAAACATATGAGCATTATAGAGAATGCGCTGAAAAAGGCAGGGAGCCAGGGGTTAGTTGTGGAAAATAATAGTCAAGAGTCGGCTACCACAGCTAAACCTGATAGGGGTTTCAGTGAAACCAATTTAGAATCGACTGGGTTGCGAGAATCTTCCGGCGCATTTTCGCCCGAACAGCAGGTTGTTGTTGATTGGGCTAGTTTAGCGGAAAACGGTTTTATAGATAATAATAACGCAAAATCTCAGCTAGCTGAAGAATTTAGAGTTATTAAGAGGCCTTTGGTAAACAATATACAGGGCGCAGAAAATAATGGTATTAATCGTTCTAATTTAATTCTTATTTGCAGTAGTTTGCCTGGGGAAGGTAAGACATTTGTTTCAATTAATTTGGCTTTGAGTATTGCTAACGAAAGAGATAAAAAAGTTTTGCTTATAGATGCTGACGTGGAAAAGCCAAGTATATCAAAACAATTGGGGATTAATAGCCCTCGAGGCTTAATAGAGTATTTAGAAGATGATAAAGTAACTTTTTCAGATATTTTGTTAAAAACAGATCTTCCAAATCTTAGTTTAATTACAGCGGGTAAAAGACATAAATACTCAACAGAGTTGTTATCAAGTCAACGGATGTATTTGTTCGCGGAAGAAGTGAGTCGGCGATACAAAGATCGAATTGTGATTTTTGATTCACCTCCCTTGTTAGTTGCTACTCAAGCCCAAATACTTGCGGAACTTGTAGGGCAAGTAGTGCTGGTGATTGCGGCGGAAGTAACCCCTCAGAGCGTGGTTAATGAGTCGGTTGCGAAGCTTAGTAATTGCGATGTTGTTATGACTCTTCTGAACAAAACAAGAAAAGAGATAGATATATACGGTCACAATTATAGTTATGGGAAATATGGACATTTGTGACAGTAATCGTCTTTCCGGTTTATCTCTAGCTACCTTGCTTTCTGGTTTAAGTGTTGGCATGGTTTTACATTCTAGCGTCGCAATGGCGCTAGATTGGAGATTTAGTCCGAGTTTGTCGGCGAGTGAAATATTTTCTGATAATTTGGCGCTTTCTGAAAATAACAAAAAGAGCGGTTTTGTCACCGAGATTAGTCCTGGAGTTTCGTTGTATGGGAATTCTCCGTGGAGTAATTTCAATTTAAATTATCGTATGCAAGGTCTCTATAATGCGGGTGGTAGAGATGCTATAGATGTAAATCATCAGCTTAATATGAATTCTTTGTATCAAGCTGTTCGTAATACTCTTTTTCTGGAAACTGCAAGCTCAATTAGTCAGCAAAATATTAGTAATTCCTTTGTTACGACTGATAATATTTCTGGGAACGGAGGGCGGACTGAAGTAAAGACATTTAGTATTTCACCCTATTGGACGCCTCGTTTTGGCCAGTTTGCAACGGGTTTAGCTAAAGTCGGTTATAGTAAGTCTTCCTTTGAGAATTTAAATGGATCTGCGGTCACTCCGCAGTTGTCGAGTTTAGTGTCTGATTCAGATACTATTACGCGCCAGGCTAGATTGTCCAGCGGCAGTTATTTTAATAGAATTAATTGGGGATTAAATTATTCGTCGCAAGAACAGAGTAGGGTTGTCGGTCAAGATGTTCGATTTGAACAATATCAAGGTAATGCCCGGTATTATATCAATAACAAATTCAACCTTTTCGGGCAAGCGGGGTTTGAAAATAACGATTTTCAGACCTCGGCCAACAGCATAAGTAATGGTTTTTTTTATACTGTAGGTGGCCAATGGACGCCAAGCAAGTGGTATTCGCTTGAGGTCGGTATTGGTAATAACAAGCATGCTACGTTGCAATTTAATCCATCGGAAAATCTCAGTTCGACTATTACGTATCGTAATAAAGATGTTGGGTTAAATACTGGCGATTCCTGGGATGCAAACTTTAATTATCGAGCTAAGCAGGCCACTATTGCATTCAATTATTCCCAGGAGACAACTACACAGCAGCAATTGTTTGCTGAGCAGGGTTTTTTTCTTCGGGATGCATCGGGTAGTTTGACTCAGGTGGTTAATACTCAAGATTTAATTGCTCAGGGATTTCTCACGCCGGGCCCTACTGATCCAGTGACTGGAAGATCATCTTTAATTCGAGGCCCCAATTTTAACAATACTCAATTAGTTTTCAATCCGTTTGATTTGGTCAACGACGTGATTATTAGAAAACGTGGAAATCTTTCTTTCTCGTACCAAACGGGCAAGAGCAGTTATACCGCTTCGGTATTTAACGAACGTAGAACATATGAGGTTCGTTCTGGAGAAGACATGTCATATGGTGTTACGGGTAGTTGGCAATGGCAATTTGCTTCTAGAATGGATCTTTATTTGCGGCCGTCTTGGCAGCACACCGACGGAGAGTTGACCAGCAATTCTCGATATGATGTTGCTTTGGGGGTTAGTAGGGGGATTCCGATTAATCTTGGGAGGCCCTTATTAATGGATACTCGGCTCGAGTTTCGACATATAAATCAAATATCTGATTCGTCTCAATTTAACGGTTATGTTGAAAACAGGGCGACAGCCAATTTTAACGTACGATTCTAAATAGAAACTACATGTACGACGGATTTTATAATCTCACCCAAAAGCCTTTTCAGTTAAGCGCCGACCCAGATTTCTTTTTCCAGAGCTCCGTGCATAAGCGTGCTTTAGCTTATATGCATTACGGCTTGACGCAAGGTGAAGGCTTTGTGCTTGTTATCGGCTCACCTGGCACAGGTAAAACTATGCTGGTAAAGAGTTTGATAAAAAATTTGAATAAGGAGAAATTGTTAATTGGTGTGATGATGACTTCTCAAGTAGGTCCCGAAGACACCTTGCGGATGGCTGCATCGACATTTGGTTTTTCATTTTCCCTAACGGATAAAGCTAGTTTATTATCGGGATTCGAAAAATTTATCGCTGAAAAAGCCAGAGAGGGAAGGCGATTATTGTTAATCGTAGATGAAGCACAAAATTTGCCTAAACAGTCCTTGGAAGAGTTGCGCATGCTTACCAATTTGGATGTTAACGGCAATCCCGTTTTTCAGGTGTTTCTGGTTGGGCAAACCGAATTGAAACGTACTATATACTCCGCGGATATGGAGCAGCTGAAACAACGGATTGTATCCACATTTCAACTTGATCCGTTGGATTTGGAAGAGACTAAAGAATATATACTTTTTAGGTTGCAAACTGCCGGTTGGACGGGAACTCCCGAGTTTACGCCCAGTGTTTTCGAGGTGATTCATGAGTTTAGCGGGGGTATTCCTAGGCGCATTAATTCCTTGTGTGATCGTCTGCTATTGTTCGGTTATTTGGAGGAGTTGAAGCTGCTGGATGAGCAGGCGGTCACCAAAGTGATTGTCGAGGTTAAGGAAGAAATGTTACTCGAAGCCGCTGACGAGGAGTATGAGAATTCCATGCCACCTTTACATCGTTTCAGTGGTGTTGACTCAGAATCTCTTGAGCATCGGATTGCCAGGCTAGAAGACGTTGTCACTAATCTTCGAAACAGTCTGAATAAAGAAAAAGCGTTGCTTAGAAAAGCTATTCTGCTGCAATTGGATATGGATGCCGTATACAGCGATACAACAACCTCCCTGGATTAAAAAATGTTCCCTAAAGTCTTGGTTTGCGTGGTTGGCGCGCGACCTAATTTCATGAAAATGGCGCCCATTATTAGACAGTTGCAAGCTGTTAGCCATTTGATCACTCCTTATTTGGTGCATACCGGGCAGCATTACGACCAGGCCATGAAAGATACTTTTTTTCAACAGCTCGGTATTCCGGAGCCGGACAAAGATTTGGGGGTCGGATCTGGCAGTCACGCCGTGCAGACTGCAAATGTCATGTTGCGCTTTGAGCCGGTTTTGGATGATGTTAAGCCTTTTGCGGTATTGGTTGTCGGCGACGTCAATTCCACCATCGCCTGCGGGTTGGTCGCAGTGAAAAAGAACATTCCACTGATTCATGTTGAAGCCGGTTTAAGAAGTTATGATCGGCAAATGCCGGAAGAGATTAACCGGATTTTGACCGACCAGCTATCCGACTTGCTATTCACTACGGAACGTGCGGCGGCGGATAATTTGACAAGGGAGGGGATTGCAGAACAGCGGATATGCTTTACTGGGAACGTGATGATCGACACGCTTTTGGCTAACTGCCAGCAAGCCTCTTCTTTGGCGGAAACATTGCAGCGATACGGTTCTAAGCAGGTTGTTTCGGAAAAAGCTTACGCCTTATTAACATTACACCGACCTTCTAATGTTGACGACCCCGAAACACTGGAGCGCTTGGTTCGGGTAGTGGGTGATATTAGTGAAAAACTCCCTGTAATATTCCCGGTTCACCCACGCACACAGCAAAAAATTGCGGAAGCGGGTTTGCTGCAATTATTGCCGCAACAGCGAGTGATTATGCTGCCGCCGGTGGCATATCTGGAAATGCTTGGTTTGATGCAAGCAGCCCAATTGGTTTTGACTGATTCCGGCGGCTTGCAGGAAGAAACCACCGCATTGGGTGTACCTTGTGTGACTTTGCGGGAAAATACCGAAAGGCCGATCACGATCACCGAGGGAACGAATACTATTGTGGGAACCGATCCGGCCAAAATCATGCAATGTGTTGATGATATTTTGCACACTGGCGGTAAGAGTGGTCGAGTCCCGGAATATTGGGACGGTAAAGCGGCTGATCGCATCGTCGATGAAATTCTGCGTCGTTATGAGTTGGCAAGGTAAAACTGTATGAATTTGCCTGTGCGGGTTAATGCCATGACGGTCGATGTCGAGGATTATTTTCAGGTCTCGGCTTTTGAGGCGAATATTCAGCGTAATCAGTGGGATGCTTTACCTCACCGGGTAGAGCGGAACACCCAGAAAATTTTGGATTTGTTTGCTCAACATCAAGTAAAAGCAACGTTTTTTACCTTGGGCTGGGTGGCTGAGCGTTACCCGCAGTTGGTTAAGCGGATTGTCGATGAAGGGCATGAACTCGCGTCGCACGGTTATCAGCACACCCGGGTAACTGAACAAACACCGGAGCAGTTCCGGGAAGACATTAGAATTAGCCGGCAGATTCTTGAAGATATTGGTGATCAGCCAATTGTGGGTTATCGGGCGGCTAGTTATTCAATTGGCGCCAAAAATCTTTGGGCCTTAGAAGTCCTTGAGGATGAAGGCTTTCAGTACAGTTCCAGTATTTACCCGGTCAAGCATGATTTATACGGTATGCCGGGAGCTCCTCGCTTCGCCTATCGGCCGGGCAACGCGCCGAAACTGTTGGAAATTCCGATTACTACATTAAAAATTCTGAATCGTAATGTTCCCTGTGGCGGCGGCGGATTTTTTAGATTGTATCCGTACCAATTTTCGAAATGGGCTTATCGCCACCTCAACAAATGCGAAAACCAGTCTGGCATTTTTTATTTTCACCCTTGGGAAATAGATCCAGAGCAACCGCGGCAGCATGATCTGTCATTTAAAACCCGCTTTAGACATTATCTGAATCTGGGTCGAATGGAAAATCGCCTTAACAGCTTACTTGCTGATTTTGCTTGGGATACCATGCAGAGCGTGTTTCTAAGCAAACAAACAGACACATCATCATAGTCAGTCATGATCAAATTACTTGAGCCTTCCCAAAGAGAGCGTTGGGATCACTATGTCATGGCTTCGGCCGATGGCAGCTTTTTTCATTTATCGGCCTGGCAGCAAGTGATAAAGCAGGCTTTCGGACATAACACCTATTATTACTACACAGAGCAAGATGGCGAAATTACCGGTATTTTGCCCTTGACTCATGTCAATAGCTTGTTGTTTGGTAATTCTTTGGTTTCAAACGCATTTTGTGTTTATGGTGGAATTGTCGCAAGCAATGATGAAGCCTTCGCAGGCTTACAAAGCAAAGCGCAACAACTGGCTAGGGAATTGGGCGTGGATAGTCTGGAGATGAGAAGTCGACAACAGCATCACCCGGATTGGCCGCACAAAGAACTCTATGTCACGTTTAGAAAAGAACTCGATCCAGATGTCGAAAAAAATCTGAATGCGATTCCGCGTAAACAGCGGGCAATGGTGCGGGCCGGCATTAAAGCCGGTCTTACCAGTGTCATAGACGATAATGTCGAACGTTTGTATCGTGCCTATTCCGAAAGTGTCCGGAATTTAGGCACCCCGGTTTTTCCGAAAAGATATTTTCAAATTTTGCAGGATGTATTTGGTGAGAGTTGCGAGGTGCTCACGATAGAGCACGAAGGTCAATTAGTGGCTAGCGTAATGAGTTTTTATTTCAAGGACGAGGTTTTGCCGTATTACGGCGGCGGCACCGACGCAGCCCGTGATTTGAAAGGCAACGATTTCATGTATTGGGAAGTGATGCGGCGTGCGGTGGAAAAGGGCTGCAAGATTTTCGATTATGGTCGCAGTAAAGTTGGCACGGGCTCTTATCGCTTTAAAAAGCACTGGGGTTTTGAACCGGAACCGCTCTATTACGAGGTTGATCTGGTTAAAGCCAAACAAATACCCGAAATCAATCCGCTAAATCCTAAATACCGCTTGTTTATTGCGGCTTGGAAGCGTTTGCCTTTGCCGCTTAGTCAGCTAATTGGCCCTTGGCTTGCCAAGGACTTAGGCTAATGGAAAAGCCTAAATTACTTTACTTGGTCCATCGTATTCCTTATCCGCCCAACAAGGGTGATAAGATTCGTTCATTTCATTTTTTGCAGGCGTTAGCCGCCGAATACCGGATATTTCTCGGGACCTTTATCGATGATCCTGATGACAGGCGGCATCTCGACGCCTTAAAGTCTTTCTGTGCGGATACTTGCTGTATCGAATTAAATCCCAAGATCGGTAAAATTAAAAGTTTGGCAGGCTTGTTGAGTGGAGAAGCCTTGAGTTTGCCGTATTACCGAAACCGTGGGTTGCAAGAGTGGGTGGATAAGACTATTAACGAACAGGGTATTGAACGGGCGATGATTTTTTCATCGCCGATGGCGCAATACGTCGAGAAATATACCAACTTGTATTGTGTAGCCGATTTTGTCGATGTCGATTCCGACAAATGGCAGCAATATGCCTTCAGCAAGCGCTGGCCAGCCAATTGGATTTACCGGCGTGAAGCCGAAAAGCTTTTGGCCTATGAGCGACGTATCGCAGCATGGGCTGATGCGACAATATTCGTATCCGAACAAGAAGCAGGTTTGTTTAAAACTTTGGCACCAGAATCAGTTCGCAAAATTGGTTTTGTGAACAACGGAGTGGATACGGAAAGATTCAATCCGGAGTTGTCATGGCAGTCGCCGTTCCCGGCTGAGCAGAATACTATTGTTTTCACCGGCGCCATGGACTATTGGGCCAATGTTGATGCGGTCAAATGGTTTGCCGAGCAGGTATTGCCAGTTATTAAAAGCCGCCTGCCTAAAGTACATTTTTATATAGTGGGTTCCAAGCCTGCCAAAGAGGTGTTGCAACTGGCGGATAAAGACTCAGGCGTCATTGTGACCGGTCGGGTTGACGATGTCAGGCCCTATGTAGCTTATGCTGACGTTGTCGTCGCACCCCTGCGAATTGCCAGAGGGATTCAAAACAAGGTGTTGGAAGCAATGGCGATGGCTAAGCCGATAGTGGCTACTACGGCGGCTATGGAAGGTATACCAGGTGGAGCGGATTTGCAGGTGGCGATAACCGACGCTCCCGAAGACTTCGCCTGCCAAGTTTTACGGTTTTTGAGTCAGCCGGTCGAATCAGCTGACATCAATCGCCGCTATGTGGAAAGCGATTTCAGTTGGGAGCAAAACGGCCAACGCTTGTGCCGATTGATAGCGGGCGAGTCTGCATAAATGTCCAAGCCGTTACCGCCCTTAATCGTGCACATCATTTATCGGCTAGGTATCGGCGGTCTGGAGAACGGTCTGGTCAATATCATCAACAATCTACCGGAAGACAGTTACCGGCATGCCATTATCTGTTTGGCGGATAGTACCGAATTCAGCCAACGTATCAAGCGGCAAGATGTGGTTGTTCATCAGTTGCATAAGCGCCCAGGGCAGGATTGGGCGTCGTTTTATACAGTCTATCGCTTGTTGAAGCAATGGCGGCCCGCTATCGTGCATACCCGTAATTTAGCGGCTATCGAATATCAGATTTGCGCATTGTTATCCGGCGTGCCTTATCGGGTGCATGGCGAGCATGGTTGGGATGTCTTCGATCCGGATGGCAGTAATGTCAAATATCAATGGCTAAGGCGGGGTTTAGGTTCAATCATCCATCGCTTCATTCCTTTATCGCAGCATTTGCAGGACTATTTGCTGAATAGAGTTGGTATTCCTTCGGCTAAAATTACGCGCATCTGTAACGGCGTCGACACCAAAACATTTTATCCTCGTGCCGGAATTAGACAAATACCGGACGGTTGCTTGCTGAGTTTGGATGAAAAGCTGGTGATCGGTACGGTCGGGCGCATGCACGGCGTGAAAGATCAATTGACGCTGGTTAGGGCGTTTATCGATGCTTGTCAAAAATCCCCAGAATTTGCCCAAATAACCCGATTGTTTTTGATTGGTGACGGGCCTTTGCGAGCCGAAGCGTTTGATTTATTGAGTGTCGCCGGTCTTGCCGATAAAGTCTGGTTGCCCGGCGAACGTAACGACATCGCCAAAATCCTGCGTAGTCTGGATATTTTTGTATTGCCGTCAAAAGCCGAAGGTATTTCCAATACCATATTGGAAGCGATGGCTAGCGGTTTGCCGGTTATAGCGACTCGTGTCGGCGGTAACCCCGAGTTGGTTCTGGATGGAAAGACCGGATGTCTGGTAGAAAAAGAGGATGTAGCGGGATTGTCATTCGCGATGCGTGATTTGGCGTTGGATGATAGCAAACGGCAGCAACTGGGCGCAGCTTCGCTTAGGCGGATTCAGGCGGAATTTTCAATCGATAGCATGGTGGATCGCTATCGGCAAGTTTATGACAAGCAGTAAATGATTCAGAGAGAACTCATATGTGCGGCATAGTCGGTATTTTCGATATTACAGGTGCTAGTGAAATAGACCGCAACTTGTTGTCGCGGATGAACGAATCCCAGTTTCACCGGGGGCCCGACGAAGGCGGTTTGCATACCGAGCCTGGTTTGGGTTTTGGGCACCGCAGACTGTCTATTATTGACTTGTCCAGCGGTCAACAACCCATGCATAGTCAGGATGGCAATGTAGTGTTGACTTATAACGGCGAGGTCTACAATTTTCCGGAATTGCGAGAAGAATTGGAGGCATTGGGCTTTAGTTTCAGGACGCATTGCGATACAGAAGTCATTCTCTATGCCTGGCAGGCTTGGGGTGAGTCGTGCGTGGAACGCTTGCGCGGCATGTTTGCATTTGGAATTTGGGATAGGCCGCGGCAGACCTTATTTTTGGCTAGAGATCGTCTCGGCGTAAAACCGCTGTTTTATGCTGAATTAAGTAACGGTCAGTTCATTTTCGGTTCCGAACTGAAAGCATTAAAACAACACCCTTTACTGCCTAAAAATGTTGACCCTACTGCGGTAGAGGACTATTTCGGCTTTGGCTATATTCCCGATCCAAAAACCATATATAAAGGTGTTTACAAGCTTGAGCCTGGATATTGTTTAACGATTAAACGAGGACAGAACGGCTTTCGGCCTAAACAATATTGGGATGTTAAATTTCAGACGGCCTCTGCGGGCAACGCAGTAGAAGCCGGTGAAGAGTTAATCGAGCGCTTGCGCGAGGCTGTGAAAATTAGAATGGTCGCTGACGTGCCATTGGGGGCATTTCTGTCTGGCGGCGTCGATTCCAGTGGTGTCGTGGCATTGATGGCAGGACTATCCAAAGACCCGGTCAATACTTGTTCGATTTCCTTTGGCGATCCTAAATTTAACGAAGCGCAATTCGCCGCTCAGGTTGCGGACCGCTATCACACTGCACATAGAGTCGAACAAGTCGATCCCGAAGACTTTAGTTTGATTGATCAGTTGTCCGGTTTATATGACGAGCCCTATGCCGACAGTTCTGCGTTACCTACTTACCGGGTTTGCGAATTGGCCAAGAAGCAGGTGACCGTGGTGTTATCTGGCGACGGCGGCGACGAGAATCTGGCTGGTTACAGGCGCTATCGTTGGCACACCTATGAAGAGAGGATGAGGGCATTATTGCCTGATGCATTGCGGATGCCTTTGTTCTCTGCTTTGGGCAAGGTATATCCAAAGCTGGATTGGGCGCCCAAGGTTTTACGGGCAAAAACAACATTCGAGTCTATTGGTAGAGATTCGATGGCAGGTTATTTTCACAGTGTCTCGGTACTCTCCAACGGCATGCGCAGCCAATTATTTAGCGATAGTCTAAAGAGCGAGTTGCAGGGTTATCAAGCTATTGAAGTATTCCGGCGGTATAAACAACAAGCTCCTGATCATCCATTGTCAATGGTGCAATATTTGGATTTGAAAACTTATTTGGCTGGAGATATTCTGACTAAGGTTGATCGGGCTAGTATGGCCCATGCCTTGGAGGTTCGGGTGCCGTTGCTAGATCACAAGTTAGTGGAATGGATGGCAACCTTGCCACCTAATTTAAAACTGCATGGGCGAGAAGGTAAATATCTATTCAAGAAGGCATTGGAACCTTATCTACCTAATGATATTCTTTATCGTCCCAAAATGGGGTTTGCGGTGCCATTAAGTAACTGGTTTAGAGGTCCGTTAAAGGGGCGAGTGCAGCAGGCCTTGTTGGGGGAAACTCTGAAAAGCACAGGGTGGTTCGATGACGCTTATTTGCATCATTTGGTTACTCAGCATCAGTCCGGGCTGCGGGATTACAGCGCGTCAATTTGGTCATTGCTGATGTTTGAAGCGTTTATTCGAAATAGTTAAATGATCGACTTTCAAATTCTGGATCTGTACCTGTGTGCAATAGACAGATACAAGGTATTTTGCTAGAGTGCGAACCAATTCAAAGTTTAATTTAAGAGGGTTCCAGATGAACAGAATAGATGAACAGAAACGTACTGCAGAAGAATCCCAGCACGTTGGTAGCTCACTTGATAAATCCAGAAGATCTTTCGCGAAAGCCGGTGTGATCACGCCGGTTTTAATGACCCTCACAAGCAAGACCGCTTTAGGCAGCGTGTATCAATGTACTATCTCAGGAGTGCAATCAGGCAATGTGTCGAGTCATTCCGAGGATATGTCGGTTTGTAGGGCAGGAACGTCTCCTAGCGTCTGGCTAAGCAATGTAGATACTGCTACGGACCCAAATTACTTGAAGTGGATTGCGGCGCGCGTCTGTCCTTTCAGGGTGGAGAGAAAATCCAACGGGGCGCTATATTATAAAAAAGGTGCAAATACGCCCATAAATCCCGTCCCACCTAGTCCGGCCGCTTCGATGTGTACTGCCATTTTAGCTGAAAGTAGTTTTTCAGGTGGGACATCAAGCACTGGTAGCCAATGTGGAATCTCCGGCAGCTATACTTACAAGAATGCAACTACTTTTGCGTCGATATTTGATCCAACTAGCCTATCAGATACGACTACCTTTTGGGATGCCCTATCCGGAACTGGAGTCAAGCGGGATGCATGCGTAGCCTATTTGAATGCCAGTGCTGGGTCCATTCAGGATGTTAGTCCTGCAGAGGTGATAAAGCTTTATCGGTTATGCGCTTTTCATGAGCCCTTCTATGACGGTAGCTTAGCGGTAACGAATGAAGTCGGTGCTGCTGAATTATTAGCTAATCTTCATCAATAGCCATTAATGTTGTGAAGTGGAAAATTTATCGAAGCTTCCCTATTCAGTTCGTATCTTTTGGTTATGAATCTGTTGCTTTCCATCATGGTAGCGGTGAAACTCATTATTTGGATAAAGATACAAGTTTGGTTTTATCGATAATCAGCGGTTCCGAATTCGCAATTAGTGAGCCGGAATTACTGAGTATTGTTATCGATTCTGAGGGTAATTTGGATAAGCAATCGTTGAATAGCGTACTTGACCAGTTGTGCAAGCTTAAGATTATTGAAAGTATATAGTTATTTTGCGCGAACCTAATTCCACTTCATCTTTGATAGCGTCTGGGCAGTTTGTTATCAGGATTGGCCCTTTTTCAATTAGAATTCATTCTGGTATGCCGTCAGTTCAGCAGGGTATCATTGAGCTTTACTCTGCCTATCCGATATTACCCCCAGATACTTTTTGCGACTTTTATGTCCGCTTAATTCAGCCTGCGGGCGTAAGACGTTTCTTTCGCAAACAGGTGCTATTTGCCTTTGATCAATTTATTCCTTTCAAGCCTTTGCCTTATGTGCAGGCATTTCCATTCTTTGAATGGGGGTTGAACTGGTGTATATCCGGCTACTCACACCGGTTTCTAATTATTCACGCCGCCGTGGTGGAACGAAACGGTAAAGCGTTAATTTTACCTGGTGCGCCGGGGTCAGGTAAGAGCACATTGTGCGCAGCATTAATCAACAACGGTTGGCGACTATTATCTGATGAATTAACCTTGGTGGATCGAGCAACCGGGTATGTTGTTCCGGTACCGCGTCCAGTTAGTTTGAAAAACGAATCAATATCGGTGATCGCTGATACTTTTCCATTTTGCCAATTCAGTCCTGTTGTTCACGATACTTTGAAAGGATCGGTTTGTCTGATGAAGCCGCCCTCCGAATCGGTGTCAAAAGCTGACCAAACCGCCGTGCCATGCTTGGTTGTATTTCCGAAGTATCGAGCTGAATCATCCTTGAGTTTATCTGCGGTGCCAAAGGCTGAGGCGTTCATGCGGCTGGCGGACCTTTCATTCAATTACAGTGTACTAGGTGCGCAGGGTTTTCAGACCATGTTGGGTCTGGTAAACAGCTGTCAGGCGTATGATTTCATTTACGATGGCGATTTTAACCATGCGTCTGATTTATTTGTGCAATTATTGGATGATGTACGCTAGAGAGTCGCATGATGCCTGATTTGTTGAATGAATACTTGATGCTCAAGGCGAAAGATAGTATTGACTCGAATTCCGATTGGGAGCTGTTGTTAAGGCAAGCAAGGAGCGCCGGAGTATTGGCCAGACTGGCATTTTTCCAGAAAAAATTTCTACTATTCAGCCCGCCACAGCATTTTGCATATCACCTCGATTCAGCCGAGACTTATTGGTTGTCTCAAAAGCGCATCGTCAATTGGGAGCTGCATAACCTGTTGCAGGTCTTTAAGCTTTTGAATATTCGGTTAATTTTGTTGAAAGGCACCGCTTATTCGGCATCCGGATTGAATGCTGGTTTGGGGCGCGTATTCAGCGATATTGATATACTGGTGCCGAAGACTCAGTTGAAACAGGTCAAAGATGCGTTGAAATGGCATGGATGGCTTCCTGAACCGATGGATAATTACGATCAGCGCTATTACGAGCAGTGGATGCATGAATTGCCGCCGCTTAGGCATATCAAGCGTGGGACTTCGCTGGATATTCACCACAATATACTTCCGCAAACCTGTAATTTATACCCTGATGCCGAGTTGTTGCTAAAAGCCGCTGTCAAGATAACCGATACCGATTATTGGGTTTTGGCCCCCGAGGATATGGTTCTCCATAGTGCCAGCCATTTGTTCTGGGGAGGAGAGTTTGAAAATGGTTTGCGCGATTTGAGCGACATCGATTTGCTCCTACGCGAATTTAGTGGCAATGATCTGCGTTTTTGGGAAAACCTGCATCATCGAGCGGAAATGTTGGGATTGGGTAAGCCCTTGTTTTACGCCCTCCGTTATACCACCAAAATATTGGCAACGCCGGTTCCTGATAGTGTCATTGAAGCTTCTATCATCTACGCGGGAGGCGGAAAAAACCGAGTTATGGACTATCTTTTCTCGCAAGCCCTAAAACCACACCATTCTAGCTGCATGGATAGCCTGACCGGCTTTGCTCGTTGGCTGTTGTTTCTTCGCTCGCATTGGTTAAAAATGCCCTTGCATATACTAGTGCCGCATTTAATCAGAAAGGCTTGGTTTCGGCTGGCTGACAATACAAAAACCACATAAATCATGGCAATCATGTCGAACCCGGCAAGTTGCCAATAGGAATATTCCTTAACCCGTTCTTGACATGAAGATATTACACATATTGGATCACTCCATTCCGTTGCACAGCGGATACACCTTCCGTACTCGTGCGATTCTCGAGCAACAACGCAAACTGGGTTGGGAGACGTTTCATGTCACATCCGCCAAACATCAAGTCGCGGAAGCCCCCATTGAAACCGTTGACGGGCTGACCTTTTATCGATCTGTTATCCCACAAGGTTTAGCGGCGAAATTGCCGGTTTTAAATCAATGGGCCATCGTACAGTCGTTGGCGGAACGGCTGGATGAAATTATTCCGCAGATCAAACCGGACATTCTGCACGCCCATTCGCCCGCGTTGAACGGGCTTGCGGCCTTAAAAGTAGCAAAAAAATACGGATTGCCGTTGGTCTACGAATGCCGGGCATTTTGGGAAGATGCGGCCGTCGATCACGGCACCACCCATGAAGGTAGTTTACGTTACCGATTGACTAAGGCATTGGAAACACATGTTTTTAAGCGTGCCGATGCGGTGACGACTATTTGCGAAGGTCTGCGCCGGGATATCATAGGCCGCGGAGTCGCGGCGGAAAAAATTACCGTGATTCCCAACGCCGTCGATATCGATAAATTTACCTACGGCGAGGCCGCCGAGCCAAACTTGCAAGCAGAGCTGGGATTGAGCGGCAAAATTGTGCTCGGTTTTATCGGGTCTTTTTATGCTTATGAGGGGTTGTTGCTATTGCTGGATGCATTGCCGGCGATTATCCAGCAGCAGCCTGATGTGCGTTTGTTGTTAGTGGGCGGTGGGCCGCAACAGCAACAAATCCTGCAGAAAATTGAGGCGCTGAGCTTACAGGATTGGGTGATTCTGCCCGGACGTGTCGCTCACGATCAAGTGCAGCGCTACTACAATTTGGTCGATATCTTTGTTTATCCGCGCTTGGCGATGCGCTTAACCGATTTGGTGACACCTTTAAAACCGCTGGAAGCCATGGCGCAAGGCCGCTTGTTGGTGGCTTCGGATGTCGGTGGGCATCATGAGTTAATTCGAGACAGGGAAACTGGCTATCTCTTCAAAGCGGGGGATAAGACAGCGTTGGCGCAAACGGTGTTGACGGTCCTCGATCAGCAAGATCAATGGGAGCAAGTGCGGCGAGCCGGTAGGTGCTATGTCGAAGAAGAGCGTAATTGGCAGCGCAGTGTCAGTCATTATCAGCCTGTTTACGGCAGGATAATGGCGGGTAACGATGGCCGATAACTCGCCAAGGCTGATTGTTTTCAGTTCTTTGTATCCCAGTCGTGTCAGACCTAACGCTGGCGTTTTTATTCGTGAGCGTATGTCCAAAGTGGCCGGTCATTGTTCTTTAGTTGTCATTTCCCCGGTGCCTTGGTTCCCACTGCAAAGCCTGATTCAATGGTTTAAACCAAATTACCGGCCGCAACCGGATAAATACGAAAATCAAGACGGTATTTCTGTCTATTTCCCGCGCTTTTTATCGATACCCGGAATCGGACGTTCTTGGGACGGCTTTTTTATGGCAATCTGTAGTTTTTTGATTTGTCGTCAATTAAAAAAGAGCTTCGTATTTAATGTGATCGATGCGCACTTCGCATACCCTGACGGTTATGCGGCCACGTTACTCGGGAAATGGTTTAAGGTGCCGGTCACCATCACTTTACGCGGCACAGAAGTGCCGTTGTCTAAAATTCCCAGTCGCCGCCAACGATTATTAAAGGCTCTTAATGATGCCTCCCGAGTATTTTCGGTATCGGATTCTTTAAGGCGGCACGTAGTGGATTTAGGCGCCGACGCGAAAAAAATCCAGGTGGTCGGCAACGGCATCGATACCGCGAAATTTTTTCCTATTGATAAAAAGCAGGCAAGGCAGCATTGGCAAATTCCTGAAGGCGCCCAAGTACTGATTTCGGTCGGCGGATTGGTCGATAGAAAAGGCTTTCACCGGGTGATCGAGGTTTTGCCGGCATTAATCGAAAAATACCCGCGATTGCTATACTTGATCGTTGGAGGCGCTAGTCCGGAAGGCGATATTCGCAGTCGCTTGGAGCAACAAGTTGAAACGCTGAATATTGGCCAACATGTTCGTTTTCTTGGGGCTTTGCCCGCTGAACAATTGCACGGCCCATTATCGGCAGCCGATTTGTTTGTGCTGGCTACTGCCAACGAGGGCTGGGCCAACGTATTTTTGGAGGCTATGGCTTGCGGTTTGCCGGTGATTAGCACCGATGTTGGCGGCAATAGCGAGGTGGTTGCTGATGAAACATTGGGTACTATTGTGCCGTTTGGGGACGCTGAAGCATTGTTAATGGCGCTTGATCATGCTTTGCAACGGCAGTGGGACCGGCAAGCGCTTGTAAATTATGCGGCTGATAACTCTTGGGATAAGCGGGTGGATATTTTGTTGGCGGAATTTAAAAAACTGGTGAGGTCATGAGCTTTTATACGTCTTTTTGTTCAACGGTAATCTTTCCGCTTCACGAAGCCTTAAAAAAGCATACTACCGTCAAAGTTAGGCGCGGCATGGAGCGCAGTCAGTGGCTAAAACCCGACGAGATTAGGCAGTTGCAATTGCAACATTTACGCGCGTTTCTGCAAGACGTACAAATTCATGTGCCTTACTACAGACGGTTGTTCGCTAACTTGGGGTTTGATCCGGCGAACCTTGATAGTGTGAAAAAATTAGCCGAGCTACCGTTGTTAAGTAAGCCGGAAATCAGGCAGCATCTTGATGAAATGAAAGCGGATGATGCCCAAAGACTCGCACGTTTCAACACTGGCGGTTCCAGTGGAGAACCATTGATTTTTTACATCGGTAGCCGCCGAGTTAGTCATGATGTCGCGGCAAAGTGGCGAGCTACCCGTTGGTGGGGTGTGGATATAGGTGATCCGGAAGCAGTAATTTGGGGATCTCCAATCGAACTAGGGGCGCAAGATAAAATTCGCTTGTTACGCGATAAATTGTTGCGTACACATTTGATTCCGGCGTTCGAAATGTCGTCGGAAAAGTTGGATGGCTTTGTTCGACAAATCCAGCAGATTCGCCCGAAAATGTTATTTGGTTATCCTTCTGCGTTGGCCCACATTGCCAGTCATGCTGAGAAGCGGGGCGTAGCATTGCATAATTTGGGGATTAAAGTGGCTTTCGTGACATCGGAACGGCTTTACGATCACCAGCGGACAAAAATAGAAAACGTGTTTGCTTGTCCGGTTGCGAATGGTTACGGCGGGCGTGATGCCGGTTTTATCGCGCATCAGTGTCCCGAAGGCAGTATGCATATTACCGCTGAGGACATTGTCGTCGAGATTGTAGACAAACAAGGCCAGCCTTTACCTAACGGAGAGCTCGGTGAAATTGTGGTTACGCATATGGCAACCAGAGATTTTCCGTTTATTCGGTATCGTACCGGCGATATGGGAATATTGTCGGATAAAGTCTGTGCCTGCGGGCGAGGATTACCCGTGCTGGAGGAGATTCAAGGTCGAACCACCGATTTTGTAGTTGCTCAGGATGGAACAGTATTGCATGGCTTGGCATTGATTTATGTCTTGCGAGATTTAGAAGGCGTTGATTCCTTTAAAATTACCCAAGACAGTTTGGATAAAACCACTGTGCAAATTGTTAAAACCCTAAAATATCAAGCGGCTTACGAACAAAAAATCGTCGACGAATTTAAAAAACGTTTAGGACAAGCCGTTACTATCAATATCGAATACACCGATTACATTCCCAAGGAGCGTTCAGGAAAGTTCCGTTATGTGATTAGTCACGTCAAGGCATAACTATATCGATCACTATGACAAAATTTGCAGGATGGATGGGGAGCGGTCTCCAGAAAGATGAATCTATCGCTTTGCTGGGGCAAATGACGGCGGCAGATTCAATATTTAATGTTCGGCATGGTCAGAACTTCGCTTTTTCAACCGCTGCGACCGATATGACGGACAGTAATGGGGTGTTGTTGCTCGTCCCGCAGTCCGGTTCGCGATCAGGTCGCTCACAGAGTTTGTGGGATGCCTATTTAAGTCGCGGTGTCGATTTTTTAGTCGGTTTGCCGGAAGCTGATACCTTGCTGCTTATCGATACCAATCAGCAGCTGCTGATGTTGGCTACCGATCCGATTGGTCTCAGTAACATCTATTACGCAGAAGTTGCCGGTGGCCTAATATTCGGTTCAAGTGCCGATTTTATAGTGCGCCATCCTCAGGTCAGTAACGGCATTGCGCCGCAAGCGGTATTTGATTACATCTATCTCAACCATTGTCCCAGCCCTACAACGATTTATCGGCAAGTTAAAAAGCTGGAAGGTGGGCAGTGCTTGGTTTATCACAACGGACGAATCAGCTTAAAACGCTATTGGCTACCGGTATTTCGTGAGCAATCCTGCGATCTGCAGCAAGCCGGCTTGGAATTGCAGCAACAGTTGATCGAAGCGGTCAGAAGTATGGCCGATACCGAAGATAATACCGGCGCGTTTCTGAGCGGTGGGCTGGATAGTTCCAGTGTGGCGGGAGCCTTAGCTAGGGTATTTCCAGGTAAGGCGAAAACCTTTTCGATGGGTTTTGACGCTGACGGCTATGATGAAATCGAGTACGCCAATATTGCAGTGCAACGTTTCAATACGCGGCAACACCAGTATTACGTCACTCCCGAGGATACTGTTAATGCCGTGCCGGCAATAGCGGCTTACTACGATGAGCCGTTTGGGAATGCGTCGGCCTTGGCAGCGTATTATTGCGCCAAGTTGGCTAAGGATCATGGTGTTGACCGTTTGCTCGCGGGAGATGGGGGGGACGAGATTTTTGCGGGTAACGAGCGCTATGCCAAGCAAATGTTATTCGAGAGTTATCATCGCCTGCCAAAATTCCTAAGCGCTGGCCTCGAAGCAACATTAAATAACTTGCCGGATGTAATAGCCAAACAGAAACTACCGTTTAAGGCAAAACGCTATATCGATCAAGCGAACGCAGCGATGCCAGACCGCCTCCAGGATTACAATTTTTTGCATAGGCATGCTGCGGCAGACATTTTTCAAGCTGATTTTTTAGTGGAAATTGATGCTTCTGCGCCCTTACGCCAGTTTAGGGAAGACTATTGGCGGCCGGAGTCTGCTAGTACCTTGAACCGTATGTTGTATCTGGATTGGAAAAATACGCTCCACGATAACGATTTGGTCAAAGTCAATAGAATGTGCGAAATGGCAGGCGTTGAAGTCAGCTACCCCTTGTTGGATAGACGCATTCTCGACTTGTCTTGCCGAATTCCTTCGAATGACAAGTTGCGAGGGCAAAAGCTGCGCTGGTTTTACAAGCAGGCTATGACGGATTTCCTTCCGGAGCGGATTATCAACAAGCCCAAGCATGGCTTTGGGTTGCCTTTCGGCGTTTGGCTGAAGGACCATCAGCCGCTTAAGCAACTGGCTTATGGAGCAATAAATGATTTGAAGCGGCGCGAGTTTTTTAAACCGGATTTTTTGGATCATGCTATCGAGATGCATCAAAGTGTGCATGCCGCCTATTACGGTGATTTAGTGTGGATGTTGATGATGCTGGAGCTTTGGTTTGTCGGTAAGAGTTTGTAGTCAACCATCCCTGAATTATTTAGCGATTTATAGGGGTGACAAAAAACGTCAGTTATGAACAAAAACTACTTTTTTGATAAGGTTGTGGCTACAGGAATATTGCCTAATTTTATTTGTAAGAGCGTTGTGTAAGGCTTTGAAATGTATGTGGAACAAGCTTAATTTTATCGTTTTATTTTGTTCGAAAGATAATTGGCATTCTAATTGCTAATAAGCCTGAGAGTTTTAAGTTCCGTTCATCATAAAAAAGAAGGTGGTTATGAATAAGCAAATGCAAAAAGTACAACAAGGTTTTACCTTGATCGAGTTAATGATTGTGGTAGCCATTATCGGTATCTTGGCTGCCATCGCGATTCCGGCATATCAAGATTACACCGTTAAATCCAAAGTATCGGAAGGTCCAAGTTTGGCCTCTCCTGCTATGACCGCTGGTGGCGTATCTTGCAGTGAGCAGAGTTTGTGGGTCAGTGGGGCAACACTAACGAATGGGTATTTTGGCATCCTCCCAAAAGCTCAAATCGTCGGTAACTATGTTAAGTCCGTTGAGATTACCTCAGCTAGTCCCTCAACTGCCAGGGTGACCATTGCCTATAAAACCATTGGTACATCGGTTAATGCTGATCAAACCATGACGTTTCAGGGTACCTGCACCGTTGGTGTGGGTATGAAGTGGGCTGTATTGGCTAGTGGCGCAGGAAGCTCATTACCCCAAAAATATCTGCCTAAACAGTAGAAACTTTATTCAAATGGATTGCAAAAGGGGCTTAGGCCCCTTTTGTTTTTAAGCGTCTTTATGTGTCTTAACTACTCCTATGATTTTGATGAGAAGCCCGAAGGAAACATCTTGGCATTTGTACCTTTCTATAGGACTTCTAGCGATAGCAATATTTATTGTTTATTTCCCTGGGAGCCACGGGCCTTTCTTAGCTGACGATTACCCTAACATCGTTGACAACGCTGGTGTTTCGCTTAACACACTCTCTGTCCAGGAGCTGGCGGCGGCTTGGAGTGCCAATACAAGCGGTCCAGCCAAGCGACCTCTTGCCAGTCTAAGTTTTGCGCTAAATTATTTTTACGCGGGACAGCAATTTGACCCAGTCCCATTCAAGTTGGCCAATATTGGGATCCACGTCATCAATAGCTTTTTAGTTTTCTTGCTAAGTTGCCAACTGTTTCAGATTGCCTCACCTAATTCTCCTGTTCGAAAACTAGCTTTTCTTTCCGCGCTAATTTGGGCGGTACACCCGTTACAACTGACTTCTGTGCTGTATGTCGTCCAGCGTATGAACAGCATGGCCTGCATGTTTATGTTGAGCGGATTTTTAGTGTTTTTAAAAGGTAGGTTACAGCTAGAAAAGCCTGCTGGCCTGCTGTTTATGGTGCTGGGCTGTGTGCTTGGTACAGGCTTAGGGGTTTTATCCAAGGAAAATGCGTTGCTTTTGCCGCTATTGATTTTTGTCAGTGAAGTAACCTTGTTACCGCCGATCCCAATAGCGTCCCGCTTTAAAGTGTACAGCTATTACCTTGTCACCGTCATATTGCCGGTATTGTTTGGCTTGGCGTACTTGCTGACTCATCCGGAATATGTGCTGGGCGGTTATTTGACGCGCGAATTTACGCTGGCAGAGCGTTTAATGTCCGAAGCCAGAATACTGTTTTACTATCTGGGATTGCTGTTCTATCCGGATAATACCCAGCTCAGTTTGGCGCACGATGATTTTGTTTTGAGCAAGGGCCCGTTTCAGCCTTTTGGTACAGTGCTGTCGATTGCCGGTATTGTAGTGTTGATAGTGGTAGCAATCTATAGCACTTGTCAAAACAAAACTCGTTTTTTGAATTTTGCGGTTCTTTGGTTTTTTGTCGGACACGCTATGGAGTCCACTATATTTCCTTTGGAATTGATATACGAGCATCGCAATTATCTGCCCAGTATCGGGATTGTTTTAGCGCTAGTGGCTTTGTTGTACGAGCTACTAACGAAGCAAATCAGCAGTAGGCTACTCAATGGATTGTATGTCTGTATCATTGGCAGTCTGGCTTTGGCTACGCATACCCGTGCCGCAATCTGGTCAAATCTCGACAGTTTTAGTTACTTTGAGGTGCGTAATCATCCCGGCTCCGTGCGGGCCAATAGCGCTTATGCCAACAATCTCGAACTCAAACGCGGTCCCAACGCAGAAACCTATCAGTATTATCTGACAGCCTCCAAACTAAACATTTTTGAAGTGTCAACCTTGATTGAGATGTTTATGGAACTCAACAGATTGATAAATTTTCAAGGTGTAGCTAAAGATCAAAAATACGCTGCGTTACCTGTGCGATACGATGAACCCTTGGTTCTTGATGTTAAGTATATGGAAACGTTGAGAGATTTGGTGCACAAGGAAGTCCTGCATAGAATATCGGATAAGTCTCATCCGTTGCGTACCATGGATTCGATACGGACTGCTGCTACTTGTTTGATCAATGGGGATTATGAATGCAAAACGATTGCAGCAAATGTTTTGGAATGGTCAGACGCTGCGTTGATGCAGCCAAACTTCACCGATAAACCGATGATGCATCTTATCAAAGCAAAGGTCTATTTCACTCAGGGGCAAACAGAAAGCACATTTGAGGAAATGGATAGAGCTATTGCGCTGGATCCAAATAGAATGTATTTCCGTGCCGAAAAAGCCTACTTGTTTATCGAGTTAAAGGAATACGACAAGGCGGAGGATGTAATCCGTGAAGCTGAATTGCTGGGTGTGGCAAATGGTTTTGATGCGAAGGAATTTCAAAAACTCAGAGATGCGATTGTTTATAAAAAAGCTATCGCTCAGACTCCAAAAGCCATAATTTCGCCCTCCGATATTATTCAGCATCCCTAGGTCAAATTCACTAAAATACACGCATAGATTTTCAATCTGATTTGCTTGCATTAGCTTAATGCTATTCGAGTTTGAGCAAATTGCCACCAACAGCCCTCAAAGCCTGGGATTATGCGGATACTCAATATAGTCTTCAAAAATATCAATTCACTGGAAGGCGAAGGCCGAGTCGATTTCGAGCAAGGACCTATCGCCGACAGCGGTGTGTTTGCTATCACTGGTCCCAACGGTTCCGGCAAGACCAGTATCCTTGATGTCATCACGCTAGGCCTATACGGTGAGACTTTTCGTTTCGACAAGCCTGCCGAGCATGTAATCACCAAGCAGGCAAACGATAGCTTCGCACAGGTTGAATTTGCTTTAGATGGCGAGAGGTTTCGTTCCTCATGGCAGGTAAAACGGCCTGCTGACGCAAATCAAGATCAGGTTTTACAGCCGGAAATGAGCTTGACTAAGTTAAACGATGATTCGGAGTTACTCGCCAGGACACCAAATACAGTACGGACCAAAATTGCCGAGTTGACGGGCATGGACTTTCATAAATTCAGCAAATCCATGGTTTTGCCGCAGGGCGACTTTGCGGCTTTTCTAAATGCGCTGGATAGCGAGCGCATGGACATTCTGGAAAAAATCAGCGGTACCCAGATCTATGTTGAGTATCGGCAGCGGACTGAAGGTAACTTTCATACATCGCTCAGTCGTTTAACGCAACTACAACAGGATATTGATCTGATTCCTTTACTCAGTCCGGAAGCCTTGCAAGCCGGTGAGCAAGACTTACAGGATTTCAAGGATCAAGTTGCTGAGTTAAAAAACCAACAAAAACAGTTGCAACAGCAACTATTTACAATCGAAAACATTCACTCACTAGAAGGACGCCAAAGACAACTTCTCGAACAGTCAAAGAAAGTTGATGCGCAAATTAAGCTGTTACAAGACGATTTACAGAAAATTGCCGATTGTCGGCAAGCGACGCAGTTTCGCGAAGAAGTAATTTTATTGGACGGTAAGCAGGGACAGATTGTCCAGAGTCAGGCGACCTTGGATGCTTATCGTCAGGAGCTGAATGCGCTACAGCGCCAACTTGGCGAAGACGTCAGTAACGCAATCGTCCCAAGCCTGAATGGTAAAAGCGTAGAGGAGCAAAAACAGGCTATTGACGCGCTGAAATTGAAAGTGGGGGATCTGAAGCTTGAGTTGCCGCGTGAAGCCGAACTGGTGCAGACGCTGCAACAACAATTGGACGAAAGAAAGGCCAGTCTTGCGGAAATAGACGGCTGGTTGCAAGATCATCAGGTGGACGCTAGTTTGCAGTCTGACTTTCCCGACGTGGTGCAGTTACGTAATCTCCGGACAGAATTGGCGGAGCTGGCCGGTAAGCAGAAGACACAAGCAAATTGGACTAAAAACACGACTGCGGCGCTGAAAAAAAACCAGACTGCTTTGCGCGATACTAAAACGGCGGTTGCCGATTTGAATGAGCGTATTGAAGCTGCACGTAAAACCCTACTGGAGTTGGCGCAAGGTAAAAGTTTCGAGGAGTTGAAGGAGTTACTGGTAGAGCAGCAAGCACGAGTCAATGATTTTCAGGAGCTGCACTCGCTGGCTGCGGTTAACGCCAAATTTACCAAAAAAAGTTTTTTTAGTTGGTTCTCTCGTAATAAAGTGCCGGAACTGCCCGATGAGACCCGCTTGCAAGCCAGGCAGGATGCGCTGCGAGACGAGATGGATCGTGAAGAAAATATCGGCAAAGCCTTGGAGCAAGCTGTGCTTAATGAGGCATTGCTGAAAAAATTTAGCGGTGATCGCGGCAAGTTAGTTGATGGTAAACCGTGTTTTTTATGTGGCTCCTTAGATCATCCCTATGTTTCTAAACCGCCAATCCAAACCAACTCTAAAAAAGCCTTAGTCGATCAGCGCGGCAAGATGCAGGCCTTAAAAGCGGCTATCGATAGTGTCTCCGGGCAGTTGGCAGTGGCAAAAAAGCAAGGTAGTCAATTGTCAGCTCGGCAGCAAAGATTGCAGCAAATGCGCTCGCAATGGTTGGTTTTGAGCAACCGTTTAAATGCCGTCAGTGCAGAGTTGGACATCAACAATTTGTCTTTGCAAAAACGCTTGTGGGACGCAGAAGCCCAGGAGTTGGAGAAAATCAAAAACCTGGTCAATGATCACGCGCAGTTACAGCGTAATGTGGCTAAGTGGACGGCCGAGCTAGAAGCCAAGCAGGCATTGGTAGAAAAATTAACGGCGTCGGTGGAGCAACTTGATGCCACTTGGCGTAACCGGCCGCAGGAATACATCGAATCGGAACAGCTTTTCGCTAGTCGTACGGCGGAACAAAAGGTGCTTGTTGATAAACTGGAAAAGCAGTTGGCTTTATTGGGTGAGAAGCTACCTGGAAAAGGCAAAGAAAATATAGTCTTCGATAAGCTCAATACCCGGCGCCAGGATTACCAAATCCGCGAGTTACGTCAGAAGGGCTTGCTGGAGGAAGTTGCTAGCTTGCAAGATAGACTGCACGCTAGTCAGGCAAAAATAGCCAGTTATCAGGAGCAGATGGCAGACGCTTTGACTAGCTTGCAAACGGAAGAATCGCTGGGTTTGCATCTAGTTATCCTGGAGAAGCAAAAACTCATCGTCGAATTGGAGCGGCAAATAGCCACCCAGCAACTTGAACTAGATGCAATGCGGCGAGTATTAGCTAATAAAATTGCGGGTGGCGTTTTTACTGATGTCGATAGTTTGCGGTCGGCTTTAGAGCTGATCGATAGGCGGGCTGAAATTGAGCAAAAGCTGGAACAGCAAAATACGCAATTGGCAGCAATCGACGAAGAACTGGCTAAACTGTCAGCCGATTTACAAAAGGAATTGGCGGTTATGCCGTCCGATTTAAACGAAGCCGATCTTTTGGCAATCCAACGCCAGCTATCCCAGAAAATCGATATTGCCGAACAAGAAGTGGCTACGTTGGAAACTAAGCTGGATAAACAGTCAGCTTATCAAGAAAAATATCAGAGCCTTCAGGCGCTTTTGGTTGAGCAAAGGGTGATACATGCACAAGCCGAAGCGGAAATGAAGTTGATTAACGACGAGCAGGGTGGTTTCCGGCGGCGTATTCAACAGTTGTTGGTGGATAATTTGTTGTCGCAAGCCAACCGGATTTTGGAAAAACTAAGCGGACGTTACTATATTCGCAGTTTGGCCAGTGATAATGGCTTGGCGCTAGAGGTTGAAGATACCAAACAAAAAAATCTACGGCGATTGCCGAAAACCTTGTCTGGTGGCGAGAGCTTTGTGGTGAGTTTGGCCTTGGCTTTGGCGCTAGCCGAGATTGCCAACAACGGTAAGGCGATCGATTCACTGTTTCTGGATGAGGGCTTTGGTAATTTAGATGCGGAAGCCCTGTATTTGGCAATGAGTGCCTTAGAAGGCTTGAAGACTCAAGGGAAAACGGTCGGTGTAATTTCCCACGTCGAAGGGGTAAAAAAGCGCATTAAAACGCAGATTGAATTGGTAAAAAAAGCCAACGGTATGAGCGAGTTGAAGATGGTTGCTTGATCTGACGGTGGAGTAGGTGAACGCTCCACCACAAAATTAAGTAATTAATTGCTGGGGCGGAAGGCTTTGCCGTAGGTGGTTTCCGCGTTGAAATTGTCCCAAACATATAAAGGATAGACGATGGGCTGCGTAGGGATTGGCGAGGAAACCAAATCCAGCACGCCGACGCCGATTCTTCCTCCCATATTCAATAACCCTTTAAAAGTACCGCCGATAAAGCCGTAAATAACATTGCTTTGATTATTGATTAAAATAATGTTTTTTGGTATTTCCAGGGAAGATGTGGTGATGTTGGCGAGGCCGGTAGTCAGTTTTCGCCCGAAGGTTTCGCCATAGGTTTCGGCCTCTTCCGCTAGGCTTGGCAAGCTGGTCATTAGAAAAGCTGCGAATAAAACAGTGGTCAGGGCGCGAGTATTTCGATTCATAACTGATCCTGTATATGAGAATGGATTTGAGAATCTGTTGGTCGAGTCGGATTTACCGCTTCGACCGACAATCGCTCGAAAGTATAGCAGAGCCCTGAACTGTTTACTTTTTCAACGCCTTGGCAAATGCACTGCTCATGCTGTTCTGTAGCGCGGGTTGTTGTTTGGGTTTATGAGCAGTTTTTTGCGGTTTTTCTTTTGGAATAATCTCACCGGCATCCACGTTTTTTCGCATGCTTAGAGAAATACGCTGGCGTGCTACATCCACTTCCAGTACACGTACTTTTACCATATCGCCGGTTTTTACGACGCTACGCGGATCTTTAACAAAGTCGTCCGCTAGGTGAGAAATATGCACCAAACCGTCTTGATGTACGCCAATATCAACAAAAGCACCGAAATTGGCGACGTTGGTCACGACGCCGTCTAAAGTCATACCGGGTTCAAGATCAGTAATTTTCTCCACGCCATCCTTGAATTGCACGCTTTTAAACTCCGGACGCGGGTCGCGGCCGGGTTTTTCCAGTTCCTGCAATATATCCGAGACGGTGGGAACGCCAAAATTGGCGTTGGCATAGTTTGCCGGATTCAGGCCGCGTAAAAACTGGCTTTGGCCGATCAAGTCGCGGATTGATTTGCCCGTATCCTCAAGAATTGCATTGACTACCGGGTAGGCTTCAGGATGTACGGCAGATGCGTCTAGCGGGTTGTCGCCGTTCATGACTCTGAGAAAGCCGGCGGCTTGTTCGAACGCTTTATCGCCTAGGCGCGGCACTTTTTTCAGCTGATTGCGGTTCGCAAACGGGCCATTCGCATCGCGAAACGCAACGATGTTTTCGCTGATGCTGCTGCTAAGTCCAGATACTTGTTTCAGCAAAGCTACCGAAGCTGTGTTTACGTCTACGCCGACCGCGTTCACGCAATCCTCTACCACGGTATCGAGCATTCGAGCCAATTGCACTTGGTTAACATCATGTTGATATTGACCAACGCCTATCGATTTTGGATCGATTTTCACCAGTTCCGCCAGTGGGTCTTGTAGCCGGCGGGCTATCGATACTGCGCCGCGTAATGAGACGTCGAGGTCTGGAAACTCCTTAGCAGCCAGTTCCGATGCCGAATATACCGACGCGCCGGCTTCGGAAACTGTGATTTTTTGAAAATTAAGGTCTTTATGTTGCTTCATCAAGTCTGCAACCAATTGATCAGTTTCCCGAGAAGCGGTGCCGTTACCGATACTCACCAGTTGTACTTGGTGCTGCTTGATCAATTTAGCCAGAACTGCTATCGATTGATCCCACTGGTTCTTAGGTTGATGTGGGTAAATGGTTTCTGTGGTCAACAGCTTGCCGGTTGCGTCAACCACAGCAACTTTGACACCTGTGCGAATGCCGGGGTCCAGGCCCATGGTCGCTTTGGGACCTGCTGGCGCCGCCAGCATCAAGTCGCGCAAATTGCTGGCAAACACTCTAATGGCTTCTTGCTCGGCGGCTTCGCGCAGTCTCAGCTTTAGATCCATATCGATACGGGTAAATAATTTGATTTTCCAGGCAAAGCGGGCGGTTTCGGCCAACCAGGCATCGGCGGGTTTTTCTGTGTCTTTAACTTGCAGGCGTTGACTAACGAATTGTGAACATAACTGATGTTCTTCTTGATCCAGTTCCGCCGGTTTTAGGGTTAAGGACAGTAAATCCTCGTTACGACCGCGGAACAAGGCCAAGGCACGGTGCGACGGAATCTTATTGATCGCTTCGCTATAGTCGAAATAATCCTTGAATTTGGCTGCCTCTGCTTCCTTGCTGGTCACGACGCTAGCGTGCAGAATGCCCTTGTTCCAAACACGTTCGCGCAATTCAGCAAGTAGTTCGGCATCTTCGGAAATACGCTCCATGATGATCTGACGGGCGCCCTCCAGGGCCGCCGCGACATCCGCGATACCTTTTTCAGCATCGATATAGCTAGCTGCGATTTGTTCGGGGATTAGGTCGCGATTATCCAGGATGGCGTCGGCTAATGGTTCAAGACCGGCTTCGCGAGCAATTTGCGCTTTGGTGCGGCGTTTAGGCTTGTAGGGCAGGTATAGGTCTTCCAGAAGCGTTTTGGTGTCGGCGTCGAGTATTGCTAGTTCCAGTTCCGGGGTGAGCTTTCCTTGCGAGCGAATGGTGTCGAGAATTGAGTCGCGGCGGCTGTTAAGTTCCCGCAAATAAATCAATCTTTCCTCAAGATTTCGCAGTTGCGTATCGTCCAGGCCACCGGTTACTTCTTTGCGATAGCGGGCTATGAAGGGCACCGTGGCGCCATCGTCCAATAGGGCGGCTGCGGCGGCGACTTGTTGCGGCTTAACTGAAAGTTCTTCGGCAATGCGTTGGATAACGTCCATCTGTAGCTAAAATGAAATTGGTATAAAGGCCCAATTCTACATTAGCGTGGGTTCTTGAAAAAGCGAACTATCAGAAATGGAGTGAGAAACTTGCGGGCACAAAAAAGGCGCCAGCTGAATTTTCAGCTGGCGCCTAAATTGCTAAGCAAAAATTATTTTGCTTGGCTTAAAACGTCGTTATTAAAATCTTTATGCTTTGCCAAAACTTGGGCTTCAGCTTGGGCAGAAGTTTCGCCGCTGTATTTGAGATGTTTGGTTTCATCCGCTTTCAGCAAAACGACGCCAGCAATAGCAATTGCAGTAACAACAGCAACTACAGTAAAGGTATTGTCTTTTTCTTGTTCAGCCATTTTTATAATCCTCATCTTGTTGTTGTAATAATTAGCCCTAAACGGGGCAACTCGAGTTGTATGTCGAAATTAGTATTATTGTTGGTCGACGGTGCATTTTTTACACTCAAAACTGTTTTGTGTCAAAACAATATTTTTGCGATTATTCGTTTTGACTGATAGGTATTTTATTTTTCTAATAAAATCAACTTATTATGGGCTTTTCTTTGGGCTGAAAAGTACCCGGTTTTGATGCGATGCTGTTGCTGCGTATCTGTTTCGGCGTGGTTTGCTATGCATTTATGCCGTAGCCCGAAGCCTGCATTACGGCGGCAAGTCGAGAAATATTGCGGGAAATTCCTATCGTTTGTCGAGTGTTCTACGGGGCGATGAAGGGAAAGGAGGTATGGTTAACCTCGGTCATCGTGCAGGTTGCATGATAGGATTGGAATTTGAATCTGGCAGTCTGTTTGTTCTTACGGCGTTGTGTTGTTCGAATGGAGGCGGCTCGAAAATAATCTTTAGCTAAATTTGGGGTACTCATGCTTAAACACATACATCTTCTTTTCGTGGTAGTTTTGGTGGTCAGCTTTATTGGGCGAGTGGTGCTTGCCGAGCTAAAGCCAGCCCTGTTGGAGCAGAAATGGCTAAAAATTGGTCCGCATGTTATTGCGAGTTTGGTCTTGTTGACCGGATTTGTCTTGGTTTTTCAAGGAGGTTGGTTATCAGCAGAATTTGCTTGGATCGTAGCCAAGCTATTGATGTTGTTAGTTTACATTGGCTTGGGGATTGTGGCGATTCGCCAATCGGGACGTTCGCGATGGTTGGCTTTTGGTGGCGCATTGATTTGTTTGTATTACATCTCCAAGGTTGCTGTGACTAAGCAGGTTTTTTTCTTTTTTTAAGTGTTGTTCTATGCGTTGGAGTTTGCCCGCGAGGCCTTGTGTTTCTTAGAGAGTAGATAAATTTGGCTTGCGAAAAATAGTTATTGACAGATGGTGAAATTTGTATACTAACGAAAAAAGCTTGTCAAAGCGTTTTTATTCGGATAACCTCAAACCTCCTGTCAATACTCAACGTAAGGAGGGTAGGATGCGAAAAACGAAATTGACGGCAATATTATTGCTTTCAGCGAGTCTAGCGTCTTTTAGCTCTGTAGGTTTAGCGAAAACAGAAAGGAACGGTTTTCTTTCCCTTGAACAAAGCGGCGTCGCATCGTATTACAGCGACAAATTGCATGGTCAGCGGACAGCAAACGGTGAATTTTATGATAAAAACGCATTAACTGCGGCTCACGCGAGCTTGCCGTTTGGTTCTTTGGTGCGTGTCGTTAATCTTAGTAATAATCGTAGTGTCGAGTTGCGGATAAATAGCCGCGCTCATAAAGCCAATAAGCGGCTGCTTGATGTGTCCAAAAGGGCTGCCAGCGAGCTTGGTTTTATCCAAGCAGGCTTGGCGAAAGTCAAACTTGAAGTTCTGCGTGTAGGCGACGCCTAAGTTGCCTGTAGTGATGTAATTCGGTCTACGGGCTGGATTACATCGTCCTCGCTTATTCTGAAATCTCTCAAACTTACTTGTTAAGCGGTTTCTTTAATCGCTTTAAAGCCGATGTCTGTTCGGAAATACACGTCCTGCCAGTTGATTTGTCGGCATAGCTCGTAGGCTTTTTCTTGGGCTTGGGCGATGCTGTCGCCCAATGCGCACGCGCATAATACTCGGCCTCCAGCTGTGACTACTTGGCCTGCAACTTGTTTGGTGCCGGCGTGAAACACCTTAAAATCTTCACCAATATTGCTGCCCGGTAATCCGCTGATTGGATGGCCTTTGGCATAGTCGTCGGGATAGCCGCCGGCTGCGAGTACGACACCCAATGAAGGGCGTTCGTCCCACTCCGTAGTCGTATGATCAAGTTGTTTATCTATGGCCGCCAGACAAAGTTCAACCAAATCGCTTTTTAAACGCATCATGATCGGTTGGGTTTCCGGATCGCCAAAGCGGCAATTGTATTCCAACACTTTGATACTACCGTTTTTGCCTATCATTAATCCGGCATAGAGAAAGCCGGTATATTCGTTACCGTCTTCACGCATACCTTGCAGCGTGGGCAAAATTACCTCATTCATGACACGTTGGTGAATCTCCGGCGTCACCACAGGTGCGGGAGAATAGGCCCCCATGCCGCCGGTGTTGGGGCCTTGATCGCCGTTGTCGCGGGCCTTGTGATCTTGAGAGGTGGCCATGGCTAAGGCATGCAAGCCGTCGGCGATAACGATAAAACTGGCTTCTTCGCCATCCAAAAATTCTTCAATCACCACCCGGTGTCCGGCTGTGCCAAACGTATTGCCGGCTAACATGTCTTGAACCGCGGCAATTGCCTCTTGTTCGGATTGGGCGACGACTACGCCTTTACCGGCTGCCAAACCATCGGCTTTGACAACGATGGGTGCGCCATTTTCGCGAATATAAGCGATTGCCGGTTCAACTTCTGTAAAACTTTCGTATGCGGCTGTGGGGATGCCGTGGCGGATCATAAAATCCTTACAGAAGGATTTGGAGCCTTCCAATTGCGCGGCTTGAGCAGTCGGCCCGAAGCACTTCAAACCAGCGGCGGAAAATCGGTCAACGATGCCTTTGACTAAGGGTACCTCCGGTCCAATTATGGTGAGCTCTATGTCTCGGGCTTGAGCGAAACTCAATAAACCTTCGATATCGTCGGCCTGAATATCTACATTGTTTATGCCGTGTTCCAGGGCAGTGCCAGCGTTACCAGGCGCAACGTAGACGTTGCCGGCTTTTGCGGATTGCCTGACTTTCCAGGCCAAGGCGTGTTCTCGGCCGCCACTACCTACGATCAAAATGTTCATATTAGCTTGTCCCGTATTAATGTCTGAAATGCCGCATGCCGGTCAACACCATCGCGATATTGTGTTCGTCGGCGGCGGCAATCACTTCTGCATCGCGCATCGAGCCACCTGGATGAATAACTGCGGTTATGCCGGCCGCCGCGGCCGCGTCGATGCCGTCGCGGAACGGAAAAAAGGCGTCGGATGCCATGACCGAGCCCGGCACGGTTAAACTTTCGTCGGTGGCCTTGATGCCGGCGATTTTTGCCGAATAAACTCGACTCATTTGTCCGGCGCCAATGCCGATGGTCTGGCCGTTTTTGCCGTAAACGATGGCATTGGATTTAACAAATTTAGCGACTTTCCAGACGAATAATAGGTCCGCCAATTCTTGTTCAGTTGGTGCGCGTTTGCTGACTACTTTCAAATCGGCAGCGCTGATCTTGCCGGTATCCTTGTCCTGAACTAATAAGCCGCCTGTGATGCGTTTAAAATCTAAAGCTGATTCATGGGTATTTGTCCAATAGCCGGTTTCCAGCACCCGGACGTTCTGTTTTTTAGCCAACGCCGCTTGCGCACCCGCTGATATGGCCGGCGCGATGATCACTTCGACGAACTGGCGTCCTGCGATTTCCGCCGCAGTCTTTTCGTCCAATTCGCGGTTGAAAGCGATAATGCCGCCAAATGCGGAAGTCGGGTCGGTCGCGTACGCCAGATTGTAGGCGTCGAAAATGTCACCGCTTACCGCAACGCCGCAAGGATTGGCGTGTTTGACGATCACGCAGGCCGGTTGGTCGTTAAACGCTTTGACACATTCCAATGCCGCATCGGCGTCGGCAATATTGTTGTAAGACAATTCCTTGCCTTGTAACTGTTTGGCAGCGGCTATGCTGCCGGCGGGTGGATTTTTTTCACCATAAAATGCCGCGTTTTGATGGGGATTTTCACCGTAACGCATGCTCTGCAGGCGGTGGAATTGCAGATTTAGGGTTTCTGGGAAATCGTCGCTATCGACGACTTTGCTCAGGTAAGCGGCAATCATCGTGTCGTAACGCGCAGTATGCTCGAAGCTTTTTAGCGCCAATTTAAAACGGGTGTCGTGGCTTAGGGTGCCGGCATTAGCTTGTAACTCGGCCAAAATTTTCGGGTAATCGACCGGATCGACAACGATAGCCACGTCGTTATGGTTCTTGGCTGCGCCCCGGATCATGCTGGGGCCACCAATGTCAATGTTTTCTATCGCGGTTTCCAAGTCGCAATCGGGTTTTGCGACGGTTTGTTCGAAGGGATACAAGTTGACCACCACCATATCGATAGCTTTGATGCCGTTTTCGGCCATCACAGCATCATCAATGCCGCGCCGACCTAGAATGCCGCCGTGAACTTTGGGATGCAAGGTTTTAACGCGGCCGTCCATCATTTCCGGGAAGCCGGTGTAGTCGGAGACTTCGGTAACGGCAATATTATTGTCGGCCAGCAGTTTGGCCGTGCCGCCGGTAGATAGTAGCTCGATGCCCAGGTGGCTGAGTTCTCGGCAAAATTCCAGAATACCGGCTTTGTCGGAAACGCTGACCAATGCGCGGGTCACTTTTTTATTTATGCCCAAAGTGGGATTCATGCAAACCTCAAGAAAGGGTAAAAAGAAGGGTTGGAAATTAACCTATGCCGTAATGTTCAAGCTTTTTGCGTAAGGTGCTGCGGCTGAGACCGAGGATAATCGCGGCTTTGCTTTGATTGTAATCGCAGTGTTTCAGCGTGGTTTCCAGTAGGGGTCTTTCCACTTCTGCTAAAACCAAATGGTATAAACCGCTGGAATCGTGCCCGTTTAGGTGGGCGAAATAGTCTTCGACGCAATGACGGACATGGTCAGACAGCGTTTGCTCGCTGCCGGTGACTTTATGTGTAAGATGTTTTCCCATCTAAGCGGCTCGTGGTGTCAGCAGATTGAAAGAGGCGTTGACGAGCGCGAGTTGCCGCGCAGCGTGTTGGGCTTGGTTAATCGCAGTCTTTTGGTCGGCCGGCAGAGTGCCGAGATGATCGAAATACCAGCCGATGTGCTTGCGGGCGATTCTAACACCACTGTCGTTGCCATAAAAACTGTATAAATTTTCCAGGTGCCGGTTGATAACGGCTTTGATGTCGGTCAAGCAAAGTGGTGAATATGTCGTGTTGCCGAGATGGGCGACTAGGTCGTTAAATATCCAGGGTTTGCCTTGCGCCGCTCGCCCTATCATCACCGCGTCGGCTCCCGTATATGCCAATACCTCACTGGCTTTAGCGGGGCTATCGATATCGCCGTTTGCGATAATCGGAATACTGATACTTTGTTTGACCTGTTTGATGGTGTCGTACTCAGCATGTCCGGAAAATTTACAGGCTCGGCTGCGCCCATGGATGGTGAGCGCTTGAATGCCGCAGCTCTCAGCAATTTTGGCGATGCTTGGCGCGTTTCTATTGGCTAAGTCCCAGCCCGTACGAATCTTGAGGGTTACCGGGATTTCCACGGCATTGATTACCGCGTCTAAAATTTTAGCCACTAATGACTCATTTTTCATTAGCGCTGAACCCGCCGCCACCGAGCACACTTTTTTTGCCGGGCAGCCCATATTAATGTCGATAATATGGGCGCCTCGGTCCTGATTCAATTTGGCCGCTTCAGCCATTTGCCGAGGGTCGGTACCCAGAATTTGCACCGAGCGCAGGCTAATGTCGCCGTTGTAATCGAGCTTTTTCAGGGTGCGCGGGTGGTGCTGCAAGCTGCGATTTGAAATTACCATTTCCGACACCGTGAGGCCCGCTCCAAATTCGCTGCAGATTTGCCGAAACGGCGCGTCTGTAATGCCCGCCATAGGCGCTAGTAATACTGGGTTGGGAAGTTCGTAAGGGCCAATTCGCATGAAAAGCCAAGCTAGTCGAAAAAGGCGGCAAATGATACCCGAAAACGCGCGGATTAACGATGGCTGAAAGAAAGTTCTTGAAAATCGTTGTTGGCGTTGATTTGGGAACAAGTCTTGAATATTAGTTTGGCGTTTAAATCTCCTGTGACCATTATCGCCGCGAAATCCACGGATGAAGTAGAAGCGTAAGCAATCGGCGAGATTTACGGATTTGTTGAAGAGGATTGCATCGTTTGCCCGCGATGAAGTAGTCTTGGCCGAACAATTATGGAGTTAGATTCAATGGATAAACAAAACTCAAATACTGTTTGGCATCATGCCACCGTAACACGTAGCCGCCGAGAGATTTTAAACGGGCACAAATCGGCCATTCTGTGGTTTACAGGTTTATCCGGGGCAGGCAAGTCAACTTTGGCTCATGCCGTCGAGGAGCGGTTGTACCAATTAAAGTGTCGAACGTTTGTGTTGGATGGCGATAACGTTCGCCAAGGCTTATGTGGCGATCTGGGGTTTAGTGATCAAGACCGGCAGGAGAATATCCGTAGAATTGCCGAAGTCGCCAAATTAATGCTGGAGGCCGGTACGATAGCGTTAACTGCCTTTATTTCGCCCTTCCGGGCTGAACGGCAATATGCGCGAAATTTGGTACCGCACGGCGATTTTATTGAAATTTACTGCAACTGCGATTTGTCCGTGTGTGAACAGCGGGATGTAAAAGGTCTATATAAAAAAGCGCGGCAAGGCGATATTAAGCTATTCACCGGCATATCTTCTCCTTATGAAGTGCCGGAAAACCCCGAGATGATAGTAGGTACCGGAACGTATGAGTTGGAAGCCTGTGTCGACCAAGTCATGAGCATGCTCGAGCAGCGCGGTGTTATCGCCTCTACTAAAGGCGAAATGTAAAGTGAATATCGACGTATTTAATGGCGATGCAGATGGTATTTGTGCGTTGCTACAGTTGCGATTGGCTTTTCCCAAGGAGTCTGTGCTTGTTACTGGGGTCAAGCGCGACATTGGTTTATTAAGTCGAGTTTGCGCTGAGGCAGGCGATCAAGCAGTTGTGCTCGACATCTCTCTGGATAAGAATCGCGTACCGCTATGCGAGCTTCTTAATAAAGGTGTCAGTATTTTTTACATGGATCACCATTATTCAGGTGAAATTCCAGTTCACCAAGGTCTGACCCCTTTAATAAGCACTGATGCCAACGTTTGCACAAGTTTATTGATGAATATTTATTTGAAGCAACGCTTTGCCGAATGGGCTGTGACAGGGGCTTTTGGCGATAATTTGGATGCTTCGGCAAGAGAAGCCGCTAAGTTACTTAATTTAACGGCCCAAGAATTGCTTAAGCTACAGCAACTGGGAATCGCTATCAATTACAACGCTTACGGTGCGAGTATCGATGATCTATATTTTGCTCCGGATGAGCTCTATAGGCAGCTGGAAGGTTTTATATCGCCGTTTGACTTTATCCGGGATAAGGCGGAAATTTGTCAGCAATTATTTAATGGTTATAACGAGGATATGAGTCTAGCGGCGCAAGTTGATGCTGAATATCAGACCGACAGTATCTCGGTAGTTATTTTGCCTGATGAAAAGTGGGCAAGGCGGGTATCTGGTGTATGGGGAAATCAACTGGCTAATCAATATCCGAATAGGGCTCATGCAATCGTTAGCAACAATCAAAGAGGAGGCTATCAAATTAGCGTTAGAGCCCCGATAAATAATAAAGTTGGTGCCGATGTGTTATGTGCCTTATTTTCGGGTGGCGGTCGTAAGGCTGCGGCAGGTATTAATCATATTCCATACCAGCAGTTGACCAATTTTGTAGCGGCTTTTCAAAGCCAATATCAATGAGCCAAGTTTTTTGTGAAAAATAGCTTATTAATTGCTTGTGTTGTTTATACGATTTTTGTCGTTTACGGCAGTTTGGTGCCATGGCAATTTAATAGTATTTCGTTAAGCGATGCTTGGTTTCGTTTTCAGAATATTGAATATTTGACCCTGGGTATTGCGTCAAGAGCAGATTGGGTTGCCAATATTCTGCTATTTATACCGCTTGCCTTTCTTTGGCTGGGTACGCTTTCCCTAAAGCAACAATTTGTTGGTAGGTGTGTGTCGTCAGTTTTTGTATTGATAGTCAGTTTTTTGCTTTGTTCGACTATCGAATTTACTCAGTTATTTTTTCCTCCCAGAACGGTGTCGTTAAACGACATAATAGCCGAAACTTTGGGAGCCGCCATTGGTGTTTTTGCGTGGTGGGTTTTTGGTGGAAGATTTGTCAATTGGTTTGAAAATTGGCAAATAAATAAAAACAATTCAGTTCCCTATTTGCAAATCTATTTGGGGTGTATGTTTTTTTACAGCGTCATGCCGCTGGATTTAACCCTAAGTCCTGTTGAGTTTTATCATAAATGGCATGAAGGACGGGTTATTCTACTGCCATTTTATGGGTTAAAGGGAGAAGCTTTTCGAGATATATATGACTGCTTGTCTGACGTCATATTATGGATGCCAATTCCTTGGCTATGGTATAAGCTGAAACCTTTGAGTAAAGTTGATCTATTAAAAAGAGTTTTTTTCTCGGCAACTATAATTGAGTTTTTTCAGCTGTTTGTATATAGCAGGGTTACCGATGTTACGGATATTTTGCTTGCGTTGGTGGGCGGTTTTATTGGCGTGCAATTAATAACGTTAGGTTCAAATAGGCTTGCTTTGGTCGGAAGTGCTAGTGAGTTGAAAAGTTATCATAGGTTCACTGTTTTGTATGTGTGTTTAGCGTATTTTTTATGGGTATTAGTTGTAGGATTTGTATTTTTGTACCCTTATGATTTTGAGTGGAGTTATATAAGACTTTCAACTTGGAGTGATAAGTTTCTTAGAGTGCCTTTTTATGCATATTATTATGGTACCGAATATAGGGCTATTACAGAGGTTTTTCATAAAATTTTATTTTTTATGCCTTTTGGTTTGATAGGGTATTCTTTTCAGTATTTTAATAGCCGTAATCAAGCAAGTATCATTATTTTGGCTGTAATAGTGATGACGGCTCTGAGTATTGAATTTGCACAATTGTTTTTGCCAAATAAAAATGTTGATATAACAGATGTTATTTTAGAATCTTTTGGAGGGTATCTCGGTTATTCGGTGGTCAAGCTGCTGCAACTTAATAGACCTGCTTTGCCGGAGCCTAAAAACAAGCTGGGAAATGAGGTTTTGTTTGCGATTTCAAGGGGGCAGGCTAATTTTGCTGAAGGCTCGGCTTCCGTGAGTCGTCCAAGAAATATTACGAGCTATACAAGTGGGATTCCACTATTTCTGCTGGCAGTGGGGTCTGTATTTGTGACTTTGGGTGTGCTGATATTTGTCAGTGGCTCTGAGGCTATGCCTTACAATGTGAGGGAGTTATTTTCGAAAGAATACCGAATCATCAGTGCTTTAGGCATAGCTGTATTGATTTATTGGTGCTTTGCATATCCGCTATTCTCTTTGATGAATATTTTGAAAAACGGTAGGGGAGAAGTTTTTTTTTATGCTCGTTTTTTAGCGGTACATACTCTGATAGCGTGGATGTTGGTAAGGGTTATTGTTCCCCTTGAAAGTATACATGATGTGTTGGGCTCTCCAATTTTGAGTATCCCCGCAGAGCTAGAGCTAGCGTTTCGGTTTTTAGGTTTGTTTGGTGTATATTCATTAATCGCATTGACAGCCACTCATGCGGCGCTTTTTTGGGTGGTTTCAACTCGGCAGTTGGTGCGGCTTTTCGTTTTAGGCTTCTTTTGGATATTATCGTTACTGCCGTTTGGGTATTGGATCGTGGTTATTGAAGCTGCGACGGACAATCTAACAGAGTTAATGATCAATAGTGGCTATTCTTTCGCGGTCATCTGTATTGGTATTTATTTTTTTCTGGTCGGTTGGCTAGGTTCGTCCATTTTATTTTTAACAGTTTTTAATAACCGGCGCATTATTGTTGTCGGATTTTTATTTATAATTTCTTTTCCATTAGGCTATCAGTTGTTAAGTTGGGGAACGGAGCAGTTTATTCTAAAGTATGATGCTGTTTTTTCGGCTATGCAATTTTTGTTAAGTACTGATAGAAGTCATTTAATTTCAGGCGATATATTAATGGCGCGTTTTTTTGTGGCGCACTTTGGACTGGTTTTATTGGTTTTTATGGCTCAAACCCCACTGTGTATGATTTTTCGTAAAGTGGTTGCGTCAAAATATTCAGCGAAGCCCATGTAACGAAGTGCTTAGTGGTGTTTTAGTTTTTCAGATGGCTATTTTAGTTTTTATTATGTTTTTTAAATTGATACGTATTTATGCGCTTGGGTAGTCTTGCATGATATTTAGAGCTTTTCCATTCGCAATTGTGCTGACGGCATTATTGAGTATGTTCTTTACTAATGTGGTTGCGATGGGTGTCCAGGCTGAGCTTGTCGTAGATGACGTTAACGTGAAAGACGACAAAGAGAAGACTCAAACAGCTTCAGATGGAGTTAAAGATATACTAAGTTCGGTTGATCTTAAAAAAGATATTGCTAAAATTCATAATCATGAAATAGCGGTGCAAAATATCAGAGCCAAGGTTTCTCTGGACGAATTCGCTGTTGATGATTCTTCGGTCTCACGACCTATATTTCGACAGCAGGAAAACATTAATAAACCTGCGCAATTTTCCTTCTTTGTTCCAGATTTTTCTGATGCCGATTTGGTTAGGGGGAGGGGTGGCTATAATTACTCCGATGATGTATTTTTCTCTAAAAAACTCCTGGACGAACTACGGGATAGTCTTGGGGAAGGAATATATAGCAAATTAGTTTGGACCTATTACGATCTTAAAGATCTTGACGGCAGAATATATGCGAGCATGGTCGGGTATGATTTAAGTGGCAGTAATTTGTTGGGAAAATTACAACAATTCATTGGGGTGGATGAGAATCTGAATGCTATGATAGTTTTCAAGAGCAGTATTGGGATAACTGCTAAACCTGAGAGTGCTGATGATAGGAAAAATCAAGATTCTGGCAGAAATTCTAAGGTTATACTTGACTTCTCTCAACGTAATTTCGCCAGAAAAGAAGATGTCGATACTGGACGATTTCAATATATTTTAAGGTACTTGACTATAAAAAATATTATATACGGTTTATTGGGGGTGATGGGGTTTGGTTCGGTTTGGAGGATGTTCAGATTTTTTGTTAAGCAAGATCTAAATTGATTGCTAGTGCGTTCTTGCCCATAAAGAAAGTATTGTCACTCATTAGGGGCTGTTGCCATTTTGAAACGATAGCCTTGAAATCGAACGGCTCTGCCTCATTGATTGATTTTTCAATCAGAAGACAAGTGAGCTATGCCGCGACAAATGTTTACGGATGCATACTG
>NZ_JAXARY010000021.1:0-100973 GCF_033949435.1 Methylomonas defluvii | reverse complement strand
GCGCGTCTACATCAATTCTCAAGACCGGCTGAGTAACTTTACGACAGCTTGAGGGCTTCGATCATTTGGCTGACGCCAAATTTTCGGCTTAAAAAAACTTAAGTCCGACGGGCTCCTAGGGGGGTGCGTACTTTCTGCCATAGCCGTATATTTACGTTTTGTTGAGCTTGTCATGGATTGTATCGGCAATACCCGTTTGGTCAAACGCTTCAAATGATCTGACATCTGAATTTATATAAGGATGGCTAAAGACATTTGCTTTTGACAAAGGTGCAGGCAGGTATAGGGGCGATGCCAAGCCATTGGGGCTTGCCATCATGATCAACCTACCAAGCAATTGATCAGTATTTAACCGTCAACTCACCATGGTGCGATCTGACAAAAGCGGGAACCCAAGGGCGTCAAAATCCCCAACACTCGCCACCCCAAAAACAAGAAACTGTTCGAGCAGCGCCTCATTCCCTCTCTAACGCGGCGCAAGAGTCACCATCCCATAAACAATTACTGCCGGACTGAGTGGAAAATCGCTACAATGCGCCCGAGTTCTGCAAGTTTAGGCTGATACAGTGAACATGGAAACCGTGGAAAACCCCGAAAAATACGCCGCCTTTCTCAGCTTGTTAAAAAGGAAAGGTAAGCTCTCCGACAGCGATTTGAGTAAAGTCCGCCGCATGCAAAAATCGGCATTGGACGACTCCGTGCCGCAACTGCTGATCAAACTGGGTTTGTGTTCGGACAGCGACATCGCCGGCAGCTTCGCCGAAGCCAGCGGGATTGCTCGCGTAGGTCCGGCACAGTACCCGCCGCAAACGCCGCTGCCGGATAGTGTTTCGCAGCGTTTTTTAAAGCAATACCATGCCGTAGGTCTGACGGCGGACGACGAACAGATCCAAGTCGCGGTGATGGACCCGGAAGATGAATATGTGACGCAAGCGCTGCAACTCGCCACCGGTAAACCCATTAAATTGCAAATCGGCCAACTTTCGGAAATCGACGCCGCGCTGGAATTGCAATACGGCGAAGGCAAGTCGCAAATGGACAAGCTGATGGACAACCTCAATGTCGAGGAAGAAGGCAGCGAAGACCTTGAACATCTGAAAGACCTGGCCAGCGAAGCGCCCATCATCAAAATGGTGAACTTCATCCTGCAAAAAGCCGTGGAAAGCCGCGCCTCGGACGTGCATATCGAACCGTTCGAGCAAAGCCTGAAAGTGCGTTTACGCATCGACGGCGTGTTGCAGGACATCGACTCGCCGCCGGTGGCTTCCACCGCCGCCGTGCTGTCGCGAATCAAGATCATGGCCAAGCTCAATATCGCCGAACGCCGCCTGCCGCAGGACGGCCGCATCAAACTGCAAATGATAGGCAAGGAGCTGGATTTGCGGGTTTCCACCATCCCTACCCTGCACGGCGAAAGCGTGGTTATCCGCTTGCTGGACAAGGAAAACGCGGTACTGGATTTCGAAACCCTGGGTTTCGTCGGCAAACAGGCTGAACGCTTCATGGAAGTGCTGGCCCAACCGCATGGCATTTTGCTGATCACCGGCCCGACCGGTAGCGGTAAATCCACCTCTCTGTATGCGGCTTTAAAAACCCTGAACACCTCCGAACGCAAGATTATAACGGTCGAAGATCCGGTGGAATATCAGCTGGAAGGCATCAACCAGATTCAAGCCAAACCGCAAATCGGCCTGACTTTTGCGTCGGCGTTGCGTTCCATCGTCCGCCAAGACCCGGACGTGATCATGATCGGCGAGATGCGCGACCTGGAAACCGCAAAAATTGCCGTGCAATCGGCGCTGACCGGTCACTTGGTGCTGTCCACCCTGCACACCAACGACGCCGCCGCCGGCGTCACCCGCTTGCAGGACATGGGCCTGGAAGAATACCTACTTAGCTCGACCATCAACGGTATCCTGGCCCAGCGCCTGGTGCGCCGCCTATGCCCGCATTGCAAACAAGCCCACCCGGCCTCGGACACGCTGATCGAAGAAATGAAACTTAGACAGTGGCAACCTACCGGCAAAATCCTGCTGCACAAACCGGTCGGCTGTCCCACCTGTAACGGCATCGGCTATAAAGGCCGACTAGCGATCATCGAATTTTTGACGATGACCGACACGATCCGCAAGCAAATCATGAAACACGAAGAAGCTTTCGTGATCCAGCAAACCGCGATCCAGGAAGGCATGCAAACCATGTACGAAGACGGCGTCGGCAAAGCCTTGCAGGGTATCACCACCTTAGAAGAGGTATTAAGGGTAACGACCGAAGCTTGAGCCGTTTAATCGGCGCCCGACAACAAACTTTCGTTGATCCAAACCTAGAAAGGCTTTGAATAACAAAGCCAACATACCGCATAACAAATAGCGTCAAGTGGAATATGACTAAAACCCACTTTTTAATCAACATCATGGATTCAAGATGTGCCAATCGCCAGCCGAGTCTGCAAATAATCCACCGATAACCAAACGACGTTCGCGCAGCGTCGGTGCCGATGCCTCTTGCGCTTTCTCGGCGTTGCTGATCGGATTTTTTTCAACTGCCGAAGCTGCCGTTTGTACCTGGCAAGGTGGGGATGATATTTGGTCTACGCCCGCTAACTGGTCATGTGCCGCAAGCCCCGGAGCGGCCGATGATGCGGCTATCAATGTCGGCCAAAATGTGGCTCTTGATATTTCGCCCACTGTGGCAAATTTCAGTATGGCGCATGCCGGGGCAACTTTGAGCGGTGCCGGCACATTATCCTCAACCAACGACTTTGATATGCAAGCCGGTACGGTCAGTGCCGCACTAGGCGGCAGCGTCGGATTGACCAAAACTACTGCCGGCAGCGTGACACTGAGCGGGACGAATACCTACACCGGCAACACCCAAGTCAATGCCGGCACGTTGGCCTTGGGTGCCAGTGATGTGCTTGCCAACACCTCCAGCTTGATCGTCAACGGCGGCACTTTTGATTTGGGTGCTAACAACGACACCGTCGCCGGCGTGCAATTACTGTCCGGTTCGATTACCGGCACCGGCACGTTAACATCAACCAGCGCGTTTGATATGCAATCCGGCACGGTCAGTGCCGCGCTAGGCGGCAGCGTCGGATTGACCAAAACTACTGCCGGCAGCGTGACACTGAGCGGGACGAATACCTACACCGGCAACACCCAAGTCAGTGGCGGCACGTTGGCTTTGGGTGCCAGTGACGTGCTTGCCAACACCTCCAGCTTGATCGTTAACGGCGGCACTTTCGATCTGGGCGCAAACAGCGACACCGTCGCCGGCGTGCAATTGTTGTCGGGGTCGATCACCGGCACCGGCACGTTAACGTCGAACAGCACGTTTGATATGCAAGCCGGCACGGTCAGCGCTGTGTTAGGCGGCAGCGTGGGCTTGAACAAAACCACTGCCGGCACCGTGACGCTGAGCGGCACCAATACCTACACCGGCAACACCCAAGTCAGCGCCGGCACTTTGGCCTTGGGTGCCAGTGACGCGCTTGCCAACACCTCCAGCTTGATCGTCAACGGCGGCACCTTTGATCTAGGCGCAAACAGCGACACCGTCGCCGGGGTGCAATTACTGTCCGGTTCGATTACCGGCACCGGCACTTTGACGTCTACCAGCACGTTTGATGTGCAATCAGGCACGGTCAGCGCGGCGTTGGGCGGCAGCGTGGGCTTGAGTAAAACCACCGCAGGTACCGTGACGCTAAGCGGCAGCAATACTTACACCGGCACCACCCAAGTTAGCGTCGGCACATTGGCTTTGGGCGCCAGCGATGTGCTTGCCAATACGTCCAGTCTGGTCGTCAACGGCGGCACTTTCGATTTGGGTGCGAACAACGACACCGTCGCCGGGGTGCAATTACTGTCCGGTTCGATTACCGGCACCGGCACGTTAACATCAACCAGCGACTTTGATATGCAAGCCGGCACGGTCAGCGCGGCGTTGGGCGGCAGTGTGGGCTTGAGTAAAACCACCGCCGACACCGTGACCCTGAGCGGGACGAATACCTACACCGGCAACACCCAAGTCAATGCCGGCACGTTGGCCTTGGGCGCCGGCGATGTGCTTGCCAATGCCTCGAGTCTGATCGTCAACGGCGGCACTTTCGATTTGGGCGCGAACAACGACACCGTCGCCGGCGTGCAATTACTGTCCGGTTCGATTACCGGCTCCGGCACTCTGACGTCGAACAGCACGTTTGATGTGCAAGCCGGCACGGTCAGCGCGGCGTTGGGCGGCAGTGCGGGCTTGAGTAAAATCACCGCAGGAACCGTGACGCTGAGCGGGACCAATACTTACACCGGCAACACCCAAGTCAGCGCCGGCACGTTGGCCTTGGGCGCCAGCGATGTGCTTGCCAATGCCTCGAGTCTGGTCGTCAATGGCGGCACTTTCGCTCTAGGCAACCATAACGACACAGTAGATGGGGTGCAATTAACGTCCGGTTCGATTACCGGCTCCGGCACTCTGACGTCGAACAGCACGTTTGATGTGCAATCCGGCACGGTCAGTGCCGCACTAGGCGGCAGCGTCGGATTGACCAAAACTACTGCCGGCAGCGTGACACTGAGCGGGACGAATACCTACACCGGCAACACCCAAGTAAATGCCGGCACGTTGGCCTTGGGCGCCGGCGATGTGCTTGCCAATACGTCCAGTCTGGTCGTCAACGGCGGCACCTTTGATCTAGGCGCAAACAGCGACACCGTCGCTGGGATGCAATTACTGTCCGGTTCGATTACCGGCACCGGCACCTTGACCTCGAACAACACATTTGATGTGCAAGCGGGCACGGTTAGCGCGGCGTTGGGCGGCAGTGTGGGCTTGAATAAAACCACCGCAGGTACCGTGACGCTAAGCGGCAGCAATACTTACACAGGCACAACCCAAGTTAGCGCCGGCACATTGGCTTTGGGCGCCGGCGACGCGCTTGCCAACACCTCCAGCTTGATCGTCAACGGCGGCACTTTCGATTTGGGTGCGAACAACGACACCGTCGCCGGCGTGCAATTACTGTCCGGTTCGATTACCGGCACCGGCACGTTAACATCAACCAGCGACTTTGATATGCAAGCCGGCACGGTCAGCGCGGCGTTGGGCGGCAGCGTGGGCTTGAGTAAAACCACCGCAGGTACCGTGACGCTGAGCGGTAGCAATACCTATACCGGCAACACCCAAGTAAATGCCGGCACGTTGGCCTTGGGCGCCAGCGATGTGCTCGCCAATGCCTCCAATCTGATCGTCAACGGCGGTACCTTTGCTCTGGGCAGCCATAACGACACGGTGGCTGGCGTACGACTGCTGTCGGGGTCTATCACCGGCACCGGCACCTTGACCTCGAACAGTGCCTTTGATCTTCAATCCGGCACGGTCAGCGCCAATTTGGGTGGTGGCGCGGGTTTGAACAAAACCACTTCGGGTACGGTGACCTTGAGCGGCACTAACAGCTACACCGGTAACACACTGGTAGATGCCGGCGTATTGAATTTTACCGGCAGCAATACCCACTCCGGCAATTTCACCGGCAACGGTACCTTGCAATTCGGCGCAGGCACGCAACAATTCAATGCCGGCACCAACCTCGGCACGGCTAATATCGCTTTTAGCGGCGGAACCAATCTAGTCAACGCCGGTGTTGCGCTAACGGCCAGCGATGCGGTGTTTAGCGGAGGGACAACTACTATCGCCGGCGATTATTCGGTAAGCAATTCCACGACGGTATCCGGCGGCACCGTCAATTTTTCGTCCGCAGCGACCAAGCAGCTCAATCTGGGTAGCACTTTTACCATAAACAACGGCACCGTCAATTTGCAGCACACCAGCACGGAGGTCAGCCGTTACGTGCAGACTGGCGGCATATTGTCGGGCCCGGGCGAATTAAGAGTGCAATCCGCAGTGCTTTCCGGCGGTGAGATGCGCGGCCCAGGTAGCTTGATTATCAGCGGTTCAGGAGGCTCCGCCAGCGACTTATTGCTGAACGGCAATTTCATCCTCAACAATCAATCGACGGTCATTAATTCCGGCAATGTGCGCGTGACCGGCAACGCAACCTTTACCGGCAACGGCACTTACCGGCAAACAGCGGGTACTACCCGGGTAGACGGGGTTTGGAGCCAGGCTTTGACCGACATACAAGCCGGCAGCTTCGGCGGCAACGGCAGCGTCAGCGGTCCGCTCATCAACAATGGCACGGTCGGCATCGCCGGTTCGCACCTGACTTTGAACGGGCCGGTATCCGGCAGCGGTTCTTACGCCGGCATCGTGGACATAAACAACAGTTTCTCGCCGGGTCCGGGTGCCAATGGGCAAGGGATAGCGGCCATTGACGCCGCATCGGCTGATTTGATTTTCCGCCAATCCGGCAGCTTGAATTTGGAATTGGGCGGGGTAAACGGACAGTTGGTAACCGATTCGATTACTGCGCGCAGCATCGATATTCAAGGCGCAAAGCTTAACTTACAACGCTTGGCCAGCCAGCCTAACTTCTCGCCGCAACAGGCTTTTTCGCAGTCTGTGCTGTTGCAAACCACCAGCGGCAGCATCTCCGGAAATTTTAACCAAAGCATTACCTGTCCGGAAGGCTCCAGCGATATGTTTATATTTTCCAAGCAGGAAAAGCAGTTTTTGCTGACCATGGTGCCCAGATTGCCCAATCTGGTTCCCGCCGACGTGCAATCCTTGGCCAACGCCTTACAGCAAATAGACTGCAGTGCCTCAACCCCAACTAATCTGCAGAATCTATTGAACGGCTTGAAACCCTTTTTAGCAAACGGTAACGCCGATGCCAGCAAAGTAGACCAATTCATCAGCGCGTTGCGGCAAATCAGCCCTGGCCAAATCGCGGCGGAACAAACCGTATCGAACCAAATAGCCAAATTGCAGACCGGCAACATCACTCAGCGACTCGTCACCCTGAGGTCCGCAAGCGTCGGCGCCGGTTCCGCTTCAAGTTTCAAGTCGTCCCCCACGTTCAACACACCGGTAAGCAGTTCAATGGCTATCGGCAGCTCTCCGGGTATTCTCAGCGCACCCAGCTCAGCCAACAATATCAGCTCGCCGAATGCGTCAAGCAGCATAAACACGCCTAGTAGTGCACCCAGTGCGCCCACCAGTTCAGTCAGTTCAGTCAGTTCAGTCAGTTCAGTCAGTTCAGTCAGTTCAGCCAGTTCAGCCAGTTCAGCCAGTTCAGCCAGTTCACCCAACACACCCAGTTCTAACGCTATCAGCATTCAGGCTTCAACGCCGGAAAAAGACGGTCAATCCTCATCCAATGCCCCCTCCTCGGTCAGTATTTCCTTAAGCACGGATAACAACAACGACGGCACCGATCTTATCTCCGGCTTCAGCAATTTGGGCTTATTCATTAACGGCCAATTCGAATGGGCTGATAGAACCGCAACGGTCGTTCAACGCGGTTATGCGTCCACGATGTCCGCCGTCACTGCCGGTGCCGACTATCGCTTGAGCAAACGGCTACTCTTGGGTTTGTCTGCCGGCTACGGCAGCAGCACGGCCCTGATTTCCCAACAGGGCGGCAGCCAAAGCATAGATGGGTACACCTTATCAGCCTTCGGCTCGTTAAACCTGACCGATAACTGGTACGTTGATCTGGTCAACAACCTGACTTATAACCAGTACGATTCCAAACGTGTCACACTTTATAACGATGCCAACGGCACAGCGATTAATGAAACGGCATCCAGCCAAACCGATGGCTGGCAAAATCGCACCAGCCTCAGTAGCGGTTACGACATAGCGGTAAAAGAATGGACATTCGGCCTTAGAGGCCGCACGGAATACGGTTACAACTTTGTCAACGGCCGCAAGGAACAAGGTGCCGGTTTAGGCATGAACATGATAGTCGGCGAGCTGGACAACGAGTCGTTGAGCAGCAGTATCGGCGCGATGGTCTCGCATGCGCTGAGCACACCGGTGGGCGTGCTGGTTTCGCAAGTGAATGTCGAGTGGGAGCATCAGTGGTTCAACAAAAACTCCTTGATTACCACCCGCTTCGTCGATTCGCCTAACAATGCCTTTACCACCAACAGTTTTAGCGTCGATAAGGATTACATCAATTTGCGCGCCGGTTTATCCGCCCAACTGCCGTTTGGCGGCTCGGCATTCGTGCAATACGACACCACCTTCGGCCAGGAGTACGTTTCCCGCCACGCCTTTAATGTCGGGATACGCATGGAGTTTTGAGATACGCCCGCAACTACTTTATAGTGGCGAGCATGTTTTGCCGACGGAATTAAGCCTCGCCAGACCGAATCTGCGTGATGATTAACCCGGCCCTTAAATACCCGGTCACCTTTATGCCCTTTGGCTATCGAAGCGCACATCCGTCTGGGCTTAACTTGATCGGAATATCCGTGATCAATAGGGCCGGGCTAGTAACATGAAATGTGATAGACATATACACGTTACGCCACGGTTATCGAGTATCCATGTTTTGGCATTGCAAAAACATTGCCGACTACCGAAGCGCAAACCCAGCTAAAAAGCAAACTAAACAAATACATGCCTTTATTCTCCTACAAAGCCGTCAACAGTCAGGGTGTCGCCGAAGAAGGTGTGCGTAATGCTGCAGACGAGCAGGCCTTGCTGCTGGAATTGCAAAACCAGGGCTTGATTCCCATCCGCATTGAGTTGGCGAAAGATAAGACTTTTCTGGGTTTCAAACTAAAGTCGGCTGCCGTCAAACTGTCGCAAAAAGAAATCGGTATGCTGACCGGCGAATTGGCGACTTTGCTGGAATCGGGTTTGCCGCTGGATCGGTCGTTAACGATTCTGATGCAGTTGACCGAGGAAAATCCGAAACTGAATAAACTGGTCGGCGAAGTACTGGAAAAGGTCAAAGCCGGCAAGGCACTAGCCGATGCCTTGGAAAGCCAGAGCGGGGTGTTTTCCAAATTTTATCTGAACATGATCCGCGCCGGGGAAATGGGCGGCAATCTGGGCGGCGTGTTGCTGCGCTTGTCGGAATACATGGAACGTTCGCAGGAACTGAAAGACACGGTCAGCACCGCGTTGATTTACCCGGCCATTTTGTTGCTGATGTCGCTGGCCTCATTGTTCGTAATGCTGACTTTTGTAGTCCCGCAGTTTAAGGAAATGTTCGATAGCGCCGGCCAAGCCTTGCCGGTGCCAACCCAGATAGTGATTGGCCTGGCCGAGTTTCTGCAAAGTTATTGGTGGGTACTGCTGATTGTTATTGTCGGCAGCGTGCAAACTATAAAATTGCAGTTGGCCGATCCGGCCGGCAAGAAAGCCTGGGACGGCCGGCTACTGAAGTTTCCGTTGTTCGGCGACATCATCCTGACCATGGAAATAGCCAATTTCAGCCGTACCTTCGGCACGTTATTGGGCAACGGCGTGTCGATTTTGAAATCGCTGGGCATCGTCCGGGAAACCGTCGGCAATATAGTCTTGGCCGATCTGTTGGAGCATGCCGAAGCCCAGCTCAAGCAAGGCCGGACCATGTCGGACGCCTTGGCCCAGCAAAACCTGTTTCCCAAACTGGCGGTGCAAATGATTAAAATGGGCGAGGAAACCGGCAAGCTGGAGGAAATGCTGATGCGGGTAGCCACCATTTACGACAAGCAGCTAAAGACCACCATCCAGCGGATGCTGGCGCTGCTGGAACCGGCTTTGATTATTTCGTTGGGCTTGATGATAGGCGGCATCATCGTTTCCATCTTATTGGCTATTTTGAGCGTTAACGATTTGGCTGTTTAGGCCTACGGACGAATAAATTCGCCCGTACCATCCAATTTTAATAGAAGGAGTTTTGCAAATGAAACACATGTTACGCCGCCACGGCGGTTTTACCTTGCTGGAACTGTTGGTGGTGTTGGGCATTATCGCCATGCTGGCCGGGATTGTCGGGCCGCAGGTAATGAAACATATGGGCGCCTCCAAAACCAAGGCCGCCAGGGTGCAAATCGAGGATCTGGCTGCATCGCTGGACATGTACAAACTCGACGAAGGCCGTTATCCCACCGCACAGCAAGGTTTGGCGGCGTTAGTGGAAAGACCCGCCGATGCCAAGCGTTGGAACGGCCCTTACTTGCGCAAGGACAAGATCCCGCAAGACCCTTGGAATCAGGATTATCACTATGTCTTCCCCGGCCAGCACGGTAAGTTCGATTTATTCAGCTATGGTGCCGATCAAAAAGAAGGCGGCGAAGGCGAAGATCAGGATATCAACAGCTGGGAATAAATGACCGCCCTACCCGCCCGCCAACGCATGCAAGGCTTTACGCTGATCGAGCTGATCATCGTACTGCTGATCAGCGTGCTGGCTTTTGCGGTGGTCGGCAGTAATATCGGCTCCGGCAACCGCAGTACCAAGTTACAAGCCGTCGCCAGGGATATGGCCTCGGCCCTGCGTTACGCCCACGGCCAGGCACTGATGACGCAAAAGCCGGTCAGCGTGGCCATCGATCTGCAAGACAATAGTTACCGCATCAGTAACCGCGACAAAACTTATCCGTTTGCCGAAGAGATTGACGTGTCCTTAGTGGTCGCGGAGGAAGAGTTTAGCGAGGGCGAACAAGGCCATATTCGGTTCTTTGGCGACGGCTCGTCCACCGGAGGCAGAATCACGCTGGAATGGGGCAATCAATTGCGCCGCATCGACGTTAACTGGATTACCGGCCAGGTCAGTATTTCCGATGCATCGGCATAAAGGCTTTTCCCTGCTGGAAATTCTGGTCGCCTTTTCCATCATGGCGATAGCGTTGACGATACTGCTGCGCATCTTCGGCACCGGTGTTAACAATGCGGTTATTTCCGAGGAATACACTATCGCGGTGCAAATTGCCGAATCGCTGATGGCCCGCACCGGGGTGGAGACAGAGCTGACAGCCGGTGAAAGCCAGGGCACGGAAGGCGATAAATACGACTGGCAAATCACGGTCAATCCGGCGACGCCGGCGCAATCCCGTGCCAGTCTGAAAGATACGGATCCCGATCAACAAAAACCGGCGCCGGTGCTGATGTCAGTACGGGTAGTGGTGGCGTGGGGTGAGGACGAACAACCGCGTGCCGTGGAATTGCATACCTTAAAACTACAACAACCAGGTCCGGGCTAGTGTCGCAGCATTCATCGGTAAAAGGATTTACGCTGATCGAAATGCTGATAGCCATCAGCTTGCTGGGGATCATGGTGGTCTTGCTCTTCGCCAGTTTGCGGATAGCCGCGGAAAGCTGGAACAGCGGTGAAGCCAAAATCAGCGAAGTGAATAAAAAAGCCGTGGTTTACCAATTCTTCAAACGGCATTTGAGCAATACCAAACCCTTCCCTATCATCCAGGAAAACCAAGCACAAAACGCTCAACAACTGGGATCACAAGAATTGCCGAAACTGGCTTTCGAAGGCTTGCCGCAAAGCATCAGCTTTGTCTCTGCGCTGCCGGCCGCGTCGGCGCGCAAGGGCTTACAAGTGTTTCATGTCGGCCTGGACCCGCAGCAGCCGTCGACCCTGAAAGTCGCATTAACCCCTTACCGGCAAACCGAATCGATACCGGCCGACGCCGAACCGGTCGTACTATTGGAAAACTTACGGCATTTCAAAATCAGTTACTTTGGCGCATCGGCTGACAACGTTGACGGTAATGGTGCTTGGCTGGACGAATGGCAAGGACAAGCCACCGGCCAGTTACCCAAACTGGTAAAAGTCAGCATCGCACTAAACGACGACAGTTTTTGGCCGGACATGATATTTGCATTAAAAATCAACGGCCAGCCGAACGCAGAAGCGTTGCTCGGCGAGCAAAACCAGCAGCCTGGCATCGCGAATGAATAGCACGCTTCGTACACAGGCCGCCCATCGGCAACGCGGCCTGGCGCTGGTAATCGTCATTTGGATTTTGACGCTGCTGAGCCTGATGGCCGGCAGTTTTGCGTTAAGTATGCGCCGGGAAAGCAGCGTCGCCGGCGCGTTGAAAAACAATGCCCAAGCCCTAGCACTGGCGGAAACCGGTTTAAACATTGCCCAATTTATGCTGCAACAGGCCGATCCCGAGCGGCGTTGGCACGCGGATGGCAGTATCTATCGAATACCGGGCAACGATAGCGAAATTCGGGTCCGAATTATCGCCGAATCCGGCAAAGTCGATATCAACGCCGCGGAGGAACCTTTATTAAAGGCCTTGATTAGTTCGGTAAGCGACGACAAAAAGCTACAGCAGAATTTGTTGGATGCCCTGCTCGATTGGCGAGACGCCGACGATGATCCGCGTCCGCAAGGCGCCGAGAAAAAACAATATCGGCAGGCCGGGCTGGCTTATCAGCCCAGCAATCAACCTTTTCAATCCCTGGAGGAGTTGCAATTGGTGCTGGGGTTCAACGCCGAAATTTTCGAGCAGCTGCAACCGTGGATTACCATCTATTCCGGACAAGCGGAATTAAACTTGCAGAGGGCACCGTCGGAGTTACTGGAAATGGTTGGTGACAACCTGAAGGCACAGAATATTCATGATGTATACTTGGACAAACGCTTGTCTGAATCGGCTGCGGCAGACGATAGCACGGCCGATCAGACCGATCCGGCATTGGCGGATGAAGAGCAAACGTATACTATTATGGTACAAACCCTGCTGGAAGATCAGGCGACGGCCGCTATCGAAGCAGTGGTAAGAATCCAGAACCAAGACCCCAGCCAAGCGCCCTACCAAATCCTGGATTGGAAACAAGGTCAGCAAGTATTGGCCTTATTCGACTCGGCCAAGGAATCCCAGCTCATTACCGTTCAAGATGAATTTACAAACCAGCATTGATTTCGATCTGAAACGTTTCTTCCAGTGGTGGGGGCGAGAATTGGCGTTTTTGGTACCGAGTCGTCTCAGATCCTTGCTGACAGACCGTAGTGGCGCATTCGTAATCAGCGCCGCCGACGCGGATTTTCAAATCCGTTTTTACCGCGAGGCCGAACAGCAAACCCCGATGACATGGCGCTTGGACAGCAACCTCGCGGATAGTTATCAAACCTTGAAGGCCCAACATCCGGATTTTGAAAAAGCCGAATGTATCTTGCGCCTGGACCCGACACAGGCGCTAAAAAAAATCGTCTATTTACCCGCTGCGGCACAAGAGAATCTGCAGCAAGTTGTCGGATTTGAGTTGGACCGTTACACGCCGTTCAAGGCCGAGCAAGTCTATTTTGCCGCCATTCCGCTCGGTAAAACCGAGCATGGTCAAATTGAAGTATTACTGGTATTTACACCCAAAACCGTACTGGACGAGCAACTGGTCAAACTACAGGCTTTGGGGATACAGCCGGTGCGGGTGGATTTTTGCCATGCCAGCACCGTGTGCCCTGCCGATGCGCCCGCTTACAATTTACTCCCGGAACGCTACCGGCCACACGGCAACGCCTTAGCTCAAGCCATGCACTGGCTGCTGAACAGCTTACTGTTACTGTTGTTTCTGGCAGTTTTGATTTGGCCGGTGTGGCAGGAAGGTCAAGCCGTCGATGTCTTGAAAAATCACATCAAAACGCTGGAAAAAGAAACCCGCGTAATAGAAGAACAACAGCACGAAATCGATGCCTTACGCCAGCAAACCCAACGATTGATAGACATTAAAACCCAGTCTCCCGCTCTGGTCGCGGTATTGAACGAACTGAGCACCTTGTTAAAAGATGACAGCTGGTTAACACATTTTCAATTTGCGGACAAACGTCTGCAAATCCAGGGTCAATCGCCGGGCGCGTCGTCTTTGATCGGTTTGTTGGAAAGTTCCGGATATTTTAGTAATGTCAGTTTCGTCTCGCCGTTGACCCAGGATAAAGCCACCGGGCGCGAGCGCTTTCAAATTAGTATGGATGTTAGCCCGCCACCCGCTGAGCCTGCTGAGGATACTGAGGCGACGACGACCAGCCAGCCTGCTCCAGCTGAATCCGAGGCAAATGGAGGGTCCGAGCAATGAATCAAGCGCGCTATCAGCGCTGGCTGGCACTGGCTCTACTTGGATTGGTGTTATTTACCGTGATATTTTTGGTACTGCTGCCTTTATTCAGCAGCTGGCTGGATTACCGCGAGCAAAAAAACGACCTGTTGTTTCGTTTGCAACGCCAACAAGCCATTGTCGCCCGCCGCGACAGCGTTGCCCAAAACCTGGAATCATTGAATCAACAATACCAACAGCAAGGCTATCTGAGCGACAGCGACACCGAAGCCTTGGCCTCAGCTGAGCTGCAAAACATCGTCAAGACCGCAGTAACGGAAGCCGGCGGCCAACTGACCAGCACGCAAGGTTTACCGGGCAAGGCCGAAGAGGATTTTGTGCGTATCGCGGTAAAAGTGCGCATGAGCGGCAGCATTGAAGCATTGCGCGCGGTGCTGCATAGTCTGGATACCAATATGCCCTTGCTGCTGGTCGATCAATTGGACATTTCCCCGGTACGCGGCGCGCGTAACCGCAGCACCAACAAAATGGACCCCAGTTCTCAGTTGAATGTCAGTTTTGAAGTGATCAGCTTTATGCGAGCCAAAGCCTCATGAATCAGAAACTGATCAGATTGCAATTACTGGGTTGCGGCACGCTGAGCCTACTGTTGGCAGCGGAATGGACTTATAGTCAATATACGTTAAAGCAATTGCAAACACTGCTTGAGCCGCGCCCGCAAACCGAATCCCCGGCCGAGCAATTGCCCAATATCGCCGATAATAGCGGCTCTGCGGAAACCTACAGCGATATTGTCGATAGACCTTTGTTTGTGGAAGGCCGAAAGCCTGTCGCCGAAACCAATCCGACCGACAATTTGCAAACTCAAGATTCCGGACAAATCGACGATTGGGAGTTAATCGGCGTTTACGATAAAAATAACAAGCCGACCGCCTTGTTTAGAAAGCGCAACGAAGCCAAAAAGTTTTTAAAAATAACCGAAGAACAAAGCATATCCGGCTGGCTGCTGAAGCAAATACACGCCGACCATGTGCTGCTTCAGCAAGGCAGCCAGGAAAAATCGGTCGTATTGAGAAAGCCGCGTGCGCAAGTCAAGCCTCCGGTACCGGGCAAGCCAGCCGTACCGCCCAGACCGCCGCAGCCCAACGCCGTTGCCAAACCTATAGAACCAGTACCTAATGAAAATCCCGAGAACATCAATGACAACTAAAAAAATCAACATTCCTCCAATGTTGGCGTTGGCGCTGTCCATGACCGGCTGTGAATTTATCGGCCCGCAGTTGCATGAAAAACTGGCTATTGCCGATCACAAACCGGCTCAAGAAGATACTTTGTTGATTCCGGAACTGGCTAACGAGGCCAATAAAAACGCCGAAAATAGAATCACCAAAGTCGAAATGTACCCTAGCGGCGACGCAAGCATCGCCCCGCAAGCCGGCCACCAAGGCAGCGGCAAAACCAGTGGTAAGGGCGAATACAGTTTGAATTTCGATGACGCCGATCTGGGCGAAGTGGCGAAAGTAATACTCAGCGATATTCTGGGCCGGAACTACACTATCAGTCCGCAAGTGGTCGGCAAAGTGACTTTGCAAACCTCCAAACCCTTAAGCAAGGACGAGCTGATCCCAACCCTGGATATGCTGCTGAGCTTGAATAATGCCGCCCTGACCGAACAAGGCGGCATGTATCTGATTAAACCGTCCAATGAAGCCTTGTACAGCAGCTCAATCAGCTCGCTGTCCGGCGCCAAAATGCCCAATGGTTATCAGGTGCGGGTAATTCCGGTCAAAAATGTCGCGGCCTCGGAACTGGCGGAGATATTGAAACCGTTATTGCCGGAAAAATCGTTGCTGCATGTAGATCCGAACCGTAATCTGATATTGGTCGCCGGTTCCGGCGCGGAAATCTCCAGGGCGTTGGATGTGGTCAATACCTTTGATGTCGATATTTTAAAAGGCCGCTCGTTTGCTCTGTTTACACCGGCTAACGTCAGCGCCGGCAAAATCATTGAAGAGCTGGAACAAATCTTCAACACCAAAAAATCCAAAGACGACGAAGCCAGCTTTTTCCGGTTTATCGAAATAGAAAGGCTTAACGCGGTATTAGCCGTCACCCATCAAGCCGGTTATCTGAAGGACATTGAAAACTGGGTATATAGGCTGGATCGCATTAACACAGCGGCAGCCGGCGGCGTAAATGTGTACCGGGCGCAACATGTCAGCGCCACCGATTTGGCCGAGACCTTAAGCAATATTTTCGGTAGCGGCGGTTCCGGCAAATCCAGCAAGGCTTCTATCGCCTCCGGCCGCAAATCATTATCGGCCACCAATAAAAAGTCGGATAGTTCATCAAGTAGCAGCGCAGGCGGCGCCAACCGGCAGCAGGATTCGATGAGCGATAGAACGCTCAGCGACCGAACCAAAGATAAAAGCGGCAGCGGCGCACTCGGCGGCAATTTAAGCGGCAATTCGGGCGGCAGCAATAACAACGACATGCCGAATGTAAAAATCATCGCCGACGAAGGCAATAACGCGCTGATTATCGTCGCGACCGCCCAGGAATATGCAGTGATTGAGCGCGTGTTAAAACAGCTGGATGTGCTGCCTTTACAAGTGATGATCGATGCCACGATTGTGGAAGTTACGCTGAAAGACGATTTAAAGTATGGATTGCAATGGTATTTTAGCCACAATAACGGAGGAAATAACGATACAGCTGGAGGCTCTGCACAAGGCTTGAGTCTCACAAATGTTGCTAAAGATGCTATGAAGGCATTTGGCACAAGTGGTTTCTCCTACGCTTTTTCTAGCGGTTCGAAGGACATTCAAGCCGTACTAAATGCCAGTGCTGTCAATAATAACGTCAATGTCATCTCCTCGCCGTCCTTGATGGTATTGAACAACCAGGAAGCCACGATCAAAGTCGGCGATTCGGTGCCGATACGTTCGTCGGTTTCCAGCAATTTGAGCAGCAACAATTCCAATAACGGTATCGTGCAAACCAGTTCAATCCAGATGATCGATACTGGTGTGAATTTGTCGGTTAGGCCCAGGGTGAATGCCGGTGGATTGGTGCTGATGGACATATTACAAAGTGTTAATCAGGCTATCAAAACCACGACCAGCGACACCATCGACTCGCCCACCATTCAAAAAAGGGAAATCGAAAGCAGCGTTGCGGTACAAAGTGGCGAAACCATTGTTTTGGGCGGTTTGATCAAAGAAAACAACGATTATTTGCGTGACGGCGTGCCGCTGCTGCACGAGATACCCTTAATCGGGCCGCTTTTCGGCGGTACGACGCGGAACAAGGACAAAACCGAGCTGGTGGTGCTGCTCACCCCGCGCGTGATGAAAAGCCGCCAGGATGCTAGGGATATAACAGACGAGTTCAAACGTAAACTGTCCGGCATCTATTATCAAAAGCCTGTTGAAATCAATGTTGAAGTGGAAACAGTGCCATAGACCCAAACCTGTAGCCCGTATCTACCAAAAAACCGGACGATAAACATGAATCCAATCTCGCCGGACCGGCTGATCTCGTTTTGGTCGCTTGCCCAATTGGAAGCCAGCGTGGTGATTCTGATGAATATCGTCGGCGCTTTGTTTTTGGGCATGGTGGTGGGCTACGAACGCTCCTACCACGGCCGAGCAGCCGGCATGCGCACCTATGGTCTGGTGTGCATGGCTTCCGCGGCAGTAACGGTTATCGTCGGTTACCCGCAGTTCTGGTTTGGCGGCTTATTGCCGCTCACCACTACCGCCGACCCCACTCGGGTTATTCAAGGCATCGTGACAGGTATCGGTTTCTTGGGTGCCGGCGTAATCATGAAGGAAGGTCTGAACATCAGCGGCTTGACGACCGCCGCATCGATTTGGGCCTCTTCGGCGATTGGTATTTTATGCGGCGCCGGGTTTTATTTTGCGGCCATTTTGTTGGCTTTAATTGCGTCGGCGACGATGATCTGGGGCGGGCGAATCGAATCTGCCTTGCCTTCCCGTCATGCAGTGTCAGTGATTTTGCGTTTTCAAACCAGCTATCGACCTAATCAGACCGAGATTAACGATTTGGCAAATGCCTTGGGTTATCGATTGGCCGAAGGCTCGATTAGCGTTATCAGCAACAATAAACACGAAGAATGGCATCTGGTTTTTATTGCAACCGGTAATCATAAAATATCGATTCCTGCGATTGCGGAAAGCCTGGAACGCTGCGATTTTCTCAGCGGTTATCAAGTCGCCTTTGCCCGAAACTGAGCGTCAGGAAGCAGTGAATCGTTAAGACGCCCTGCTTCCTCACCGCTTTTCTCCGTTGAATTGCCGGGTTATTCCAATACGTTTTTCACACATTGTCTGGCGAACGTATTAATCGACAGCGTATCGCTTAAGTATTGGTTGAATAAACCGCTGATATCGACCGGGTTGAGATAGACATAAACGCCGCAGCCGGTTAGCGCGATAAATTGCTGACTCAGCGTTTCAACGAATAAAGTGCGTGTGTTGCTGAGTTGGGTGATTTCGTTGCTTGAGGTTTTCATGACATCCACCTAATTTGCTGGTTAAACCCAACAACCAAGCAGCATGATCCACGCCAAATCACTCATCGATTACGCTTCAATAGCCTGAACGCAAACCGGAATCCGTCCAAGTACCTCAAAATCCTGCTTTTTCTAAAACAAAAGAAAACCGACTGCTTCTTTCTCTGGATTGATGCTTTGAAGGAAACCGCTCTCCTCATGAGCTAAGCATGGAAAACTGTGCACTGACCTGGCAATTTTGTCGCAAAAACTGCCAGAGTTGTCACAAAACCGGCATTTTCAATCCACTCTGTCACAGTCGTTTGGCAGGCATTATTTAAGCCGGCAGACAAGTTTCTACCAATCTCACCCAGTAGGTCGCGCCCAGGGGCAAAATATCATCGTTAAAATCGTAACTGGTGTTATGCAGGGCACAAGGACCGGCGCCATGACCAATACTGCGATGATCACCAGAGCCGTTGCCGATGAAACAGTAGCTGCCGGGTAACTTTTGCAGCATAAACGCAAAATCTTCGGCGCCCATCGTGGCTTTTTGCTCCAAAACATGCCGGTCGCCAACAATAGAGGCCATGACGCTACGCGACGTTTCGACTGCCTCACTGTGATTAACCGTCGGCGGATAGCTACGTTTAAATTCAAAATCACATGCCATTCCATGTGCCAGACAAATATGCCGGGCTACTTCCTGCATACGGGTTTCGATCAAATCCAGTAATTGGTTGGAGAATGTGCGTACTGTACCGGCTAGCTCGCAGGTATCGGCAATAATATTGGTCGCCTCTCCGGCATGTAACATCGTGACTGAAATCAAACCGTTATCCAAGGGATGGGCGCTGCGGGTTAAGATGGTTTGAAACGCCATAATCATTTGCGCGGCCACCGGCACCGGATCCAATCCCAAGTGCGGCAATGCTGCATGGCAGCCTTTGCCCCGAATCACGATACGAAAAGTATTCAAAGATGCCATCACCGGTCCGGGACTCACCGCAAACTGCCCAGCCGGCAACTCCGGCCAATTGTGCATGCCATAAACCGCTTGCATCGGAAACAATTCAAACAGGCCATCCTTGATCATCTCATCGGCGCCGCCACCGCCCTCTTCCGCAGGTTGGAAGATCAGATAGGCTGTACCGTCAAAATGACGGTGGATTGCCAGATATTGCGCCGCAGCCAACAGCATCGCGATATGGCCGTCATGCCCGCAGCCGTGCATTTTGCCTGGGTACCGCGAGGCATGTGCAAAGCTGTTTTGTTCATGCATCGGCAAGGCGTCCATATCGGCACGCAAGCCGATTGCCTTGTCGGAACTCCCTGCTTTGATGATCCCGACTACACCGGTTTTACCCAAGCCGCGATGAATAGGAATCCCCCATTCGGTCAGTTTAGCCGCGACCAAATCCGCGGTACGCATCTCTTCGAAGCACAACTCCGGATGGGCGTGTATATCGCGGCGCAATTGGCGAATACCGGCAATATTGGCGACAATTTCCGGTATCAGTAAGGCTGACGACAATTCAGCATCGAGTTTATTCATGGCAAGGCGGTGTGCGGTCTAAGCCGTATCGGTTTTGCGCAGCTTTTCCACGAGCGTGGTTCTGCGCATATTCAGCAGTTTGGCGGCATGGGCGACAACGCCATTGCATTCTTCCAAAGCCTGACGAATCAGTTCGTTCTCGAGATCGGTCAAATATTCCTTAAGATCGATACCTTGTTCGGGTAAATGCACGGCCGCGACTGCACCGGGAGTCGGCATCGCCAGCGCTTCACGCTCAGCCGGCCGCACAATGTGAATATCTTGCTCCGGCAATACAATCTGCACGCCTTCCGGTACTTCATAGCCCTGAAATTTTTCCGGTAAATCACTGACATCGACACTAGCATCCGGACTAATGATGGCTAAACGCTCGATCAAATTTGACAACTCGCGGACATTACCGGGCCAACTGTGTTGCATCAAGGTGGCGATTGCGCGAGGCGATAAACTGACGGTACCCCGGTTGGCGGCTTCCATGCGGGCTATCAGGTCGTTGATTAAATAAGGAATATCTTCGGCTCTTTCCCGCAAGGCTGGCACTTCGATCGGGAACACATTCAGACGGTAGAACAAATCCTCTCGAAAGCGCTTCTCGGCAATTTCCTGTTCGAGGTGACGATGCGTCGCGGCAATAATCCGCACATCGCAATGGATGGTTTTATTGCTGCCGACGCGCTCGAAAGTGCGCTCCTGCAATACTCTTAACAATTTAACCTGCATCGGCATCGGCATGTCGCCGATTTCATCCAAAAACAGCGTACCGCCTTCCGCCATTTCGAAACGACCTTGCCGCGAAGTCAACGCGCCGGTAAATGCACCCTTCTCGTGGCCGAACAATTCACTTTCCAGCAGTTCACCGGGAATAGCCCCGCAATTGACCGGCACGAATGGCCTGTCTCGCCGCGCAGAGGCACGATGCAGCGCTTGCGCCACCACTTCCTTACCTGTGCCGGATTCGCCGAGGATAAGCACCGTGGCGTCGGATTTGGCGACTTGATCGATCTGCGCACGAGTTTTTTGAATGGCTTTGCTTTTACCCGCCAGGCCCTTATCAGGCAGCGATTTTTTACTGGCTTGCGCAGGCTGCGGCAAACTGTCCAATAGTTGGATCAATAGCGGGTAGACAGTCGGCCACTCCAAGGTTTTATTGACCATTTGCTGAATGGCGCTAACCACCTGCGGCCCACCGGCGTCCACCAGCAAAACCACAGGAATGTCGCCGACGCTTTCGGTGACCGTTTTGATCAAGCTGGCTTGCTTGTCTCCGCCGCAGCCGACAAATACCGCACCGAAACTGTCATGATCTCTAAACGCCGCTTCAAAATCGCTACTGGCAACCGCCTCCACCCGATATTCCAAAAACCGGAGTATGCCTTCCACTTGCTGACTGCGGTGGGTGTTGTCATCAATGAGCAAAATTTCTGGCAAAGCCATGCGTATATTCTCTACAAACTACGTTGTTTTAAGGCGGAAGGGGGTTGCTGATTTTAAGTTAAGCATCGAATCCGGTTATTGTCAAAATGGCCCCATTTCAAGCTATTGCATAGTTTAGTTCATGTTATTTACATCGATTGACTAATCAGCCATCCCATTTTGCAGCTTGACAAATTTTCCACAACATAGAAACTAGCTCGATGTTTAACAACCAAGAGCCCCGTTGCCTTGAACGACATATCTTTGAGTATACTGTTCGGTATACTGGCAGCCTTACTGATTATTTCAGCTTTTTTTTCTGGCTCTGAAACCGCCTTGATGACGCTGAACCGTTATCGGTTGCAGCATTTGGTGAAAAAAAATCATAAGGGCGCGATTAAAGCCCATCAACTCTTAAAAAGGCCGGACCGTTTGCTGGGCCTGATCCTGCTGGGCAACAATTTTGTCAATATCCTGGCGTCGTCGTTAACAACCTTGATTGCCATCCGCGTGAGCGGAGATAACGCTATAGCCCCCGCTATCGGCCTGCTAACTTTCGGCATGCTGGTATTTTCCGAAGTAACCCCAAAAACCCTGGGCGCCCTCAAACCTGAGTTGCTGGCCTTACTATCCTCCTGGATTTACATTCCCTTATTAAAGATATTTTATCCCTTGGTATGGGTGATTAACGCTATATCCAGCCTGTTGTTATGGCCGTTCGGTATTAAAAGCTCGAGTAATACGGCTATCGAATCGCTAAATAAAGACGAGTTAAAAAGTATCGTTTCGGATGCAAATCATTTGCCGACGCGCTATCAAAACATGCTGTTGAGTATTTTAGATCTGGAATCCGCCAGCGTTACCGACATCATGACCCATCGCAATGAAATTATCGGTATCGATCTGGAAGAATCGGTAGAAGACATTATCGAACAACTACAAAATAGTCCGCATACTCGCCTGCCGGTATACAAAAAAAATATAGACCGGGTGATAGGTTTTCTACATTTACGTACGATTTTGGCACAAATTAGCGACCCTGATTTCGATAAACACAATATCACCAATAGCCTGTCCAAGCCTTTTTTCATTCCGGCCAGCACCTCGATTCACAAGCAAATGCAAATCTTTAAGGCCGAAAAACTCCGTATCGGCTTGGTAGTAGACGAATATGGCGATGTACAGGGCTTAGTGACGCTGGATGATTTATTACAGGAAATCGTCGGTGAACTGGTCTCGGAAGAACCCGATATAAAAATGCAAAAAGACGGTAGCTATCTGGTGGATGCCGGCGTAACCATCCGCGAACTCAATCGCATCACCCACTGGGATTTGCCCACCGAAGGCCCGAAAACATTGAATGGCTTGGTAATCGAATACATGGAAACCATTCCGGAACCGGGTACCAGCGTGAAACTGCATGGGCATATTATTGAAATAATTAAGCGCGATGAAAACGCGATCAAGCTGATTAAATTCAATCCCAAACGCTGACCAAAATTTATTTTAGGCAAAAAAAAGGCGGTTATTTTTAATAACCGCCTTAGAAGCAATAGGAAGAAATATAACGCAACTTTAAACTATCAAACCGAACTAAAAAGTTAGGTTAATCATAGTGGCGAAAATTTCAAATTCAAATGTGACATATTGTCGCAGGTTGAGTTTGAGCGTTAAACAGTTCAGCGGTATGTAAATCGCTCTCTTACCTCAACCAACCCTTCCTTTTAAAGAAAATAAACGGCAATAATACCGAGATAGTCATCAATCCGAGTGCAAAAGGATAACCCAGCATCCACTGCAATTCCGGCATATTCTCAAAGTTCATACCGTAAATACTGGCAATCAGGGTGGGCGGCAACATTGCCACCGAAGCAACCGAGAAAATCTTGATCACCTTGTTCTGATTGATATTGATAAAACCGACGGTGGCATCCATTAGGAAGTTAATCTTGTCGAACAAAAACGCGGTATGGCTATTAAGCGATTCTATATCGCGCAGAATTTGCTGCGCATCTTCCAACTGCGTGGTATTCAGCAGTTTGCGGCGAATCAAAAACGACACGGCGCGCTGAGTATCCAGCATATTCCGGCGGATTCGGCCATTTAAATCCTCCTCTGCGGCAATATCAGTCAAAATATCCGCGGCTTCTTCGTCGCTAATATCCTGGCTCAAAACTTTTTTGCTGACAATTTCCAACTGCTCGTAAATATTCTCCAGCGCATCGGCGGAATACTCGGCTTCGGCGCCGTATAAATCCAGCAACATATCCTTACAGTCAGAGACAAAGCCTGGCTGCGTGCGGGCCCGTAAACGCTGTAAGCGAAACACCGGCAATTCTTCGCTACGTACCGAAAACAACATGTCGCCGCGCAGTATGAAGGCGACAGGTACACTGCGCGATTTGCCTTCGCGATCCAGTAAAAAATCCGAATGTATATGAATTTCGTGCTGATCCTCGACGTAGAACCGGGCGCTGGCTTCCAAATCGGTCAAATCCAGGGGGTCCGGCAACTCCAGGCCATAATGTTGCCCGATAAGCAGCCGCTGCGCCTTGCTTGGCGCCAACAAATCGATCCAGATCGGCTTGATGGCGTACAAATCGTGGCGGCAGGTAATCGCCACTTTGGCGAGGCGACCTTCGACCAACTCGAATGCGCTCATTTGTCCCACGCCACAATGCGGTTCTCGGTCGCCGACCAATTCCTCGCGCAAGGTATCGGACAATTCCCAAAGCACATCGTCCTGTCTGGCTTCCTCGACCTGCTGCCAAACCAAGTTCGCATCTTCCAGATCCAGAGCATGCAGAATTTGCCCAATTTCGATAGCAGACAGCCGCGCCAACAGACTACGCAGTTCCACCATGTGCTGCTTTTGTACCAAAGCAGTGATCAGCTTGCGACGCGGCATAGGCTGATTGTTCAGCATGCCTTCGACAAGCTTATGTTTTTTCAACAAATCGTTGATTGTTTGTAGCGACAAGAGCAACTCCGGAATAAAGCAAGCACCAAATTTTTTATTCGGCGGGTATAAAACGGCTAACTTTAAACCAAAACGCTGACAAAAAATCCTTCGCCGCTCTTCGTTGAACGGCGAACTTCAGTAAATTTAGACAAAAGCACTTAATTTTGATGACACATCAAACGATGGATTGATGCAAACCATCTGCTTAAAGTAGTTACTGACAGATAATTCAAACAATATGCAAGTCCAGGCGCCACGTAAACAGACGCGGCGATAAGCAAGCAATTCCGAGTTAAATACGGCCGTATTGGTCTTCGTAACGGACGATATCATCTTCGCCTAGGTAGCTGCCGGACTGGACTTCCACCATTTCCAATGGAATCACCCCCGGATTCTCCAGGCTGTGAATAACCCCCAAAGGGATATAAATCGATTCGTTCTCGGTGACTAAAATTTTCTCACCGTTTTTATCTACCCAGGCAGTACCTTTGACAACTACCCAATGCTCTGCGCGGTGATGATGCTTTTGTACTGATAATTTGGCGCCGGGCTTCACGACAATACGCTTGGTTTGATGGCGCTCACCGGCATCGACCAAATCGTAATGTCCCCAAGGTCTGTAAACTTTACGATGCACGCTGGCTTCACTGCGTTTCAATTTTTTCAGTTGATCGACTACTTCCTTGACGTCTTGCACCCTATCTTTCGCGGCGATCATGACCGCATCGTCGGTTTCGACCACTACCAAATTATCCACGCCGATCACCGCTACCAGTTTATTAGCCGAGTGAATATAGGAGTTGCAAGTATCCACCGTTAACACATCGCCTTTGATGGCGTTGCCGGCTGCATCTTTATCCGTTACGTCCCAAAGCGCGGACCAAGAACCGACGTCATTCCATTCCGCATCCAACGGGATCACTACCGCCTTATCGGTTTTCTCCATCACCGCGTAATCAATGGAATCTGATGGACACGTCGAAAAAATCTGCTTATCCAATCGAACGAAGTCCATATCCGGTTTAGCGGCCCGCAGAGCCTCCCTGCATACTTCCAGCATTTCCGGATTGAATTTTTCCAGCTCACGCAAAAAGCAACCCGCTTTAAAAGCGAACATGCCGCTGTTCCAAAAATACTCGCCACTTTCCAGATAGCGCTGCGCGGTTTGCAAATCGGGCTTTTCAACAAATGCGGCAACTTTATAGGCTTCACCGTGGCGGGTATCGCCGCGCTTGATGTAGCCATAGCCTGTTTCCGGCTCGGTTGCGACGATGCCAAACGTCACCAAAAGATCCTGTTTCGCCAACAGTTCGGCTTGAACCACCGCCCGATGGAAAGCGGCACGATTACCGACCACATGGTCAGCTGGCAAAATCAACAACACATCGTCTTCGGAGCGTGCACTTAATGCCGCCATCGCTACGGCCGGTGCGGTATTTTTGCCGACAGGCTCCAAAATAATGGCAGCCGGTTTGATGCCGATTTCCCGCATTTGCTCTGCGAGCATAAATCGATGGTCTTCGTTACAAACCGCAATGGGTGCTTGTAAGCCGGCAACGCCATCAAGCCTTAAAATGGTTTCCTGAAGCATGGTGTTGCCGGACACCAATGGCAAAAATTGCTTGGGATACTGACCACGAGACAAAGGCCATAGCCGAGTTCCTGAACCGCCTGATAATACTACCGGGATCATAATGTCGTTTTCCTTACGGGCTGAATGAAAATGGGTTGAGCTAGTCTAACATTTAGGTAACTGCTGGGGTCAAGCCTTGGATCAGGTAATTTGACTCGCAAATTTGCCCCTGCGTTTTCATTGAATTGTCACAATAAGCTCGGCGCAGCCGTTTAATCACAACAAGCTATCGCGAGCTGTTTCAATTTTTGCCGGGCCAAATCGTAATCTCCATCCGGGGTTTCGGTATACATCACGACAAGCAACTCAGCGGATGCATCACCTGACAAACGTTTCAGCAATTGCCACCATTTAGCCAGATAGGCATTGGCGGTATTTTTGTTGCCAACCCGATACCAACGCTCAACCAACAAACTCCGATGCGTACTGTTTAGTACCGCTTCTTCAATATCGCCGCTTTTATCGGCCGCCCACTGCATGGCAATGACGTCGTCATGCAGCATCCGCCATATCGGGTGTTTTTGCGGCACCAGATAATTTTGCGAATTGACCAGTTCACCGCCTTGGGTTTCATCGCCAAAATTGGCAAAATACATACCGACTATCGTTTGACCATCGCTTAAATAAACTTTGGCATCCGCCACCACGCCCTTAAAATTGGGCTCCCAACCCCAATCGGGCACTGCAACCGGCTGCCAATCAGGCAAAGACGGACTGCTAAAGCGCTCGGGTACCTCGACGTGGGCGGCCTGTAGTGCGGATAGGCCTTGTGACGCAAAGGGCCAAATAAAAACGCATAAAGCGGTTACTGTTAAGGCTGGCCAATAATGTTTGTAAATCGTTGCAGCATCAGCAAGGTTAGAGTCACCCGCCAAATCCAGGGTCGATGCGGCCCCTACCCCAGCATCCGAATCGTGCCAAAAAGAGCCAAAATAAAACAACGCAAACATGACGATCCCAAAAAACACCCAGCCGTAAACGATGTGATCGACACCCGCAGCCAGTTTCATGTTACTGAAATGGCCTATCATCACAATCAAATAGGCGCGCAGACCGTTAGCTAAAATTGGCACCAAGAAGGAGAGCGTAATGAAGATAGTCCGTTTGTTGTAGCTGCTGTAATTGAGATAGGCATAGACCGAACCCAGTGTTAGCGAAGAAATCAAATAACGCAAACCACTGCAACCCTCTACCACCGACCAGTTACCCGAGGTTAGCGTAAAAAACAAGCCTTCCCGGTAAACACTCATTCCGGTCAGCCGTATCAGCGTAACGACAAAGGTGGCGGTGTATTCCATTAAAGGCGGAATAAATGCTTCCCCGAATGGCACCATCAAAAATAAAAACACTATCGGAAATAACATTTGCGCGACGGTATGACTGCCAAGCACAGCCCAAAAACCACCGACCAAAACACCAACCACGGCCCATTGCTGAATCACCGCCACATGCACCAAATCCGCAATTAACCAGCCAAATCCGCTAACGATAATAAACAGCAAACCTAACGGGCTAAAAACCGGCCGTAAATCTCGATAGAGCTCCCGGCGCGACCAAATCAACCAAAGACTAACCGGGGCCACTAAAAAACCGTGCGTGAATGTGTCTGACCGCGACCAAATAGCGACAATTTCTGACCAGGTCTCAAAAAAAGCCGCTACTGAAACCAGGGTAACCAACACGACGCCCAGCAGTGGTTTACGCCAGTGTTCAGACAGTCCTAAAGCTTTTAACATTCTAATTCCTCTGCTATTTAGAGTTTTGTTATGGTTACTCAACTACGAACGCCCGCGTCGTCTATGTGCTACAGAGCCTAGACTCATCCCAATGTTTAGCGAATGGCTATTTACCGCTGTTATCATAAGCCTGCTGCTATGTCGACCACATCTAAAGTTTGCGCAGTGGTTTTCAGCTAGTTCACTAATCTCTGCTACGATAAAAGTTCAGCGCGTTGGTCGACCCAATATTCAGGCTTTTTAATTATTAAACAAAATCCATGGTAGTTCTGTTTTTTTTAGGTTTCTGGCTGGCCTGCCTTACCGGCTTATGGCTGTGGAAAAAACCCTTATTTATCGCTACCTGGCGTGAGCCCTATTTTGCCGATACGCCGGTTTTAATCGAAAGCGACGACTGGGGTCCGGGTGGCGACTTCCACGCAGCCCGTTTAACAGAGCTGCTCTCCATGCTGGCTCAACACAAAGACGCTGTAAACCGCTCTGCAATACTTACCGCCGATATGGTGTTAGCCGTTCCGGATTTAGCAAAGATCGAATCCACGGGCCAATACCACAGGCGCATGCTGGACAAAGACTTCCCGGCCATTTTTGCAGCACTGCAACAAGGCATACAACAAGACACTTTAGTGCCGCAACTGCATGGGATGGAACACCTGAACGGCAAGGCCTTCGCGGAATTATGCCGGCAACAAGACCCGCGCCTGGCAACCGCTCGCGCAACCAAGGATTGGTGGGACTGGGAAAAACTGGATTCGCCGCTACAAGGCCACTATGTAGACGGACGCAATTTACCTACCCAGGCAATTGACGCCGCGGAAGCCAATTCACTGGTCGCAAATGCCATGCAATGTTTTACCGGCATGTTCGGCTATCCCAGCCTCAGCACAGTCGCCCCGTGCTATTTATGGAACGATGAGATCGAACAAAGTTGGCAACAGCAAAATATCATCGCCATTCAAACTGCCGGCTACCGCTGTACCGGGCGCAATGAAACCGGACATTATTTTCAGGATCCTCCGCTGATACGGGTCGGCAATACCAATCGTTTCGCACAACTTTACCTCGTTCGCAACGTGATGTACGAACCTGTTGACGGCAAAAACACACCGGCCAGCGCGTTTGCCGAAGCTGAAATGGCTTATCGCCAAGCCCTGCCTGTGAGTATTTCCACACATCGCTACAATTACACGCGCTCGGAAGACGAATGCCAACAAGCGATACGTGGATTAGACCATCTTTTAGGGCAAATCAGGGCGAATTTGCCCAACGTTCGCTTCTTGGCGTCCCCGGAACTCGGCGAATTCTTGCAAAACAAAACCGACAATATCGTTAATCATTTCAATCAGCGTCAATGGCCAGCAATTAGCTTAGCTGCGACGCACCGCAAAACCGGAGCATTTCTATACCGTCTATACTATAGGCACAGAAAATTAGCGCTGATCGGTTATTGCACCGGATTAATTGTACCGGCGTGGTTGATCTGCAAAACCAGTCTATAACCATTCTAACGTATCGAAAATTTTGATTAGCCCAAAATGAAAATCAGCGCCGTCATTCCAGCGTATAACAGCGCGACATTCATTCGTGCCGCCATCGAAAGCATCCAGGCGCAAACCAGCAAAGTTGACGAAATCATCGTGGTGGATGATGGCTCCACGGACAACACCGAACAAGTCCTTAAGACGTTTGCCCATACCGTCATTTATCACAAACAAGCCAATCAAGGCCCATCCGCCGCGCGCAATAAAGGCATAGAATTGGCTAGCGGTGACTGGATTGCATTTCTGGATGCCGATGATCAATGGACTGTGGACAAAACCACCAAGCAAATCCAAGCATTGCAAACCAATCCGGAACTCCACCTGATTGCCGGCGACATGACGGAAATCGACAACGACGACCAACTGCTAACCCAATCGGTGTTAGCCAAACATAAAATGTTGGACTATTTCCAACAGCTGGCCGGAAAACCAGTTCCCAACGCCCTTGCCGCGTTAGTGAAAAAAAACTTTATACCGACAGGTACCGTTTTGGTGAAGCGCCAAACCTTGCTTGAAGCAGGCATGTTCAATACCGAGATTCGCTATGGAGAGGACTTGGAATTGTGGGCAAAAATCGCCACGTTTCACGCAGTAACGTGCCTTCCCGACATTTTGATGCTGCGCCGCCAGCACGGCAACAATGCCACGCAAGCCAGCGAAGGTATGTTAATAGACTTGACCAAGGTCACGGAGTCTATTCGAAACTTTGCCTCGTCCCAACTAACTGCTCAAGGCATTTCGCCGAATAGTCTGGTGGCGGAGGCGCAATGGACGCTTGGCTACTGGTATTTCAGCGGCGGCAATAATGCCAAAGCCAGAGAGGCCTTTAAAAAAAGCCTCTCCCAGGATTTCACACTTACCAATCTACTCTATCTGATTTTCAGTATCTTGCCAGCCAGCTTAATTAATGCGCTACGTATCATTAAACAAAAATTCGCAAAATCCTGAGTATATGAGAATATTCCTTAACGCTTTCTACGCTGATATTGCCAAACTCTGATTTCATGTCGACCAACAACCTCCCAAAAAGAATTATCTATGTCGAAAACGGAATTGGTTATGGTGGAGCCATTATCTGTTTGAGACATTTAGTCAGAAATCTTGATCGTGATCGCTTTCTACCTCTGGTTGTGACAGGACGCAGCGGTCCGCAATATCGGGAGATTGCCGATGAAGCCTTATGGAAACACATCCCGGACCGCCATATAGACATCGTGGCGTGGCGTGCAAAAGCGGAATCGATTCAATGGTTAACGAAGGTGTCTCCCCTGCGGTTTTTCGTCAATCAACTGATAGCCAGAAGCGACGATTTATTTAATTTTTTACCGTTTTTTCTCGACTTGCTTTGGACTGCATGGCGTTTCAAAGCCGACTTGATCCATGCCAATAACGAGCCGCTTTGTAACAGAGCCGCACTCTTGGTAGCAAAGATTTTGCGTATCCCCAGTATTTGCCATGTCCGTGGCAACCCTGACGGACCGCATTCAGCGCGCTGGGCTTATTCCCTACCCGATCATTTTGTGTCCGTCTCCCATTGGGTTGCCAACAGCATGCGTGAAAAATTAGCCATGCACGACGAGAAAATTAGCGTGGTCTATGATGGCATCGCTTTGGATAAGCTGAACAGCCAAGCAGGTGGCTCCTTATTTAGGCAACGATTCGATTTACCTGCAAATATCTTTATCGTAGGTTTAGTAGGCTTACTTATTCCTTGGAAAGGGCAACAACTATTTATCGACGCGGCTAAAATACTGCAAGACCAAGTACCCCATTTAAAAATGCTGATTGTCGGTGGAACGCCAGACGACTGCATCCCTTACGAACGAGAGCTTAGAGAACGTGTAAGACAGGAATCGCTGTCGGATACCGTCCACTTTATCGGCCACGTCAGCGACATGATAGAAGCCTACAAAGCGCTGGATATTGTGGTCTCAGCATCCACTAGCCCCGAACCATTAGGTACGGTCGTCATCGAAGCGATGGCGTTAGGCCGGCCATTGATCGTACCAAACCATGGCGGCGGCGCGGAAATGGTTGAAGATAATCAAACCGGACTGTTATTTAACAGCGGTGACGCGGAAAGTTTGGCAGCGTCTATCCTTAAGTTTTACCGCTCCAGCGAGTTGATGAATCGGTTGGCCAGTAACGCCCGGGCCAAAGCATTAGCCACCTTCGACGTCCGGCAGCACACAGAAGCGATACAGTCCATATATCAAAAGTTTTTATAAAACAGTACTCAAGCAAATTCATGCGCCAGAAAAAAGTCAGATTACTTCCATTGCTATTTATTGCCTGTATCCGGAATGCGGCAGCCGACTATCCGAAAACCGACGCCGATTACGCCTTCCTGCCACCCTACTGCAAGGCGCGCGCATCCGATCAAAAATCGCCTGACTACCAAAGCTGGAACCGAAAGCTCGGCGACGACTTCATTCATATCCACCACTATTGCGCAGGCTTACACACCATGAATTTAGCCTTCAGAACCCATGACGAGGCAGAAAAACAGTCTAAATACCGCGCGGCAGTGGGAGATCTTCTATATGTACCGGATCACGCCTCGCCTACTTTTAAGTTAATGCCAAAAATATTTTACGATGTCGGTCAAGCCTACCAATTCATGGGTGAAATTGATGAAGCAATTGCCGCCAACTTAAAGAGTATTTCGCTTGATAAAAATAACTCTTTTCCTTATGCCGCCTTGAGCAGTTTGTATCAAAGAAAAAACATGAAAGCAGAAGCTAAAACCATTTTAGAAAAAGGCTTGGAACACAACCCCAACTCGAAAATATTGCTTAAACGCATGAAGAATTTCAAATAATCCCCATCTCTAATTAAAAGCTTAACCGCTACCGATTGGATTATTCAGTTAAAATAAATACCCATGTTACGAATCGCCAAAAACTTATATACCTACAGAGAGCTAATAGCCGCACTCACCTGGAAAAACATCGTTATCCGCTATAAGCAAGCATACCTCGGAATTTTATGGGCTGTATTAAAGCCTATTATGTTAATGCTGGTATTTACCTTGGTTAAGGGTTTTGTGGGCATAGAAACCGGGGGCTTACCTTATCCGCTTATTACGTTTGCAGCACTAATACCTTGGGTATTTTTTCAGGAATCAGTTTCTGAGGGCGTCAATAGCGTAACTTCGAATGCCAATTTGATCAAAAAAATATATTTCCCGCGTGAAGTGTTTCCATTAACCGCGATGGTTACCAAACTAGTGGAATTAGTTATCAGTTTTGCGATATTGGCGGCCATGATGATTTATTATCATGTCATGCCCACTCTGCATGCGGTCTGGATACCGGCTTTCGTGCTATACACGATGATAGTCGCCTTAACAATCAGCTTCTTTGGCGCAGCGATGAATGTATACTACCGCGATATAGCTCAAGCAATACCAATAGCATTATCTTTATTGATGTACGGTTCCCCAGTCATCTATCCGTTGAGCTTGGTACAAAAGAAATTAGTTATCGAACAGGCAGCGGGCGAGTGGTCCAATGATCTGTATTTTTTATACACACTTAATCCATTAGTGGGCATTATAGATGGATTTCAAAGTGTTTTAATTAGAGCAACAGAGCCCGATTTAAATGTAATTTATCCGGGGTTAATTTTGATTTTGGTAATACTACCGTTCAGCTATTGGTTTTTTAAGCGCGCGGAAAGTTGGTTCGCCGATGTCATATAAGATTCGGCAAAAAACTTCAAAATTACATCATTAATTAGCATATATGGCCATCATAGAAGTCAACCACCTCACCAAGGAATACCAACTCGGTCACCTTACCAGTTTGAAGGAAACCGCTTTAAACACCATGAGACGCCTCGCCTTCCAACCGGTTCACGAGCGCGAGCGTTTCAAAGCGCTTGACGATGTCAATTTTCACATCAATGAAGGTGAAGTAGTCGGCATCATCGGGCATAACGGCGCAGGTAAAAGCACTCTGCTCAAGCACTTGGCCAATATCAGCAAACCCACCAAGGGCGAAGTCATTGTTAAAGGCAGCGTAGCACCGTTGATTGAAGTGGGTGCCGGTGTCAATCCGGAACTAACCGGCCGAGAAAATATTTATCTTAATGGCGCCATCCTGGGTATTCCCAAAAAAATCATTCAACAGAAATTGGATGAAATCATTGATTTCTCCGAGCTAGAACAATTTATTGACACACCGGTTAAACGTTACAGCTCCGGAATGACTGTTAAATTAGGTTTTTCTATTGCGACTAGTATGGAAGCTGATATTCTTATTGTTGATGAAGTATTGTCAGTCGGCGATCTAGCATTTCAAAGAAAGTGTTTTGATCGAATGGAAAACCTTATAAAACACAACAAAAAAACTGTTTTAATTGTCTCACACAATATAAGACAAATAGAAAGACTATGTACAAGAGCTATTTTATTCGATCATGGCAAAATTCAAAGCGATGACACGCCTGAAACAGTATGCGACCTATATTACTCACAAAGTGACACAAAAATAAACAAGCAAATTAAAGAATCTCGCCAACTATCAAAGAACAATCAAATAGGCAGTGGAGAATTTGAACTTATTCGAATGCATTTAACCACGCAAGACGAACAAGAAGTATCATCAATTATTCACAAAGGAAACATTGATGTAGTTATAGAGTTCTTTTTAACTTCACCACTGGAACATATAACTTTTGGATTAGGAGTGCATACTACAGACTTTTTATATCTCACAACACACAATAGTGAAAATGAGATTCCAGAAATGGCGTTAGCGGCAGGAAAACATCAAATTAAATGCACTCTAAAACACATTCCTTTACTACCCGGCATTTATTCCTTAAGGCTTGGAGTTACAGCATCTAAAGTTACACGCACGATTTTTTATTCAGAGAATATTTTGACATTCCAGGTTATGCCAGAATTAGGAAAATCGCAAACCACAACAATGCGGGATGGATTCTTCGCTTTAGATGCCCAATGGATCCCCGTAAATTAATTATTAAAGCACATGAAATCAGCCATTAAATGCCGTATTTGTGACTCAAAAGACAATCATCAACGCTTTATATTAAAGGAAATGATGTTTGGTTCCAACGAAGAATTCGAATACTTCAAATGCTCTCACTGTGGATGCCTTCAAATCACTGATATTCCTAGCAACTTATCTAGATTTTATCCTGATAATTATTATTCCTACCAAAAACCTATTTCAGATAAAACCTCTAAAATTTATACTTGGCTACAAAAACAACGCTGCAAAACGGCGATGTTCGGAAAAGGTGTTAAATTTAATAGAATACTATCGAGATTCATAGACTTACCATATGAATGGTACAAAACAGGACCATTACTCAAAAAGGCGCTATTTAAAAATTTCGACGACGCAATATTGGACATAGGTTGCGGAGAACATTCAAACTGGCTCATTGAAATAAAAAAATTTGGCTTTAAAAATCTAATTGGCATTGATCCATTCATTAAAATGGATAAAGAAGAACAAGGAATAACTTACTACAAAAAAAGCCTATTAGAAATGGAAGGGAAATTTAAATACATCACATTTCATCACTCGCTGGAGCATATACCAGACCAAATATCTCAGCTTGAAGCCGCCAGCAAGTTGCTATCACCTGGCGGTATTTGTCTAGTTCGGATACCACTAGTGTCTTCATATGTTTGGGAAAAATATGGTGCTAGCTGGGTGGAATTAGATGCACCAAGACACTTATACCTTCATACAAACAAAAGCATAAAATTACTTGGAGAAAAGGCTGGTTTACGTTTGATTGATACAATCTATGACTCAGATGAATTTGAATTTGCAGCGAGTGAACAATATCAAGTAGGTATTCCGCTTTTTGACGAGCGATCATACCTAGTCAACCCTAAAAACAGCATTTTTTCCAACTCCCAAATGGATGAATTTAGAAAAGAAGCTGAACGTGTAAATAGAGAAGGTTCCGGTGGTAGAGCCGGATTTTATTTCGCTGCTAACAAATAAAAATATGGCATACAACCAACCAAAAGTTGCTATTTTAATATTAAACTGGAATGGAAAAAAAGACACGCTGGAATGTCTTGAATCATTGACATTATTAAAATATAAAAATTATCAAACTGCTGTGATAGATAATGGCTCCAACGATGACTCAGTGGAAGCTATAATGAAACAATATCCGCAAACCACAGTTCTACAGACAAACGCAAATCTAGGCTACGCAGGTGGAAACAATGTTGGAATTAGCTGGGCAATAGATAATAATTTTGATTATATATTTTTATTAAACAATGACACTATTGTCGACCCCTACTTAATTAATTCCCTCATAACCTCAGAACAAAAACAACATAATAAATCAATTCTTGGTGCAAAAATATACTTCTACGACAAGCCAAACACACTATGGTTCGCAGGCGGTCGTTGGCTAAAACAATTCAATCGATTTGAACATATAGGTTATGGCTCAACCGACAACATTAACTTCAACAACTTAAACGAAGTGGACTATATTACTGGTTGCGCACTGTTTGCATCTGCTGCCACATTTAAGGATGTAGGATTATTGGATGAGCAGTTTTTTCTTACTTACGAAGAAACTGATTGGTGCTACCGTGCGCGAAAAAAAGGTTATAAGTGTTTCGTGGTTCCTGATGCAAAGCTGTGGCATAAAGTCTCCTCTTCTTTCGGTGGAGCCGAATCGCCGCTAGTAATTTATTTCATGACTAGAAATAAATTACTCTGGGGAAAAAAACATCTAACTTATCAAGCCATACTCAAACTTCACAAAGATAACTACCACATATTGCGTAATATTTTCTTACCACCCATTACCTTATACAACCCTGAATTACCTTTGATAAAAGGTCTGCTTTGGTCATTATCCACTTGGCTCAAAACAATCAAACTCAATATTTCGAAACCAGCAAATATAGCAACTTTAATTGCAATTCGAGACTATTATTTTAGCAGATTTGGCGACTGTCCTGAGAAAATTAGACAACTAAACATAAAAAAATAAAACCACAATTTTCAATCGCCGTTTTTTTTAAATTTACTCCAGAAGCAACTAACACATTAAAAATGAATATTCTAATAGTAAGCATGTGGTTGCCAATGCCTGACCGAGCATCCGCCGATCTTCGTTTTTATACTTTTTTAAAAATTTTATCGAAGTCGCATCAGATTACCATCTGTCCCTTCAACTTAAATGAACAAGTTGAAGAAATTGGAGAAGAAGCAGTTCAAGGCTATCTAAATATACTCAAAAACCTTAGCATTCATCTCGGCACTACAGATGTATTAACCACCCTTAGAATCGAAAAATTCGATATTGTTATTTTCGAATATTTTCATTACGTTAATCGCTATATTGATTTTGTTAGATTTTTTCAACCGAAGGCCCGTATTTTAGTTGACTCAGTTGACATTACGTATAACCGATTCTTTTCAAAGGCCAACTTAACTAAAGACTCCGCTGATTTTAAATACGCTGAAACTATAAAAAATCAAGAACTTTCAGCCTACGCCAGAGCGGATATGACTATCACTGTAACGATTGATGATGATTTACTGCTTAAAAAAGATATTTCCAATATAAAAACCTGTATTTTGCCTAATATCCATAAGATTCCTGAACGGCTCTTGCGCACTCCACCTTATACCAAATTATTATTTGTTGGTGCTTTCAAACACGAACCGAATATTGATGCCATTCATTATTTCTGCAAAGAAATTTTTCCAAAAATATTAGAAGTCAATCCTAATTTCCAATTGGAGGTAGTCGGGCCAAACCCACCAGAGTCGGTTCTAGAACTACAATCTGAAAATATTTTTATTCGTGGATTTATTGAAGATCTGGAAGAACATTACCGTAACGCTCACATATCTATCGCCCCACTACGTTTTGGCGGAGGAATGAAGGGTAAAATAGGTGAAGCGTTGAGTTACGGTATACCAGTAGTGACCACCCAAATAGGTGCTGAGGGGTTTGGGCTAACTAACAATGAAAATATTTTAGTCGCAGAAACCTCAAATCAATTTGCGGAACTTGTCTTAAAAGTTAGCAGAGATGAACAGTTTTACGAAAAGCTGTCAATCAATGGGTATAACTTCATTAAAGACAAATATTCCGAAGATGCAACCAACAAAAGAATTACAGAGATAATAGACTCTATCCCGCTAATTACACCAAAAAAACTAAGCGTTATTACGAGGATAAAAATGTTTGTAAAATTCAGTTACAACCGACATTTTGGTTGGCGGCTAAACAGTACTAAATGAATTTAATTTGATCATACTCCGACACTTTTCGTGATTCGACCAACCCCAAATGATTACGCCGTACAAACCCAAAAGAATTCTATTTGTACAACACGGTGCCACCGTGATGGGCGGCGTCGAGCGACTGTTGTTACAAATCTCGGACTCCTACCGGGACAGGGGTATTGAATCCATCGTGGTATTGCCCGAAGACGGGGAGCTCGTGACCCGTTTAAATGCTATCGGCATAAAAACCTATATTATCCCGAGCATTTTATTCCCTGGCTCAAACAACGCCGGCATCAATCTATACCTTGCAGGTACTATCGAACGAGCACAAGCGGTATTACAGATCATTAAAGACGAAGCAATCGATATAGTTCATACCAATACTGTCTACCCATTCGATGGCGCTTTAGCGGCAAAAATGGCCAATATTCCGCATATCTGGCATGTACATAGTAATTTCGATATCGATACCACTCCTACGCTGCTAAAGGCCTACAACTTATCCGATCAAGCGATTAGAGCGCTTTACGCCGCTCTTTGCGATACTTTGGTAGGGGTGAGTAGGCGTACTTTGAAATTTTTTGAAGGAGACCCCAGGATTTCCTCGCGTGTCATTTTGAACGCGCTCAAGATAGACGAGTTTGATCATAAAACCTTATCCCAAAGCGGCGAACCAAACTTACGCGATTTATTAAAAATTAATAGTAATTACCCGATAGTCGGCTTCGTTGGCAGGATATGCGATCAGAAAGATCCTTTAACATTTGTGCGAGCGGCCAAACTTATTTCCGAAAAAAATCCGGAGGCGCATTTTGTAATCATTGGCCCCCCAGATGATAAAACTCTAAAAAAGCTAGTCGAAGACGAAATTTGCCGTTCTCGTAATCCAAGCCATTTCCATTTCCTAGGCGAAAGAGAGGACGTTCCTGCCCTGTTGCCGCAACTCAGCGTCATACTCATCACATCGATATTCGAGGGACTTGCCGGCGTCTGCCTTGAGGCCCTTGCAGCACGCTGTCCTACCGTGTCAACACGTTGTGGAGGTTCTGAGGACGTAATTGTGGATGGTGAAAACGGTTTTTTGGTCGATATAGGGGATTATGAAGCTATAGCGCAAAAGACTTTGAGAATTATTGAAGATCCTGAGCTCTCTAATAATTTAAAGATTTCCGGAAGAAAAATAGTTGAAAAAAACTTTTCCTGGGAATGCTTTATCGATAATTTTATAGCTTTATATTCTGAATTACTGAAAAAAAATAATGATCGGCAAAAATCCGACCCGGCCTTGGAGCTCTGCTTTCATCTTATCGCGCAAAATGCTGCGCTAAACTTAAAGCTCGAAGCCCACAATTCCAGACTTATTGAATTGGAAGGTTTTTTTGAGCGACTGCAAAACAGTAATGTATACCGCATCACCAAGTATATTTATAAAATACTTGGCGGGCATGTAAGGTCATAAAAACCAATCATGCATATTAGGCCAAACGAAATGGTGCCGCCATCCATCAGCGTCATCATGGCCGTTTACAATACTCAACGGTATTTAACGGAAGCCATTCAGAGTATTCTGTCGCAATCTTTTACGGACTTTGAATTGGTGATCGTCGATGACGGGAGCACCGATGGCAGCCCGGAGATTTTGAAAAATCTCGCCCAACAAGATTCGCGCATCAAACTCATCACTCAAGTCAATGCCGGCATAGGTGCAGCAACCCAAAGAGGCATTACCGAAAGCCAAGGTGAATATATCGCCATTATGGACTCCGACGATATTTCCCTCCCCGATCGATTAAAGCTACAGAAACAGTTCCTCGATCAGCATCCAGACATTGACGCGGTCGGTAGCCAATGGCGAATGTTGCACGCCGACGGGCGAGATATTGGTATCGATACGCACCCGCTTGATTCAGAGAGAATTTCGGTGTTGATGTACGCTTTTTTTTCGCTGCATCACCCGACCACGATGATTAGACGACACGCATTGGAAAAAGTGGGCGGATACTCCGTAGACCGCAGTTGTCTGGTACCCGACTACGACGTATTTATGCGCATGCAATTGGCGGGATGCCGGTTCGCGAATCTGCCGGAAATTCTGTTCATCTGGCGCTTAAATCCAGCCAGTACTACACACCACAAAGCGCGAGCACAGTGTGCTTCGGTAGCGGAGGTTCGCGATGCGGGATTTAACCAACTGCTATTGAACGATCCTCTGCAAGCTGCGGACACCGCAAAAACGGTTATTTGTACTTTTCCAACCGGCACATGGCAAGACGAAAGAATCAAACAACTATTACCCGAGCAGGGACCGTCATTGTTGTATCGCACCTGGCGGAATCTGCCAGACGCTACCTCGGGAGACCGTCTTAACAAGGCGCTGGTCTTGTGGCTGGAAAAGCCGGAGCTCTATTGCGAAACCTTGCGCGAACAACTACTCGTCAACGACAAGCCTTGGTTGGCGGCATTACTCAATGCCTACCGCGGCATCGAAAACCTAGACCCAGCCCTGAATCCCGATACGCTGGCGATTATCCCCAGCAATCAGATAGCAGTAAGTTTATTCGTTACCTATAACCAAGCTGGTGAAGATTTCAATCAACGTCTGCAACAAGCCTTCGCCTTGAAGGCTCAGGCTAAGTTTTCGATAGAAATTATTGTAGTTTCAGTCAAACCAGAACTTAGCCTGAAACCTTTTATCCCGTCACTTGCCACTCATGATTGTATTTTCGATGAAAACGGCCTTGCGTGGCACACGGCATTGCATAGGGCTAAAGGTGCTTATTTTGCATATTTGGAAGACAATTTTAGATTCAATATCGATGTAATGTTGAAAATCCTGGCAAGTCACATCCAGCACAAAACATCTATTTCATTTATGCCGGATACTCGATACTTTAGCGAAGCATGCGATGAAAAAGGTCAACCAGCTCTAGATAATCAATTCCATCCAGTTTGGACACGTAGCACTCTACTTGGAAAAAATCGCGTGCAGTCTAGTCACTTTATTCATCATCGCTCTTTATTGAACAACTTAAAAGGCAATTTAGCGGAGCTGGGTGTGGCAACAGGGCGATACCTGGGTAGATACTTGGCAATTAGAAACGAATTTAACATTATCGATGGAGCTGTTAGCTATTTTATGCCAGGAATAATTTTAAACGCCAACCCATTACCTTTATTTCAACAAACTGTTGGCGATTGGTATCTGGATTATGGCATGACAAACTTTCCTGATTTTGTATTCCATGACAACTTGTCAAAATCTGAAATTTCACATTATGCTCAAACCCTTTCAACAGCTTGGCTCAACAAAAATTTATATGTATACCAAGGTAATATATCGGTACTGGAAAGCTTCTACCTCAATCGTGTCAATTTAGCGATCAGAATACCATTATTTAGATACTTACTCGCACACAACAAGAAAACTTATTTACTCGCCTTCTGGCGGAAGAAGGATTATCTAAATGCAACTTTGGCTTTATTTTATTGTGTTTATCAGACCATAGCTGTTCGTTTGTTTTCTCCGTATAAAAAATGAAAACTCTACATATTTGCCATAATAGTGATTTAAAAAACGGTGTTGACAAAACCACCTGCACCTTGATGGTCGCATTAAAAAAACTAGGCGTTGAACCTATCGCGGTGGTGCCCAAAGCAGGCAATGTCACGGAATATTTGCAGTCTCAGGCGATTCGTTACTGGCTGGTCCCATATTCCTGCTGCGTAAGCCGAATAGAGCGGGCGCAATTTAAGTTTTACGGAGATTCTTTTGCACAATTAGACAATTTAATTACGTTGATACAGCAGGAAAACCCGGACATTATTCATATTAACACCGGTCATTTACTGCATGCCGGTATTGCCGCCGCGCGTCAAAGAGTACCGGCCATTTGGCATATTCATGCACCGTTTGCGGAAGATTTGTCCCGTTATGAATCCAGCATTGGCACCGGCGGCTATATTCACCTTTTAAAACAATTGAGCAGCCGCATCATCGGCGTATCAGACGACGTTGCTAAATCGCTATCGGAACATTTGCCCCCAGACAGAATAAATACGCTCTACAACGGCATCGATATAGAAGAATTGCGTAGTTCTGCCAAGTCGTCTTCAACCGATATTCGCGCGGAATTGGGCCTTTCCGCAGACGCAAAATTGGTAATCGGCGTGGGCCGCATCTCTGCTCAAAAGGACTTTGCTGCCTTTGCCAGAGTAGCCGCCAAGGTCGTTACGTTTAAATCGGATTGTTATTTCCTTATCGCCGGCCCAAAACAGGAACCGGAAGCTGTCCGCCTGTTGGAAGACGAATTAGAGCGTGGCCAATTAAACAACAAGTTACATATACTCGGACCGCGAGATGACATTGCCGCCTTGCTGGCACAAAGCACTATATTTCTCTCCACGGCAATTTTTGAAGGCCAAGGCATTGCCGCTCTGGAGGCAATGGCTTTGGGTACGCCAGCGGTCGCGATGGCGTGTTCGGGTCTACGGGAGTGCATCGTTAACGAACACGACGGCATTTTGGTAGATCCGGGCGATGAAAATTCCACCGCTACGGCCATTTTGCGCCTGCTGGACGACCCAGAATTGGCTCAAAAACTCACCGCCAACGCCCGTATCTCCGTCGCTGAAAATTTTTCCAGCCAAAAATACGCTAAGCAATTTTTGAACATCGCCAACGCTGCGCTGGCCTACGGCCCGCCGGCGATTTCTGATCAAGAACTTGATCTGCTATCGGGATTATTGGGACAAATCAATAATGCCCATCTGCGTTTGCTAGGCTTTGAACAGCAAACCTTAAATCAACGTATAAAAGGCATTCTCTGGGAATGGCGCCAACAGCTAAAGGCAATATTCCAGTAAAAGCTCGAATTGCCACAATTTGATTTAAAATAAATTTCGCACAATCAACGGCCTGATTCAGGCGAATCCAGTATGCGACAAACTACTGATATATCTCAAGCTAAACCACTCATTTCCGTGATTATGCCTTGCTATAACTCGGCACATATCATTGAAAAAACCATCGCCAATCTGTATCAACAAACTTTCAAGAATTTCGAATTGATAGTCGTTGACGACGGTTCATCGGATAACTCGCTAGAGGTTTTGCAGACAATAACAACGCTGTATCAAAATATATTAGTTATTTCCCAACAGAATAAAGGCCCCGGCCCTGCGCGCAATCGCGGATTGGAAGCCGCATCAGGAGAATTTATCGCCTTTCTGGACTCCGACGACAGTTGGCACCCTGAGTTTCTGGCAAAGCTTCATCATAAGCTTGAAGAAAAACCGGATAGCGTACTCGCATACTGCGGCTGGCAAAATATTGGTCTGAGCGCAGAAAAATCCCAACCTTATATTCCGCCTGATTACGAAGAAAATGATAAGTTTGCCGTTTTGTTGCGCAGTTGCCCTTGGCCAATTCACGCCGCATTGACGCGCAAATTTGCCATCGATCAAGTTGGAGGTTTTAACGAACACTGGCTAACCGCTGAAGATTTCGATATGTGGATCAGAATTGCAATGTTTGCCAATATTGTCCGCGTTCCTGAAGTATTGGCTTATTATCACCATCAACAAGGCGAACAAATTTCCAGCAACCGACTTAGGGCCATAATAAATCATTGGGGCGTGCAAAAAGGCTTGCTGCGAGACTTTCCCGTAATATCGCAAACGCTGGGTAAAGCTAAAACCGATCTTTTGACAAAAGGCCAGTTATTGCAAAGAGCTTATGAGTTTTATTGGAAAAACGATTTACCTAGCGCGCATCATTTATTTAGAAAAACCTTGGGTTTGGGGTATTTTGGTATGAAGGACTTAAAATATATTCTACCCAGTTTACTGCCTCTAGCGCTTTACCTGGTTCTAATAAAAAAAATACGGAGTTAATATTCCATCAGCCACGCTTATCACTTTAAAACCGACAAAGATTAATCGTGAGCCCAACATCCTTATTTCGCTTCCCATTCCAGGCTATGGGTACTCAATGCGAAATCCAATTGATTGCCACGGAGCATAAACAGGCCAAGCGTATTGCCGATATAGTAACAGCCGACGTGCAACGCTTGGAGGGCTTGTATTCCCGGTATAAACCCGACAGCCTGCTTTCAAGCATCAATCAAGTCGCAGCCATGGGCGGCCGCATTACCGTGGATGAGGAAACGGCTGGCTTACTGAATTATGCTGCAACCTGTCATCAACAAAGCGACGGCCTGTTCGACATCACGTCCGGAATTTTACGGCAGGCTTGGCGTTTCGAGTCCGGCCAGTTGCCGGATGAACAACTAATTAAAACACTATTGAAAAAAGTTGGATGGGACAAACTACGCTGGCAGGCACCGCTATTAGAGTTCCCATTGGCCGGCATGGAGCTGGATTTTGGCGGCATCGTCAAAGAATATGCCGTAGACCGGGCTGCGGTAATTGCACGGAATGCCGGCGCTCGCCACGGCTTTATCAATCTGGGCGGCGACATCAAACTGATAGGCCCACGTCCGGACGGCACTGCCTGGCGAGTGGGTATCCATCACCCCCGCCAAAGGCAGGCATTAGCAAGTACTTTGGCACTACATAACGGCGCAGTCGCCAGCAGTGGGGACTATGAGCGCTGCATTATCGTCAACGGCCAGCGCTACGGACACATCCTCAATCCGAAAACAGGCTGGCCGGTTCGGCATTTGGCATCTGTCAGTGTCGTCGGCGAATTCTGCGTAGTGGCCGGCAGCGCGTCAACCATCGCCATGCTCAAGGAAGAACAAGGCCCAAGTTGGCTGGAACAGTTGGCATTGCCGTACTTATGGATAGACGTACACGGCAATTCCGGAGGCTCGTTAGCCGTTGCAGACCCAGCAACGCGCTGAGTTTTATCCCTTACCGATACGGTGCCAATTCAATATGCCCAAAAATACGGCATATCCCTTGCCATTGCGGCATAAGCCTCAAAACCGGTACTTTGGAATCACCCATCACCCCGTACGTGCCCCGTCAAACGGGAATTCATAATTGGCACACCTATTGCTTTATCTAAAAAAATAATAAAGCACTGTTTTGTTGCCTGCCCCACCCAAACAATTTCCGGGGTATCAATTAAAGCCCCCGACCCATTCAAGATTTTAAGGACGCGCTAAAAAACTCTCTCGCTGGATGAGGGATGGAGCGCTTTTTACCAGTCGTTAACAAGCTGCCACGGATGGCGGCGCCTTACGAATCGGCTAGCCGAGAGACCCGCCGACGTAAACACAAGAAAACATCAGCAACAAATAATGGAGCGGTAGTTATTGCGCTATACCGCGATTGTGATGCTCGATAAGCCCAGCCGCGCGGAATAGCCGCAGAGCTCCCGCATTCGGACAATTTAGAGTAGATGTTTGATGGCTTGTCGCTCTTCTTTTAACTCTACTTCGTTTTGACGCAATCTTGCCAAGCTGAACTCGTTAAGATCCAAGCCCTTAACGATGCCGATCTGCCCATCCACCACCGTCACCGGGAAGGAATAAACCAATCCTTCCGCAACACCATAGCTACCGTCGGATGCGACCGCCATACTCACCCAGTCCCCCGGATCGGTACCGAAGGCCCAAACCCGCATATGCTCAATCGCCGCATGCGCCGCAGACGCCGCGCTGGACTGACCGCGTACTTTGATAATTTCCGTACCTCGGTACTGCACAGTGGGGATAAATTCATCAACAAACCAGGATTGCTCGACCAAAGAGAATACATCCATGCCCTTGACCTTGGCATGATGTAAATCAGGATATTGCGTGCAGGAATGGTTACCCCAAACCGCGACGTTTTTCACGTCTCTGCTCAGCACCCCGCATTTCTCGGCCACCTGACTGATCGCGCGTTTATGATCGAGCATGGTCATGGCCGTAAAACACTCCGGCGCCAAATCCGGTGCGTTATGAATAGCGATTAGAGCATTGGTATTGGCCGGGTTGCCGGTCACTAAAACCTTGACATTCCGGTTGGCTACTTCATTCAGCGCCCGGCCTTGGGTGATAAAAATCTGCGCGTTATCCAATAACAAATCGCTACGCAGCATCCCCGGTCCGCGCGGCTTTGCCCCTACCAAAAAGGCATAATCGACGTTATCGAATGCCACTTTCGGATCGTCGGTAATGATGATTTTGTTGATCAACGGAAACGCGCAATCGTTCAACTCCATCACCACGCCTTGTAACTGCTTCATAGCCGGTGGAATTTCCAATAGACGCAGCACGATAGGCTGATCCGGCCCCAGCAATTCGCCAGACGCCAAATGAAATAGCAAGGAGTAACTAATCTGACCAGCTGCACCTGTTACAGCAATATCCACGGGCGTTTTCATCTGCGTTCCTCTTTATTGATTGGATTCTTCCACACCCGACCCAACGGCAGGCTTTTCCAATATGACATAAAGTTTTTGAGCAAACAATCACTAATTCCTGCTTGCCAAAACCCGCTTGGATTCTGCGGCGAGGTAAATATTATTCTGTATAATGCCGGCGGCTAACCTTCTCCCACCGGGCCACCATTATTCATATCAGGTAGCTTAATGAAAAAATTGTTATTCCAGTTCGACACCGACACCCATCCCTCGGCTTTCGATACCGTAGTCGCTTACGACGGCGGCGCGGACCATGTCATTGGTTACGGCAACATTACCCCCGATAACGTCGGCGGCCTGGTCGACGGTACGATCTTCACTCGCGCCCCCAAAGACAAAAAAAACACGGCGATTTTTATCGGCGGCAGCAATATCGAGGCCGGCCAGCGTTTACTGATAGCGGTGCAAAAACATTTTTTCCCCGGGTTTCAAGTGTCGGTGATGCTGGACAGTAACGGCAGCAACACTACAGCCGCCGCCGCCGTCGCCAAACTGGGCAGCAGCGCAAGCCTGGCCGGCAAAAAAGCGGTGGTATTAGCTGGTACAGGTCCGGTCGGTCAACGTGCGGCGGCAATGATGGCGCTGGAAGGCGCGCATGTCAGCATCACGTCCCGACACATATTTAACGCGGAAAAAGCCTGCTTCGCGATGAAGGAGCGTTTCGGCGTAGATCTGACACCCATAGAAGCCGCCGATTACGACAGTCGCGCCGCCGCCATCCAAGACGCCAACGTCGTATTAGCGACCGGTGCTGCCGGTGTCCAATTATTAAAGCCGGAACATTGGCAAAACAATCCAAATCTGCAATTGTTGGCGGACGCCAACGCCACGCCGCCTGTCGGCATTGGCGGCACGGATGTACTGGATAGAGGCGAACAACGACACGGCAAAATCGTCTGGGGCGCCATCGGCTTCGGCGCGCTAAAACTAGCCCTACACCGCGCCTGTATCACCAAGCTATTTGAAAGCAATAAGCAGGTGTTCGACGCGGAAATCATCTTTGCACTCGCTAAAGCCATGGCTTAAGGTTCTGCCGGATCGATATGTCCGCAGTTCAGCCAAGTTATCGTGAACAGGCAGCCGCCATTTTTCGCGCCGGCGTTGCGGCGGCTGATCCGTATCTTGCCGTAAAACGTTTTCTCAGAGCCGATAGCGAACTGCTGCATATCGGTTCGGAACAAACCGGCTACCGCAGCGGCGACTGGCGGCGCATTCATTTAATATCTTTCGGTAAAGCTGCTTGCGCAATGGCCGATGCGGCACAAACAATAATTCCCGAGTCTTGGCTTGCCGCTAAAGGCATTGTCGTGACCAATTACGACAACATTGATGTCGTCGAAAACTGTCAGGTATTCGGCGCCGGCCATCCGCTGCCGGACGCCGCTGGCTTGCATGCGGCAAAAGCCATCGCTACCCGCCTGAGCAACACGAATCCCGGCGAGTTGGTGTTGGTGTTGATTTCCGGCGGCGGCTCGGCATTGCTGCCCTACCCGGCCGTCGGCATCAATTTGGCGGATAAAATCGCCACCACCCGTCTATTACTGGCCTCCGGCGCAACCATCAACCAGATCAATTGCGTCCGCAAACATCTGTCTCGACTCAAAGGCGGCGGTCTTGCCCGATTTGCCGCACCCGCCGACTTGCACGCACTGATTTTATCCGACGTGCTGGATAACGATTTGAGCGCCATCGCCAGTGGCCCCACCGTGCCCGACGACACCACTTTCATAGACGCCGTCGCAATATTGGAATCGTTCGGCATATGGCAGAAAATACCATCCAGCGTGCAAAACTATTTGCAACAAGGCGCTCAAGGCTTGCAAATCGAAACGCCTAAAGACAGTGACCCGCTCTTCCGGCAGACGAGCCACCATTTGCTTGGCAGCAATGCCATTAGCGTTGACGCTGCAATCGATCAAGCATGCAAATTGGGCTATGACACCCAGCTTTACAGCAAACAGTTGGGCGGCGAAGCGCGCTTGGTTGCCGAGCAAATAGCACTGCATGCGCTATCCGCAACAGCCGGCATGACGCAACCGACAGCCGTCATCGCCGGCGGCGAAACCACTGTTACCTTAAAGGGCAATGGCAAGGGCGGCCGCAATCAGGAAATGGCTCTTGCCTTCGCCCTGGCCGCCGAAAAATACGGGCTGAACGGCGCTTGGACCTTTCTCAGCGGCGGTACTGATGGCCGCGACGGCCCTACCGATGCCGCCGGCGGCATCGTCGATGACGGCACTTTGCCACGCATCCGCGCCGCCGGACTCGACCCGGCGGCCTTGCTCGACGATAATGACTCATACCCTGCCTTGCAAGCGGCGAACGATTTACTGCTGAGCGGCGCAACCGGCACCAATGTCGCCGACCTGCAAGTCCTGCTGCTGCATCCCCACGAATAACCCGAACTTACTTTAGGAGACCCCATGTTTAGCGAATCGATGACCATCAAAGGCTTTGACGACGAACTATTTCAAGCGATGGAACAAGAACGCCAACGCCAGGAAGACCATATCGAACTGATCGCCTCGGAAAACTATGCCAGCCCCCGAGTTTTGGAAGCCCAGGGCACGGTGCTGACCAACAAATACGCCGAAGGCTATCCGGAAAAACGCTACTACGGCGGCTGCGAATACGTCGATGTCGTTGAGCAATTGGCGATCGACCGCGCCAAAGAATTGTTCGGCGCCGATTACGCCAACGTGCAAGCTCACTCCGGTTCGCAGGCCAATATGGCAGTTTTCATGTCATTGATTCAACCGGGCGACACCATCCTGGGCTTGAGCCTGGCCGACGGCGGCCATTTAACCCACGGTGCCAAACCCAACTTTTCCGGCAAAATCTACAACGCCATCCAGTACGGCTTGAACAAAGACACCGGCGAAATCGATTACGAACAGGTCGAAGTCCTGGCCCTGGAACATAAACCTAAACTGATCATCGCCGGTTTCTCGGCTTATTCCCGCATTTGGGACTGGCAACGTTTTCGAAACATTGCCGATAAAGTTGGCGCTTACTTCGTCGTAGACATGGCCCATGTCGCCGGCCTAGTCGCAGCGGGTTTATATCCCAATCCGGTGCCGATTGCGGACGTGGTCACCAGCACCACCCACAAATCCCTGCGTGGCCCGCGCGGAGGCTTGATCTTGTGCAAACACAATCCGGACCTGGAAAAAAAGATCAACTCCAACATCTTCCCCGGCATCCAAGGTGGTCCGTTGATGCACGTGATCGCCGCCAAAGCCGTAGCCTTTAAAGAAGCGCTGACCCCGGAATTTAAAACGTATCAGCAACAAGTGGTGAAAAACGCCCAAGCCATGGCGGCGGTTTTTATCCAACGCGGTTTTGATGTGGTTTCCGGCGGCACCGACAACCACTTGATGCTGGTGTCTTTAATCCCCAAAGGCATCACCGGCAAAGCCGCCGACGCCGCATTAGGCCGGGCCCACATCACCGTCAACAAAAACGCGGTACCCAACGACCCGCAGTCACCGTTTGTCACCAGCGGCATCCGCGTCGGCACCCCTGCTCCCACCTCGCGCGGCTTCAAGGAATACGAAGTCCGTCAAGTGGCGGAATGGATGTGCGATGTGATGGATAACCTGGGGGATGAGAGTGTGATTGATGCGGTTAGGGAGAAGGTGCATTTGTTGTGTGCTAGGTTTCCGGTTTATTCAGCCAAATAGGATTTGATTTTATTCAGTTGATATTGTGTCGCTACCGCGACGGTTTATTTTGGTGTCGGGTCTCGGCCCGACGGCCGAGATACTTTCTTTTGCTCCGCCAAAAGAAAGTATCCAAAGAAAAGGCGGCCCGGATGCCGCTTTGATCCTGCGCTCCTCGCTTTTGAACGGGGTTGCCGAAAGGGGCTTCCTGCCCCTTCGGCAACGCGATGCATCCCTGCATCGCCCCTAACGGGCTGATCCGTTCAAAAGCTCCGGTGCTCGGCGCGACATACGGGAGAAACCCAAGCGCAAATCCCACCGCTTGTGCTCTTCAAAATTTTGTAGGGTACGTTAACAATAGCGTAATGCACCGAACGATCCAGAATCACAACTTAGCCTTAAGCAGCCAATTTATTTATGGAGGATTTATGAAAAAAGCCTGGATTTTTACGCTCACGACACTTCTAGCAGCTTGTTCCGCAACTGATATGCGGCCCCATCTGGAACAATCGATTGGAGACACTCCAAGAACTCAGTTTTCCACCGCTACAACTGTGGAAGAAATTAGAAATTTGCGCCCGCAGGCAACGATCCCATTGAAAGTCGCGGTAGTACCAGCCAACCACCGTCGAACGGAAATTTCAAAAGAAGAGCAAGAGGCTATAAACATTTGGGGCGAAAAGTTTAAGGCCTTGGGTTTTATTAAAAGCTTTGACATTGTCCCTCAATCCTTAATATCAAATTGTGGCTATCGAAGCGAAGGCAGTTGCTTCTCCAACGAATCACGCCTAGCCGGCGCAAGGATGGGAGCCGACACCATCTTGTTCATCAACGATAGTACGGATACAGATTCATACTTAAATCCATTGAGTATGTTAAATATATCCATCATTGGAATGTGGTTAGCTCCTGGGCACCACCGAGACTCATATTCGATATACGAGGCCTCCCTTCTTGACATAAACAATGGGTATTTGTACGGATTCGCACGGGATAGCGGCGAGTACAAAGCAATCCGTCCGTATATGTACGCGAACCGTAATACAGGGCAAAACGAAGCTCGGCTGGAAGCGTTGAACAAAGTTTTTCAAAAACTCTATGCCGCAGCCGAAGAACAGATGCATAAAGGTTTAAGTTTGCACAAATAGCCTAGATGAAACTCAGCGAAATCCAGAATCATTGAAGCCACCAAAACCTCGATTTCGTTTCACTCCATCGCAGTTTCATTGTTCCCTAACCGACTTTTAATTCCGGGACGATTTTTTATCCCGTATGCCGCGCCGAGCACCGGAGCTTTTGGCGAGAATTGCCCGAAGGGGTGCGGCAGGGATGCCGCACGTCGGCGGAGGGGCTGGGAAGCCCCTTCTGCCGACCCTCGTCAAAAGCGAGGAGCGCAGGGAATAAGCGGCATCCGGGTGGCCTTTTCTTTGGATACTTTCTTTTGGCCACGCACAAATTCGTCTGGAAGGAATTTGAACAGCCGACAGGCTGGCCCGAAGGGCGAAAACCAAGGATGGTTTTCGTAGCGAAAGTATCTCGGCTGTCGGGCCGAGACCCGACATTAAATCAAGCCGTCGCGATAGCGACACAACCATTTGAATCTCCTCTCCCCAACCCTCTCCATCAGGAGAGGGAGCAAACGCCCTGAGGAATTAAGGGCAGTACCAGAAAATCAGAGATAGCCGCCTTCAGCTATGATGCACCCTTTCCGGCACAATCAACCCATCCTCCATATAAAGCACATGATCCATTCGCCCAGCCAACTCAGGATCATGCGTCACCACCAAAAAACTCACCTGTAATTCCTGATTTAGCTCCAGCATCAACTGATAAATCTGCTCGGCGGTTTTGCTGTCCAGGTTGCCGGTAGGCTCGTCGGCCAGGACGCATTTAGGCTGATTAATCAAAGCCCGGGCTACAGCAGCGCGTTGCCGCTCGCCACCGGACAATTCGCCGGGCTTGTGCAGCATGCGATGCCCCAAGCCGACACGTTTGAGTAGCTCGGCAGCTTGCTGTTGGGCTTGCTTGATCGATTGGTTGCCGATCAACAATGGCATGGCGACGTTTTCCAGGATGGTAAATTCACCCAGCAAATGATGAAACTGGTAGATAAACCCCAGTGAACGATTACGAAGCTGACTCAGTTTGCCGGCGCTAATCTTATTCAAATCGGCGCCATCCAGCATCACCGAGCCGGAGCTGGGTTTTTCCAGGCCACCCAGCAAATGCAGCAAGGTGCTTTTGCCGGAGCCGGATGCGCCCATGATAGCGACACGCTGACCGGCATGAATCGCCAAATCGACGCCGCGCAACACTTCGACATTCAAATCGCCCTGTTCATAACGCTTGGTTAACTGCTGGCACTGCAACACGATGGCATTATTCATAACGCAACACCTCGGCAGGATTTATACGCGCCGCCTGCCAAGCTGGATACAGCGTCGCCAGCAAGGATAATAAAAACGCCACGCAGGCTATCCAATACACATCGGTCCAGATCAGTTTTGACGGCACTTCGCTGATGTAATACACATCGGCGGCCATGAACTGCACGCCAAAGGCTTTTTCGATGGCCGGCACAATGGTTTCCACATTTAGGGCCAGCAACACGCCGCCAACCGTGCCTAATAAAGTACCTATACTGCCGATGATACAGCCCAGAACAATAAAAATCCCCATCACCGACCCGTTCGATAAACCCTGAGTTTTCAGAATGGCGATGTCACCGCGCTTGTCAGTGACCACCATCACTAGTGTGGAGACGATGTTAAACGCCGCTACTGCCACGATCAGCAGCAAAATGATAAACATCGCCCGCTTTTCGGTTTGCACGGCGCGGAAAAAGTTGCTGTGGGCTTTGGTCCAGTCGCTGACCCGAAACTCTTCGCCCAGCGTATCTGCCAAGCCTTGGGTAATGCGTGGCGCGTTGAATAAATCATCCAGCTTCAAACGCAAACCGGATACTGCCGACTCCAATCTGAACAATTTGCCGGCATCATCGAGATGCATCAGCGCCATATTGCGGTCGTATTCGTACATGCCGACTTTAAACACACCTACGACGGTGAAGCGCTTCATGCGCGGCAGAATCCCGGCCGGCGTGGAGTTAATTTGCGGCGTTATCACGGTGACCTTGTCACCCATCATCACGCCCAGATAACTTGCTAACTCGGCACCTAAAACGATGCCAAACTCGCCGGGGACTAAATCGTTCAAACTACCGAACATCATTTTATTGGCCACTTCAGACACTTTGGCTTCATATTCGGGCAACACGCCCTGCAACAAAGTGCCGCTGACTTGACGATCAGCATTCACCATCACCTGACCGTGGATAAACGGCGCAGCACCTTCGACATGAGGCATGCTGCGAGTGCGTTGCTCTAAAGCTTGCCAATCATCCAGCTGCCCGAAGCGGCCGGTAATTGTGCTGTGCGCGGTCATGCCCAGGATGCGCTCGCGCAATTCGGCTTCGAAACCATTCATGACCGACAGCACGGTAATCAAGGCGGTCACGCCCAATGCGATACCGAGTACGGATGTTAAAGTGATGAATGAAATAAATTGAGTGCGTTTTTTAGCACGGGTATAGCGTAACCCGATATACAGGATGAGAGGTTTAAACATGCTTAGGCTTTTGGGGGTTTACAAGCAGCGCAATAACCGTAAAGGTAGAGGCTGTGATCGGTAAGGGTGTAACCCAATCTTAGGGCAATTTCCGATTGGCGTTTTTCGATGACTTCATCGGTAAATTCGTCGACTTTTCCACACTTCATGCAGACGACGTGATCGTGGTGGCCGCCGCTATTTAGTTCGAATATCGAGTTGCCGCCCTCGAAATGATGACGGTTAACCAAGCCGGCGGCTTCGAACTGGGTCAACACCCGATAAACCGTCGCCAGGCCAATTTCCTCACCTTCCGCCAACAGAATTTTGTAGACCTTCTCGGCCGACAAATGCCTATCGTCCTGTTGTTTTTCCAGAATCTCCAGAATTTTGATTCTGGGCAAGGTCACCTTTAAGCCCGCATTACGCAAATCCTGAGTTTCCACAAGCCCCCTCCTTTAAACCGATAATCCGCAACATTGTATCGTTTTTTGCGCCAAGCCGCTGACAGAATTATGGGATAATGGCCCATCGTTTGTCGTCAGACTCCATTCTCTTCTCATGAAAAAATCGACTTTTTTGCTAGCGGCCGTCACCAGTTTATCGATTAACGCTTGCAGCACCATTCTCACTAACTTGCCCGGCGTGTACACCCTGGATATTGAGCAAGGCAATATCATCGATCAAAGCATGATTAACCAATTGCGGCCCAATATGACCAAGCGCCAGGTCTTGTATATCATGGGTTCGCCTATGCTGTCCGATGCCTTTCATGAAAAGCGCTGGGACTATTTATACTCTGAGCAACCGGGCGGCGAAGACCGGGTGCAAAAACGGGTGTCTTTATTTTTCAATGGTGACAATTTGATGGGCGTGCAAGGCGACTTCAGACCCAGCTCGATGCCGGTTGCCAAGGAATCCACGGAAACCAGCGTTGACGTACCAAAACGCGACCTGGAACGCTCGATGTGGGAAAAAATTAGCGGTTTATTCGGTAGCGACGAACCCGACACCTTTGCCCGCAGAAACAATCAAAACGCTACCGAACCCAAAGAAGCCGCCAGTTCCGCAGAGAAAGGCAAAGAATTGGTAGAAGAAGACGCCGACAAACAATAAGCAAAACGCCCAAACGTCTTACAGCAATAATGCGCCGGCAATGGCAATGAAATTGTCGGCCGCTTGAATCAAGGCCGGCGCGGTTAAACTATGAATGCCATAAACATCGCTGGCAGTACCGAAATCGCTGCGCACCTTTTGCAATAACAATTCGAAATCGCCATCCCCGGACAAGAGAATAATCCGATCAGCCTGCGCAGCGTAATCCATTACATCCAGGGTAATCCCCACATCCCAATCGCCCTTACTGGTACCGTCGCGGCGCTGAATATAGGGTTTTAGTTTGACGGTAAAACCGATATTTTTCAGGATTTGCTGAAAACCTTGTTGCTTGCTGTCTCCGCGGTCCGTCGCATATGCAATGGCAGCAACAACCTGTTTACCCGCGGTTGCCTGCTGCCAAAACGCGCTGTAATTGAAATGTTTCTGGTAGCGTTGCCGGGTGGTGTAGTAAATATTCTGCACATCGACAAAAATCGCTACCCTTTCCATCCGGCGCTTACTTCAAAAAAGAACAGCAGTAATCGCTGGCAACACTAACCTTCATGGTGAAAGCGGCATTGCCCGGCACATTGAAAGACTCGCCGCCTTTCACGGTTTGCCAGGCATCGTTACCGGGCAATAACACTTGCAGTTCGCCCGCCAGTATTTCCATCAATTCAGGTTCGGCCGTGTTAAAGGTATATTCGCCTGGCTGCATAAAACCCAAGGTTTTTGAAGAGCCATCGGCAAACTTAATGGTGCGGCTATTCACTTTTCCATCGAAATAGACATTGGCCTGTTTGACGATGGTGACGTTATTGAATTCTGACATGATGCACATCTATTGCTAGTAAAAAAAGGAGCGCAATCATAGCAGATCGGCTTGTTTGCGAATAACAAAAAGCCGGGGCGCACTAGGTTTGTCGTGACTGCTGAGAATGACCTCAGAAGTAAAATGGGTGCCATCCAACTGCCCGGACCATGCCGCCAACTGCTGGGTTTCCAGATCACCGCCGGCATGACCCGGATACGCCAATACCGTGATAACGGCGCGCGGCGCCAACAAGCCAGACGCGGCATTTAAGGCGGCCAGCGTCGAATCGATTTGGGTAATCACGGTTTTGTCGGCGCCGGGTAAATAACCCAGATTGAACATCACTGCTCTCACCCGGCCACGCCACTGCTCAGGAACATGCAACAGCATATCGGCATGGCTGGCGAGACGCAGTATCACCCGGCGCTGCAAATCGAGCTGAAGTAAACGCTGAAAACTGTTGATCAGCGCTTGCCGCTGAATATCAAATCCGAATACATGACCACTCGCCCCAACGCTCTGCGCCAGAAACACGGTATCGTGACCGTTACCCACTGTCGCGTCGACCGCCACGTCACCCGGATCTAGGTAAGAACCAACAATATGATGGGCAGTTTCAAGCAGGGATATAGGTTTTGTCATAGCGGCGTATATCACAAACGGGTGGCAAACCGGCGTACTGTTGCAAGTAATCGGCAAACCGGGCAGCGTACCAGGGAATCGCCAAGCTGCCCTTGGCGCCAAAGCCATTGAAAATATGCAGTTGCGGATATTTGGGATGCGTGCCGATAAACGGCTGTTTATCGCGTGTAGCCGGCCGGATTCCGGCGCGATGCTGATAAACATTAAGGTTTTGTTGTTGTGGGCAGACCGCACGTAAGCTCGCCAATAAAGCGGTTTTCGCTGCTTCGGTCGGCACATGATCTACTTGATCTGTTTCGAAAGTCGCACCGGTCTTAAAGCGCCCGGACTCCAATGGAATCAGCCAATGCCCGTAATTCAAAATCTGTTTTGGAATATCTTGCCTACTTTCGCAACCCAGTATTTCACCTTTTGCCAATTGAAACGGTAAATACTTAAACCATGGATTGGTAAGCGCCTGATAACCCTCGCAGAAAACAATATGCCGCGGATATATTTCCTGCCAACGCAGCGCCGGCTCGAGATTAATTTCTGCGTATTGCAGAGTGTGTCGCCGATAACAGTGCTTGTTCCGTAAAAAATCACGCAACCGACTCAGCAAAGCCTCGGTCCGCAAATAGCCGGTCTGGCCTTGTTGCAACACACCGTAAGGCGCGTTAATTCCCTTGGAGGCCGCCGCCAACTCCGACAAATAGTCACGATAATCCGCCTGACTCAAACGGCGTTCGGCAATTTCAAGCTCTTTGGCGGTGCGCAAAATTTTCAGCATTGGCATTTGCTGATAGAAGGCTTGTCCAAACTGTCTCTCAAGTTGCCGATAAGCATGCATTGCGACCGGCAGCAGGTTTTCCACATCCACCTGCTTTACCAAGCGCTGCCCGGTCACTGGATTGATTAAACCGGCTGCGACTTGCGAGGCGTTCTCCGCGCCGTCGTCCACCACCAAGATTCGCATTGGCCGCTGCAATAACTCCCAAGCCAATAAACTGCCAGCCAAACCCTGACCGATCAGCAGTACATCGATTTGCACGGCAATTATTGGGCTTGCAAGGCCTCGCCTTTAAAAACAATGCCTTCCCAACCATCACGCATAAAGTGTCTGATATTTTGATGATCGTCGCCGGACGGGTTACCCAATACATCTTGGCGATAATAATCACCGAAGAGCGCCAGAGTTTGTTCGACAGTCAGTTTATGCAATTTGGCGAATGCAAAAATCTTGCAAGAGCCCTCATTACGACCCGCTTCGTTTACCAGAGGCTGTTGCAAGCCGTTACTAAATTCGGTGGGTTGGTATTGATAATGCTCGGCAATGAGCGCAATGACTTCCTGAAATTCGACCGCTTGCCCGGACTTAACACGTTGTAAAAAATCGTTCACTGTCACTGCCTTACTCCCGAAGTTTTATTAATTTTTGGTTAATTTACTGTTTGATTCGAACAAAACACAGTCATTCCCGGTTATAATCGCATGAAATGTCTAGGTGTTTCTCACCTAAGACTGCGTTTGGGATCGTCTTATTCTTGTTATATTCCGTTACTAAAATCCCGCCTTACTTTGGCGTTTGGCTCGAAAAGTGCGGTTTGCAACCTCAATAACATCATAAAGGAATACATTTTGAAACAGATAATTACTCTTTTCTCGTTTTGTCTGCTTTGCTCCTCCACTGCCCTGGCAGAACCGGAAACCCCGATCCCACCTGCACCGCCAATAGAGCCCATTAACAACACTACAATCAGCCCTGCACCTACGGTGACTATAGAGCAGACCAATTATGCGGCTTACCAACTATCGCCTGGTGATGCATTGGAAATCACAGTCTGGAAAGAAGAAGGCTTACAACAATTGCAAATCCTGATTTCCCCGGACGGCACGATTATTTTCCCCTTGATCGGCACCGTCGGTGCTGCCGGTAAAACCATTACCGAACTGAAAGACAATTTGACCAGCCGATTGGCCGATTACATATCCGACCCCTCGATTTCGGTTAAATTACTCAACAACCAGGGCAACTCGATCTTTGTGATCGGTAAAGTCAATAAGCCCGGACAAGTGTTTTCCGGCAGACGCCTCGATGTGCTGCAAGCCCTGAGTCTGGCCGGCGGCCTGACCGTGTTTGCCAAGGAAGGTTCGATTAGCATTATTCGCCGCACCGGCGATCAAGTTAAAGTGTTTCCTTTCGACTACAGCGATGTGATTGATGGCGAAGACCTGGAACAAAACATCCTGCTGGAACCGGGAGACACGGTTACCGTACCCTAAGCGGAATTAGATAGAAGCACTATCTATGAAGATAAAAACGGATTTTTTGCTACCTGCGTTGGTTTTATTCAGCACCGATGGCTATGCGCTGGATTTGCTGTTCAAACCGGAGTTTAGCTTTAAGGAGCGCTTTGACGATAATGTACGCATGCAGATTCATCCAAAGCATAGCAATTTTATCAGCACCCTTTCTCCAGGTGTGATGTTCGGCTATCTTGCCGACGACAACGAATTGAATACCCGTTTTAAGTGGAATGAGTTGATTTACAGTAGCGACTCGGCGCTGGATTTTTCCGAAAAACTAGTCAACCTCAGCCACAAATATCAGGGCGAGCGTTTAAAAACCGATCTAGCAGCAAGCTATGCGGAAGAATCCTCGATTAATAACCAACTTGACCCTACAGTAATCGACCCAACACAGATCAACGAAGCAGGTGGCGTGCAACTTCTCGTACCACGGAACACCAAATCAGTCTCCCCAACTGTCACTTATAACTTGAACGAGAAAAGCTCTCTACAATTGGGTTATAGCTACCAGGATGTGGCGTTTGACAGAGCGCAAAACCTGATAAATAACATTAATTACTCGGATTATAGTTTCCAGCAATATTCGGCAACGGCCAGCCATGCCTACACCGAACGCTTGTCATTTAACCTGACAGGTGCGTATTCGGTGTATGAATCGGCAAACGAGAGTCCAGGAATCGGTCTTTTCAATCCTTTTCCTTTTCCTGTACCATTGCGATTTTATCAAACCGCGCCAATAACAACAGGTTTCAGCCAAAAATCGACTACGTTCACTTACCAGGCGGGTGTGCAATATCTATTTGACGAGCAGACCCAATTAGCATTTTCAGCTGGGATTCGCGACACAACAACTGACAGCACTCAATTCACCAGCTCGTCAAACCCTGCGCCAGAGCTTAATAGTCGGTCTTCCTTATCCAAAAACACCATAGGCAACGTATTTTCGGCAAGCTTGGCTCGTAAAAGCGACTGGGGTGACTTCAGCTTAAGTGCCGGACAACAGCTCAACCCGGCCAGCACCGGTCAGCAACAAACCTCAACCACCTTTTCAGCCCGAGGCCGATACAATCTCACGGAGCGCTTATCCACCGGTATCAACGCCAATTACTTGCTATCTGAATCGATATCCACATTTAGTAACGATACCAGCAGAAGCAATAACCGCACATTTATTACCCTATCACCGAATGTTCAATGGCGCTGGACGCCGGAAATCAATTTGGATCTGTCTTATAGCTATCGCCAGCAAGTGTATGAAGCAAACAACCAGACCATCACCGGCGACAGCGTACAACTACAATTCTCTTATCAACCGCAAATCAATCGTCAGGTGAAATAGCGTGGAAAATCAAGCCATCGACATCAAGGACTATCTAAAAATCATCAAACGACGTAGACGGTTTTTAGTTATTCCGTTTCTAATCATTGCGCTGATCAGCATCGTTTTGGCAGTGCTGTTACCGGCAGTTTACCGCTCTACTTCCACCATTCTGATCGAGGCGCAAGAAATCCCCGCCGAACTGGTGCATTCCACAGTGACCACCTTCGCCGACCAGCGGATTCAGATGATCAGCCAACGGATCATGACCCGACCGAATTTGACGGAAATCATCAAGAAATACGATCTCTATGCCGAGGAACGGCAAAAAAAGCCGGAAGAAGTCATTCTGGAAAAAATGCGTAAAAGCATCAAAGTAGAAACCATCAGTGCCGACGTCGCCAATAACAAAAGCGGCCCTGCCCAACAAGCTACCATTGCCTTTACGCTAACATTTGATGATAAATCACCCGCGCTCGCGCAAAAAGTCGCTAACGAATTGACTTCCTTGTTCCTGAAAGAAAACATCAAATCTCGCACCGAATCCGCTGAAAATGCGGCGTTGTTTTTGAGCGAAGAATCAAAGCGCCTTAAAGCCAAAATCCAGGAAATTCAACAAAACCTGGCTACGTTCAAGGAAAAGAACCTGAATCAACTGCCGCAAATCAGCGCCATGAACCAGCAAGAACTGACATCTCTGAGCAATCAGTTATTGCAATTGGATAGCCAAGAACGAACGCTGCAAGATAGGCGTTATTATCTTGAAGGCGAACTGGCGCAAATCGATCCCAACACCATGGCTACCAACGCCGTGGGCAATCGGGTGTTCGATATGAAAGACCGCTTGAAGGAACTGCAATCGCAATATCCATCGGTGTTATCCAACCATTCTGCGAACCATCCCGATGTGATTAAAATCAAGCGAGAAATCGACTCATTGCAAAAAGAAATTGGCTCCAACACCGATCTGAATGCGATGAACGGCGAACTAACCGACAGAAAAGCAGAATTGGCCTTGTTGTTGAAACAGTATTCGGACAAACACCCTGATGTGGTGAAACTGCAAAAACAAATCAGCGCCTTGCAACAAAGCCTGGCTAGCGCGAAACAAAGCGACTACAGCAATGCCAGTATTCAACCGGATAACCCGGCCTATATCACCTTGAAATCGCAACTAGCTTCAGTGAATACCGAAATCGAATCGTTGAATTTCACACGTAGTCGCGTACAGAGCAAAATGGAAGAGTTACGCTCAAGCCTACGCCAATCGCCATTGGTTGAAAAAGAATACATGGATTTGATCCAGGATCTGGACAATACCAATCTACGCTACCGTGAAGTGAGTGCGCGAGAAATGGAAGCGCAAATCTCGCAGCAATTGGAAATGGAAAGAAAAGGCGAGCGTTTTACTTTAATCGACCCCCCCCAAGAACCATTACAACCGGTCAGCCCGAATCGAATTGCGATTATGGTACTGGGCATGGTGTTGGCGGTGGCGAGCGGCTTAGGGGCGGTGGCATTGACCGAAATGCTGGATTCGACCGTTAATAGCCCAAAAGCGGTCGCGGCGATTCTGGGTGTGGAACCTTTGGCGTCGATACCTTATTTCGAAAGCCAGCGGGAACATCAAGCACATAGAAACGAACGACGGCTGTTGTTGATAGGCATGGCAATAGCCGGCGTTCTGGCTGTCATCGCATTTCATTTTATCGTCATGCCGCTAGATGTATTTTGGTACAAATTACTACGTGTCGTGGGCAATTAATCATTTAAGGGAAAATTCATGAACCCCATTGAAAACCTCGTGGAAAAAAGTAATCCAGCCGCAACCGGATTGGCCAATCAACCCGGCGACAAAGTCAGCATCGCTTACACCCAAACGCGGGTGCACACTCCGGATCAAAACTTACTGAAGCAAAACCGGATTATTTCCGCGGCGTTACCTGGAAAATGGCTGGAATCCTACCGCATGCTACGCACCCGCTGCTTGCAGCAGATGGATGCGATGGAATGGAAAACCATGGCTATCACCAGCCCCAGCGAAGGTACCGGCAATAGCTTAACAGCCGCAAATTTAGCCATCAGCATGGCGATGGAACTTGACCGCACAGCCCTGCTGGTGGATGCCAATTTCCAAAATCCCAGCATTAATCAATTATTCGGCATTCAGCCGGGCGCAGGTCTTAGCGATTATTTGTTGAACGACACCGAATTAAGCTCCATGCTGATCAATCCGGGCATCGAACGTCTGGTAGTACTGCCGGCCGGCAAACCCTTGTTTAATTCCACAGAAATGTTGCGCTCACCGAAAATGGTACGACTGGTTAACGAACTGAAAAGCCGTTACCCATCGCGTATCATTATTTTCGATATGCCGCCGATCCTGTCGCACGATGATACACTGGGTTTTTCGCCTTATGTGGATTGCGTGTTGTTGGTGATCGACGAGGGACATACCAAGACGGATCAATTGAAGCACGCGGCCTCTTTGTTAAAAGACACCAACGTACTGGGGACAGTATTCAATAAAGCCACCGACATTAAAATCGGCTATACCGGGGTTTAAGCCGGTTTGACGTGGCTACCTGCGGTAGCCACGTCCCTACATTTCCTATCAGAGTTTACTCAAAACATCCTTCGCTTCATTCAAGCCATCGAATTCCACTTTTTTATCGACCGCTTTTTGCAAATATTCGCGGGCTTTAACCGGATCATTTTGCTTGAAATACACCATACCCAAATGATAATTGCTGATCGGCGATTGCGGATCGCGTTCAATCACTTTCAACAATATCTCTTTAGCCTTATCGTAATTGCTTTGTTTATAGGCAACCCAAGCAACCGTATCCATCATATTGGGATTATTGGTTTGCAATAAAGGTTCGGCCAATTTGGCTGCCCGTTCCAAACTATCCGGACCGGCGGAAAAATCCGACAAGTAACTGGCCAGATTGTTAACCGCCACCACCGAATCCGGATGCAGTTTGTAAGACTCTTCGTAAAGCGCCAACACCTGCTCATGCTGACCGTCACGATGATACAAACGCGCCAAGTCGTCGACCAATTCCAATGCACCTTTAGTTTTTTCAATCCCTTTTTTGTAGATATTGATGGCTTCGGCCTGGTTTTTTTGTGCCAACTCGATCAAGGCCAAGTTCCGATAAGGGCTATACCACTCTGGTTTGATATTCAAAGCCTTTGTGTAAGCTGTTTTTGCTTCGGCAAATTTCTGTTCGTTCAGATAAGCACCACCCAGCAAATTGTAGGCAACGAAATGATCGGGTTGCTGTTTAATGACTTGCTGCAATTTACCGATAGCCTTATCCGACTGTTTCAATACCAGATAGCTTTTGACCATCTCGGTCAAAGGCTCAATCGCATCCGGCTTACGCGCCAAGGCCTGTTGAAAGGCTTCGGTGCTGGCTTCCAGCTTGCCTTCCGCCTGATAGCCCAAGCCGGACATGTAAAAGCCGGTGGCATCCTTATCGGATAGCTGCTGCACCTGTTTGGCAATCTCTTGCGCTTTATCCCAATGCTTTTGCGACAACTCCATTTTAAACAGCGCCTCCAAGCCTTTCAGACTTTTCGGATTGGCTTTCATCAGCGCTTCAAGCTGCTGCTTGGCTTGATCTTGGTGCCCGGCTTTCATATGTAAGCCAACCAAATCCAGCCGGGCGGTCTCATCGCCCGGTGCGACGGCCACAACTTTTTCCATGTTTTCGCGGGCCAGTTCTTCTTCGTTATTGCGCAGATGAGCTGCGGCCAGCATTTTCAACACACCGATATTGTTGGGTTGATCAACCAATACCGAGCGAAAATCGGCAATTGCGTCGGGAATTTTGTTTTCACCCAAAGCAAACTGACCGCGCAGCGTCAAAGCCTCGGCATCGCGCGGATTGTTATCCAACACTTCCTTGATCAAGGCCTTAGCCTCGTCGCCGCGCTTGGTCATTGCATACAAAGCCGCTAATTTATTTCGTGCGGTGATGCCGCTGGGTCCCAATTTATCCTGATCGACGACTTCTTTCATAGTCGCTTCGGCCTTATCGACTTGCTTTTGGGCCAGCTGGATATTAGCCAGTTTGAATTTCAGTTCATACGCTTGCGGCTTTTGCTCTATCATCGGTAGCAGCTCTGCAATCGCCACTTCCGGACTGCGCTTTTCCAACAGGAAGTCGACCAAATAAGTTTTGGCGGTATCGTTGTCCGGCAATTTGCTAACCGCATCGCGTAGAGTCGCTTCGGCTTTATCGACTTGTTTGGTACCGACCTGGAACAAGGCTAACGTACGGTAGTGCTGTAATTGCTGCGGCTCCAGTTTGACAATTTCCAACAACATGGCCTCTGAATCGGCAATCTGATTGTTTTTAGCGTACAAACCGGCCAGCATGCTGCGCAACGCCACATTATCCGGTTTCTTTTCAATAGTTTGCTTCAATAAAGTAATCGCTTCGCCTACTTTATCCAAACGCGCTTTAATCGAGGCCATCATCAAGGTCGCCGGCACATCGTCCGGACTGTTTTTCAAGGCGCGCTCCACAGTCATAATCGCGCCATCGCTGTTATTTTTGGCTGCTTGGACGCCGGCGAACAACACCAAAGCCTCGACATTGTCCGGTTCCTTGGCCAAAGCTTCGCCGACCATTTTTTCCGCATCGTCTACCGCGCGATTCAATAACAGCAGCTGACCAACCCGAACCCGCGCCATCACGTGATTTTCATTGCCGGCAACCACGGTGCTGTATTCCTTAAAGGCATTTTCGATTTTGCCTTGTTTACTCAGGGCTTCCGCAATCTGGAAGTGAGTTTCCCAGTCCTTAGGATCGATTTGCAGCACGTTTTTATAGGCAAGCAACGCTTTCTCATAATCACCCGCTTGATATAGCTGTTTGCCTTCTTCCATGTATTTCGCTTTCCGTTCATCGGCGCCGTTACAGGCCACCAAGCCGGTCGATAACACAACAATGCCTAGATTTTTTAAAAAATTTTGTTTCGTTGTCATTAGTCTCTCGATAATTCGTGCATTTGATTATGTAGCCGCCATGATGGAGCGCCGCTTTTTGGGATTTTAACTTATTTACGCGACCAAGCCTTAAGGCTTTCGGTAAATCAGCTAGGGTCGAGGTGCGGCATGTTGCCGCACCTGAGTAGAGAAACTATTGGACGCCAGCCGGCGCTGTGCCGCTATCCGCAGCAGATTGTTTTTGATATTTACCGGCGTTCAACTTGTCCTCATATTCCTGGACGATAGTTTCCATTTCCACACTGTTGAATTGCAGCAAGGCTTCATTCTGCAACACACTAGCCAGTGCGCCTTTGTTTTCGTAGCGTTCCAGCAATTCCTTGGCGGCCTCGTAAAGTTTCACATTATGAATATCGCAAACCCCCAATTGCTGCTCGGTTGCTTGCTGCTTGGCAGTTAATGCCGTTAATTGCGCTTGCAAATCGGCTTTAGCCTGACTCACTTCCTTATGCTTTTCCATCACGTCGGAGAGTCTGGCATTGCTTTTCTCCAAACGCTCGCGCACCTCACCATTGGCATTTCGCTGCGCGGATAACTCGCTGCTGATTTGCTCCTTGGCCGCCACTGCCGCCGAATGGGCTTTTTTCAACTGCTCAAGCTCCTGTAACTCCTCGGCTAACTTGGCCGATTCGGCCTTTGCCGCATCGCGTTCGGCAGTCAGGCTTTTAACCATCGCTTGCAGCTTTAAAACAGCGCCATCGTTCTTGGCAGCCTCACGCGGCGCGGCCTGACTGGTGGACCAGCTACTGCCAATAAGCACAAACAATACGGCCACTTTCGGAAATATATTCATCGGCAACCTACCTAGAATTGCGTATTGACGTCGATCTGCAACACATCGATACCAAGAGGGGGTCCCGTGATGATATCGGCACTCAACCAGCGGCCGGTCAACCAAACGTTTTTCATCAAGCCATAGTTACCGCCGATGAACCAGCCCTTACTGTTGGTACCGCCGAGGTGGAAATCAGAATCGGTGAATGCATCCAATACCGCATCGCGCTCCACGTACTTATAGGCAGCAAACACATTCCAATGACCGGCCACTTCGGCTCTTGGCCAACCGAAATCCGCCCTAAACTGCCAGGCGTTGGTTTTACCCTCAACCACCGTACCGTTCAGCATCCGGCTGACCGCAGCTTTATTAAAGCCGACGTTTTTAGCGTAGTCGCCGCTCAAGCGCAGATGGTAAGGGGCAAACAAAGTCATTTCATACGAAACATTGGCGTTGACGATATTGTAATCAGACGCCAAACCGACCATGCCCGGATTGGAAGCCAAAGCCCCCGTGCCTTCTCGGCAAATCGACGCCAAGGTATTGCCGCCCTGCATGAATTCCGGACGCGAAGCAGTGTTGCCGCGCGTATTGAGATCGCAAGTGCCTAAAACGCTGGTATTTTGCTTAGCCTCGACGTTGACGTAATCGAAATAAGCCAACGCGGCCTTTAAATTATCTTGATTGACAAAGCCCCAATCCACGCCGACTTGACCGCCGAACAACCATTTATCGCTGCTCAGCGCCGATTCTTGTAATGGAAACGCCCCGGCTGTCGCAAAAACGGAATGGGTGTGGTCGTCGTTAGCCATCAAGCTGTCCGATCCGCCCAAACGGTGGCGCACGGTGCCGGCAAAACCTTCGAAAGATAAATCCGTATCCCACACCAATTCGCTACCGCCGGTAAACTCACCGCCGCCGGTATACCAGGGGTTCTTGATCCGGCCGCCGGACAAGGTCAGCCATTTGAATTTATTGTCGTCAATCGCATCGTACTGCAGATAGGCCCGGTCCACGGTGAAATCGTATTTTTGTCCGGTAAAGCCCAAAGACTGGTTGGTAGATACCGGGTCACGTTGATTACCCGTCGCCAAACGCACACCGGCTTTCATACCATCGGTAATCGTTGCATCAATGCCCAAGCGCAAGCGCTCGCGAAAATGCTGTCTGTCGGTAGTCGTATTCAAGAATTGATCCACACCCGCCGCGTTCAGACCGCCTCTTTCGTTAACCGCCTGCCAGTCAATATAAGAATTGGCGATGTTTTCCTTGGCCATCATCTCATGCTGAGAACGTAAACGAATATCGCCGGACAGCTTGAAACGCCTGGTCCACTCCGGCAACGCATTAGGCAAGCCCCACTGTTCGTTCTTGGCCTTTTGCATCACATCACCGACCACTTCTTCGCGCAACTCGCTACGCACTTGTTGGCGAATTTCGTCCTTTACAAAATCAGGCACATAAGCCACCCGCACTTCATCGGCCGGCACGGCTTCCTTGACACCGGCCGCCTTGGCTTCGGCCACTTGCTGGCCGGCTTCGACTTCGGCTTGTTTGATCATCTCGTTGGCAGCCTTGTCGGTAATCACCCCTTGTTTGACCAATTGCTTGATCAAATTAGTGGTGGTATTGCGCAATTTCAGCAACTCTTCCTTTTCTCCGGCCTGCACGGTGCCGATCAGCCCGGATAGCGCCAGGGCCATCAGCTGTTTCTTATTCGCCATTGTTTTACCTGTGGATACTTAAATACGTGATGAAATTTTTAACTTGATCGGTTGCTGCATACCCGGTGGCGGCGCCTCCGCCACGCGGTCGAATTTGTTTAATAAGCGGCTGAGCAATTCGTCGATGTCCGCATCGTTGCTGCCCTTGGCCAGTTCGATGCGCTCTACCGAACCGTCGGCTTTCAGCCAGACCTTGACGATGGCGGTATAGCCCTTGCGGCGCAATTCTTCGTGGCTGCTGAGAATGTTCAGAATCCCGTTCTTGACCAAACCGCCGTACCAGGCAAACGGGTTGCCGGCGCCACCGCCGAACAAGCCGGTACCGCCCTTGCGGGCCGCCAGACCGAAACCGTCCGATCCCGCCGTGCCCTCAGCATCCAGCCCCAGATCGCGCGGCGGCGCTTGTTCTGGCTCGGGTTCCGGCTCAGGCTCGGGCTCCGGGTCGGGTTCCTTGATTTTTTCCTTGATCTCCGGCTCGGGCGGCTTCTCAACTTTCGGCGGTGGCGGCGGAGGGGGCGGCGGTTTAAACAGGGTCACCGGCTGAATTTTTTTCTCGTTTTTCGCCGGTTTTTTGTCGACGAATTCCATAATGATTTTAACGACGTAAAAAATCGCGATAGCGGCGATTACGGCAGCGATGAGCATCGGAATATAAACCCGCCAATGTTTCTTCTTTGACATGTCGCAAGACTTTATTTGGTCAGATTTTGGGTAACCAGACCAACCTGGGTAATTTCCAGTTTGCCGAGCAAAGCCAAAATATCGACGACGCTTTGATACTGGACAGTAGCGTCCCCCTTAACCACCACCGGCAGTTCCGGATTGGCGGCCTTGTATTGCATCAGCGTCGATTCCAGTTGCTCCATCGTCACCGGAAAAGTGTCGAGAAATAGCGTGCCATCGGCAGTTACTGTAATGGCTTTAGTTTGCGGCTTGGCCAGACTGGGCGTATTGCTAGCCTTAGGTAGATTGACCTGCACGCCTTGCACTGCTGCGGTGGTCATCAGAATAAACACCACCAGCAACACATAAGCCAAATCCAGCATCGGCGTAACGTTGATTTCGTCGTACGCTGCGTTTTCTTCTTGAACTTTCATTGAGTATTCTCGTATTCCGTAGGGTACGCACCGCGTACCTTTACCTTTTCAAAGTTTGCCGGTACGCGCTGCGTACCCTACGAACGTTTAATTAGCTATGCTGCTCGGCCAGTTTCGCAACGAATTCGTCAACAAACACGTGCATGTCGGCGGTCACGGCCTTGATCATGCTACCCAGATAGTTGTAGGCAAACAGCGCCGGAATCGCCACGCCCAAACCTGCGACGGTCGCCGCCAAAGCTGCGGCGATACCGGGTGCTATAGCGTTGACATTCACTTCGCCGCTGGCGGCAATCGCCGCAAAGGTGATCATGACCCCGACCACGGTGCCCAGCAAACCCAGGAACGGCCCACCGGAAATCGCGATGGTCAATAACACCATTTGCGAATTAAGTTTTTGCAGTTCCCGAACCAACACGCCATCCATCGAGGCCTTTACCGCATTCAAAGCCTGGGCTGACAAGCCCTGGTCAGCGGCATCGGCGCCCACGCTTTTCGCCAGACGTTTGTTCATTTCCTGCACGCCGACGTGGTAAATCCGGTATATCGATGAACCCGCAAACGCCGCATGATTGCCGGTCAAGGACAGCAACAACGGCGATTCGTCATAATCTTCCTGGCCGTCTTCGTCCTGGTGATCCAGATTGCTGATATTTTTCGCGCCTAATTGACTAAAAGCTTCTTCGAATTTTTTGTTTTCGCTGCGAGTGCGGTTCAACACAATCGCCTTACTGACGATCACTAAGGTACTGACGATAAACATCACGCCCAGAATCCCGATGATGACCCAACCATCCACGGTAACGTTATCCAGCGTCGACATCAGATAAGACTCGCCGCCCTCCTCGCTGTCGGGCGTGCTGTCTTCACCGTAGTTCAACAACGCCGACGACTGGCCTTGCATCATTGCCGCGAATTGCAGGTAATTCTGATCGCGAGCGACCTTGGCAATACCAAATTCATCAATGGCACCGACCAAGCCACGCGAACCATCCACTGCCGCGCCTATGCTCATGTCACCCAACAGCGACGGCACGCTGGCCGGCAGGATGCCAACCGGTTTACCGTCCACATACAAGGTAAAACCGTCCTTATTCCCGGCGACTGACAAATACTGCCAAGTGGCCAAATTCAGATCGGCGGAACTGACCAACTGCTTACGATTAACCTCCAAAACCGGGGTTTGACCTCTAACAGATAAAATCAGCCCATCCCGCGCGAATATCACCCCGTCGGTTTGCGCCTGATCAATTTTTACCCATGCCGAAACGGTCCAGCCAAATTCGACCGCCATTTGAATCGCAGGCGTTGCCGTGATGCGTATCGCTTGACTACCGTTAAAACCGCCCGCTTCGCCAATGGCTCCACCTTCCACAACGGTTTGGGTAGCGGTGGCCGGTTGATTGGCATAGGCCGTAGCGTCTTTAACCGGACCGGCTTCGAAGTGATAGGCGACAGCCTGAGCCACATCGAATATCCCCGCAGATTCCTGAGCATCCACAGCCTTGGGGTTGCCGTAATACATCCAGAACATCGGCTCATCGGCCGTAGCAATGTCCTTGGGCAATTTCACCCAAATCAAAGCCATTTCGTTGACCGTATCGATTTTCTCTATGTAAAACTTCAGCGGCGTTTTGTCGTCGCCGGCCATGAAGCGTAAATCTTTGCCGTTTTCGCCCAAATCGGCGAAGAAGCTGAAATTGCCGGTATGCAAACGCACCAGCACCAAGCCTTCCGCTACCGGCGTCACGCCGCCCTGCTGCAATTGCTGGGCGTCTATGGTTATTTTCTTTCTATAACCCCAATCGTCGTTCCACCAAGCTTGCGCCAGTCCGGGCATGGCTAACAGGGCCGCTACTAAAAACACAATCCGTTTCATGATCACTCTCAAATCAAAACATAAACTGGATTATCCCAACGTTTTTTTACATGATTATGACGGGCGGGAAAGAATCGAAAAAACGGGAAAAAATAGTATTAATCCGACCGATTTAGCGCAGGCCGACACGCCCACTGCCCGCTGCGAACACGGGCAATTCAGCCATTGTCAGCCTGAATGGCAAGACAGCCGGCTATTCACCAAAACCCAGAATATCCACGCTCAAGATACCCAAAGTGTTGGTCGCTGCCTTAGCCAGTTTTTCGGCTGCATCCTTGCCAACGTTGCCGGTGCTATCCAGCGATTTGCCGACCGCCGCCGCCACATTGCTGACACCGGTCAAACCGGCGGCGATGCTACCGGTCGCGGCGACAGGCACGCCCACGGCAGAGCCACCGACATCAATATTATCCGCGCCCACAATGGCCGTTGCCGCCAGCGTAATGTTATTGCCTCTAATACCCGCCTCACCGGCATCGATGATGCCGCGCGGTGCAAACAACAACACGTCGCCTGCTCCTACCGTTCTGATACCGCCGCCCTGCAACACCGGCGATACTTCCAGTACCGGCATCCCCGCCGCATCGTAACTGACTTTAAGCGGCGGAGCCGCCAACGCGGTTTGCGCACTCCGACCGGCATCGACATCGCCTTCAGTGGAACCGCCGGTTATATTGCCGTTACCCAAAGTCACCACTCGCTGGATGTTCACGTCGATGTCGTTGCGGGCCAGCAGATTAGCCTCACCCTGCTTTTTCACGATCACGCCCAACTCATCGTCTTCCTTTGCCAAACCAATATCGGCGGTCGCCAAACCCACGGTAATGCCACCATTGGGAGTAAACAGATTGGCATCACCGCCGTCCTTGGTTTGTATCGAACTCAAGAACAGCGATATGTTGCCCAGCTTGGGTCTGACCAGTTCGCGGGCATCGTCTTTCTCCCGGTCGCTAGCACTGGCAAAGGTTTTACCCTGCCGCGCCAACTCTGCTTCGACTTTTTGCTGTGACGCGGCATTCAGACTATTCAGGATGTTGCTGGCGCTGGTTTCGGCGTTGACCACTATGCCGTTCGCTGCGTCAACACGGTAATCGCTATTGCCCGCCAATAAGGTGGTGCCGGGGAACAGCGACTCGATGGTAGCCAGCAATTTTAGCTCGGCCAGATCCTGCGCCTGTTTGGTGGTGGCTTTGGCCAGCGTGCTGGCATTGGCTTTTACCTCCTGCAAAAACACCGATTGCACGACGCTTAACAGCTTGCTGTCTAACCGGGCCTTATCCACCGTGGAAAGCCCGCTAAATGCCAGTTTGGCCGCATCGACACTTAACGACGGGTCGCCGGTGATACTGCGCATTTCCTGCACGAACAAATTCAGGTAACGCTGATTTTCCAGGACGTATTTACCCGAGTTGAGCATAAACCCTTCGGCAAAGCCGTTGCTGTTCAGCGCACCGCCAGCCAAACCGGCAATCACGGTAATGTTGGCACCGTCATCGGCCAGCGCGGCGTTGGATTGATCGCCCGAAGATGTAATGCCGATGGACGATCCCAAATTCACATCCCGGCCCGCCAGTGCGGTTAATTGTCCGGGACCGGCCACGTCTATGCCTTGATCGGCTTCGATGATATTGCCGGTATCGGGGTGAATATTGATCGTGTAACGAATGTCTCGGCCGGCATTAAAGATACTGACCGCGTCGGCGTTGTTATGTTGAATATTAAACGTCGCGCGGACAATATCCTTACCGGCGCTGACCTCGGCGGGCTTGGCCAATACGAATACGATGTCATCGTCGATACGGCCGATGTTGCCGCTGCCGGTACTGATCAACACCGGATTCGGGTCATTGGCGTGCAACGGCGTGCTGGCATGTATCGCGGTGGGCGATTGCGGTTGCTGAATATCCAGAACCTTCAGCACATTGTCCAAGTCGGTTAAGGAAGACCCGACGAAGGGCAATGCGGCGCTAGGTAATGCCGCGGGTTCCGCATCGCTCAAAATAATCCGCGGATTACCCTTACCAGTTAAATTCTTAGCCGCAAATAATTCCAAGCTACCCTGCGCCGATGGGTACAAGGTGAAGCTCTTGTCCACGGCAATATTGCCGTTCAGTACGTAGGCATGCAGGCCGGCGGGATAAACCAAAAAGCCTTCGGAGATATTGGTATTGGTGGCCTTCTTCAAACTGGCGATGTCGTTTTCCAGGCCAAGGTCGCCGGAGAGCGTGGTCAATGTCACATTGCTGTCGGTGCTATAGCGGAAAAACCGATTCGATGAGCCATTGATCAAATCGACCGAATCCGGCAAGGTCACGAACATCGGATCGACAATCGCTTCCAGGGCCATGGACTTGCCGGCGACGACATTAAACTGCGCATCGCCCAAAGCCAGTATCGGATTCAGCCCTTTGTTGGTTCCGGCTTTCAGCGATCCGTGCGCATAAATATCCGCCGCCCCGCCATCCACATAAAACACGCCGCCGGCGATATCGCCACCCGCCTGCAATTGCAGATTACCACCGCCGTTCACTTCGACCACATTGGTCTTAAACGTGATAACAGTGGCATCCGCCACCGGCGTATCCCTTTCACCTACCTGTTTACCGGTGGTAGGGATCATCACCGACAAGTCTTCGACATTTCCGCCCGCGCTGATGCGGACATTACCGCCGCCGAAGGCGGTTACGCTTTGCTGATGCTGACGAGAAAAGCCACTTGAGTCGCTGATACCCAACGCAACACCCCAGGCTGTCGGACGTTCCGAGTTAAATTCCGTACTGTGCTGATTGCTGCTGGACCAATCGCCGGTGCGCACCAACGCATCGCTGAGCAACTGTGCACTAGGTTTGGCGTCTATATCCCGCCCGACCTGAATACTAATGTCGCCGCCGTCCAAAGGATATTCTGCGTAGAACAATGCGGCCAAATCCGGTCCGCCGCTGCCCCAGCGTTTGGCATCATCCACATCCGCCCGGCCCGCCGTGTAGATCGCCGAGTTTTGATTACCGTAAACCAAGTCACGCGCCGCGCGAATATCAATATCGCCGGTGCCGGTCCGCACGCTGACATCATTGGCTAAACTGACGTCGCCGCTGCCGGCGCTGGTCAACAGACTGGCCGAGGCCAGTACCGTCATCGCGTTCGCCGAGTTCAGATCGGCGCCGCCGATCAGTTGGTAACTCCACGAAGCTCCGGTTTGCAAATAATCGCTGACGTTGATCGCTCCAAAACTGCCGGAATTCAAAACGCCGGTGGAAAAGCCGTCGCTCAAATTGGCATTGATTAACAAATTGCCTTTCGCTCTAAGCGTTAACACCCCAACCAGATCGTTGTTCGCGCCATAACGCCAGGCCTCTCCGCTATCGAGTTTCCCCAAATCCCAAGTCTCGGCGATAGTCAAATTGCCGCTGCTGCGAACTTCCACCCCGGGGATGATGGTAAAACCGGCGCCAAAGCGGCTGTTAGCCACATTAGCCGCTGCCAAATCGGCCATATAAGCCAGATTATCGTTATGCATCGCCTGCTGTTCGGCGGAGGCGATACGGCTGTTGTGATAAATACGCGCGCCTTCAACGGTGACGTCGCTATCGCCAACGATAGTGCCTGCGGCAATGGGCTTGACGTTAATGTCCGCCAGACCGTCGCTGTCGGTATCGTCGCGGTCGGCACGTAAATACACCTCGCCCGCTACGCCGGCTCCAGCCGCTGCAACGTTGATGCGCGCGCCGGGCTGGATGTCAATGCCGGCGCCATCGGCGGACGCATCGATAGACGACAAACTCACCTTGCCGCCGTTGCCGTTCGCCGCTTGCGCGTTCGCTAGAATCAGCGCCGAGCTATTCAGCGTCAGCAGATCTTCCGCCGCCAAAGTCACCGAACCGCCATTCGCACCCGCAGCATCCAAGGTGCCGGCAATGCTGATACTGCCGGTGTCGGCGCTCAGGTTGATCGCATTAGCATTCACGGTTTGCCCGGCATCAACCACGATATCGCCGCTGCGGGTTCTCAGTTCGACAGCACCACTAAACCCAGCGGCGGCAAATACATTATTCAAAGCACTAAAGCCGCCGGCGCTCAAACTGCCGGTATCAACGGCGACCTGGCCACCGTTTGCCTTACCGACGCCATGAGCATCGATAAAACCGTTGAATTGCACCTGGCCGGCGCCGGCTTGCGCGGACAGTAAACCGGCCAGCATCCCGGCATTACTGGCGTTTAACAGCAGCTTGCTGCCCGCTTCGGTGCTGACATTGCCATGCTGAGAACTCAGACTGATTTTGCCGCCGGATAGATTCACCGGCTTGCTTAAACCCGCATACGCCACAGCACCGGATACATCGATCAATGCATTCCCGCCTAAGGTCACATTACCCTGCAAAGCGTTCATGGACACGTTACCGGTTTGATACAACAAGGCCGTATTCAAACCAATGCTATCGGCTTCCAACAGTAATTGCGCAGCTATGCCTTGGGTAGAAGCGGTTAGCAACTGGCTGCCACCCGTGAGCGACAAGTTATGGCCGCTGGCACTGATGATGGTTTTAGCGCCGTTCTCGGCACTGACATAAGGTGTGCTGACACTTAAGTCGGCCAATGCGGTTAAGGTGCTGTCACCATTGCCCATCATGCGCTCACCGGCATTCACATTAACTGCGCTAAAACCGGACAGCTGGAATTTACCTTGGTCCAGCAGCAGCTCTTGCACATTGACATTCAACACCCCGCTGCCGTCACCCGCCAAAACACTACCCGTAGACTTGCTATTGGCAAGACTCAAGGTTTTCGCATTCAAAGATAGGGTTTTCCCGACATTGGCTTTACCGGCCAGACCCAAGGCATCAATGCGTAAATCGCCGAACTGAAAAGGCTGACCAAGGGCATCGGTTTGCAATAACTCACCGTACAAATTGACCATACCCCGGCTGCTCAACACCAGTTGATTAACAGTCAAGTGTGCGAGCTGAGTATTATCCAGCGACAGGCCGTTCACTACACCGGCGGTCTCGCCGAGGTTGATGGTCTCCGCGCCCAGATACAAGGAACCGCCGGCCAGATTCAATTCGCCTGCCATTTTGGTCCGCCGTGTCGAGTCCAGCGCCACCGAACCCGCGCCGGCCGAAATGACCGCGCCGGCACTTATGTTTAGATCGCCTTTCAAGCCCTTGGCGCCGGTTCGGTTGATCGTTGCCTGTTTGCCCGCCGATGCGCGCAGTAAGGCGCCGTCGCCGTTCAGCTCCAGCACCGTATCGCCATCGGTATCCGCAACCGCGCCGCTGGCTTCGATTTTGACACCCTGTTCAAGCGTGACGGTTTCGCTGGCGGCCAGCAAGGCCTCCGGCGCTTTCAAGGTCGTGTTTTGGGCTAGCGTCACTGACTTGGCAATAACATCCAGCTTGGTATGGCCAGTCGCGGCATCAAAGCTTCTCACCGCACCCAGCAACAAGCTATCCACTCTAAACTTATCCAGGTCGCTAACCAACAATTCGACATCGTCGGTTGCGGCGGTTGTGCCCAAGGCCAATTTATCCGCCACGATGTCGACCAAGCCGCCACGTCCGCCCTCGACTACATCGGCCACCACGGTGGGTAGCTCCAGACGGGTTTTGGCGTTTAGCACCAATTGCCCGGCATCTTGCGGCAGACGCGGAATCGCCAGTTCTTTATTTACCGCTCTATCCGCGAAAAATTGGTTGGCCGAGCTGATGTTGTATTCGCTGCGGGTTTTAGCAATGCTGCCGGCTTCGACCACATACTCCGACCAATACTGATCGCGGATGTCTGTTCCGGCAACGCTGCGGTAGCCGGTAACGACAGCAGCGCCATCGACCCGGGTTCTACTGGTGCCGGGAATGGCATTGGCGCTGCCGGCGACCGGCGACACCAAAAATGCATCCGGCAATAAGGCGTAACGAGCCGGCAGTAAGGCGTAGTAGCCGGCGGCAAGGCCGCTACCGGCACCGATGTAAATGCTGTCGCCAGTCTTCAAACCTGATTCGGGAAACGATTTGGGGTCGAACGGCGAATAACCGGACATACCCGGCACGACCGCAAAGCGCTGATCAGTATCAAGAACATCTACCGAACCGCCATCACCGGGAATAAATTCGAAGCCCAATAAATCGCCGCCGCCGGATAAATCCACCAAAGCACCGTCTTCCCGAAGGATTTGCGTGGCCTTAACGGTTATTTTCTTCTCGGGGCTTTCAAACACCCGCTTTTTATCCGTTTCTGCCGGTTTCAGATCGGGGTTAACCACGTTCAGGTTGTTGCCAGTGCCGGCCAAGGGCAGCAGCCATTCCAGGCCGCCTTGGGTGACGCCCAGCGGGATGATTTGCCCCTTGGCCGAGACCGACGTAACGCTGTCGGCTCCGAAGGTCACCGATTTTGTCGCCTCCAAAACGATCTCGCCCAATGGCGCGGTGAGCACGCCGTTTTGGACGATATTCGGACCCTGCACGGTCAAACTGCCCAAGGCAGACAGCACCGGCGTTGCATGACCGCTTTTGTTGAAAGTCACCGTGCCGTTCGGATCGCCGGCGACCGCCAAGGTAAACTCGGTCAAGGAGGTGGGATAAACCTGCGCCGCAGTTAAATTAAGCTTGGAAAAGGTTTTAAACTCGCCGACAAAATCCAATTCCTTACTATCAATCCTTATACCTTTCAGGCGAATATCACCGTCGGCGGCGAGATCAACCGTATTAAAACCGGTCGTTACCGAACCACCGACCAAATCGATTAAATCGGCATTAACCGCCAATCTGCCATCGCCGTTGCTGGTTTTTACTAGCGGTGCGCGATAGCTATCCGACCCCAAAGTCGCGGTGGTAGCGCTGACTTGCACATTACCGGTATCGGCGGCGGTGTTCCGCTCCCAACCGAAATTGACTGCATCCAAAGCAATAGCGTTATTCAGTTGCAGATCGACATCGCCCGTAAACCGAATCTCACCCTTCTCTCCGGATACGGCCAGATCCAGAGAGCTAAAACCGCCCTCGCTAATCTGCTCGGCAGCCAGATAGCCAATGCCGGTCAGCCGATCACCGGGCGAATCTTTCTTGGGTAATGAATCGCCGGGTTTAGAAAAAACGGCGGAAAACGGTACATTGCGTTCCTGGGAGATTTTCAAAATGCGCGGCGCGCGCGGAAAGATTGAGTTTTCTACATCCGGATCGGCACGATTGTCTACGTTAAGAAACACCGACAGTTTGCCGCCGGAGGTGCCGGGCGCAACGCCGCCGGCGGCTTGCATATCGCCGTCCAGGAACGCGCCTTCGGCGGCGGTGATATTGATGCTGCCGGCGTGCGAACCTACTAGCGTGGCGGCAAAACTCGCGCCTATCGCGGCGGGACTATTAACCGGTAAATCCAGGATGTCTTGGCTACCGGAAACATTGATCAAAGAGCCGGCCTGGGAGGCAAAAAAGCCGCGTTGCGCATTGACGAGCACCTTGCCGCCGTCAAAAACCTTACCGATACGCCGGCCCAAGCCGTCCACGGTAATTTGACTGCCGCCGGACACATCGATGCGGGCAGTGCTACCCAGCCAGATGCCTTGATTCTGCTGGTACTGCGGATCGACCTCACTTTGATCGGGAATAATATCCAGAGCCAGGGTACCGCCATGTGCGATGATCCGGCCATCCAGCACCAGGGACGAATCGGACTCCAGCGTAACGCTGCTTAAATCGTCGGCGTTAATCGTTGCGGTAGCAGCCACCAGCAAATTGCTGTTGGCATTAATCCCGGCGGCATGGTCGGATCGCAAGATCAATTTGCTGGGTGCGCGCAGCTCCGGCAACAAGGTCGTCAAATCCGAGAATGCTTCGATACCGTCGGCGTTAGCCTGTTCCAGATAGGTGTTATTTAGTACTCTGTTCTGTTGGCGCAGCTGGATATTGGCACCGTCGTCCACCGTCAATCCGTTTAGGTTTGCACCTATATCGAACTCGGCAAAGCCGCCTTCGCCGAAAAACGTCGTAGCGATTTGCAAAGGCTGTACGCCGCCATCGCCTATGCTAGGCGTCTCTTCCCGGCGAATGGCTACCGCGTTGGCTTTTACGGTAAAACCGCCGCCTTGTTGCATGGCATAAGCGTGCATGACACCATCCAGCAACACGTTGGCGCCGGCCTTGTCTATGGCAGGTTCGGCGACCAACATAATACCGCCCTCTTTAAAAGTATCACCCTCGCCGGTGTTTCTTTGCGCCTTACCGGCTTCCAGCCTGCGGTCTTCGTGCAACCAGGCCCCGGCGCTGATGTCGATCAAACTGCCGGCCCGCAAATACACCCCACCGCCGTTACCCTTGGCCTTGGCTATAAAGGTACCGCCGTCTATGGCCACCGTCTTGCCGTCAAGATTTTCAGGCTGGGCGAAATCGTTAATCCATTCCCCGCGCAAATCTATTTTGGCGCCGGAAGCCAGATTAATCTCACCTTGCAGCCCAGGCGCGTTGGTTTCGGCGGTTTCCAGTTTTACCGTGGCGCCGGCACCAACGATATTGCCGCGCACGTCAATCGCGCCGCCTTGTAACGTCAGATTACCGCCGGCCGCCAAGCGCAAAGTCGCATTCTCGGCAAGGCTGATGTTACCGTTGGTTTTAAACACCGCAGTATGCACGCCGCCGTCGATGAGCTTGTTGGCATCCACGGCCAAAGCCATGGCCAAGCCGTCATTTCCGACCGGGAACACCTCGTCGATATCCAAATCAATGCTGTTTTGCACGCCAGCGGAGAAAATCAAGGCCTGTGCATTACTCAGGGTAAACGCGGTATCGACCGTCAGACGGCTGCCTTTGGCCTGCTCGGCCAGCGTCCGCTGCCGCCTGCCGCTGGTGGTTTTACCCAGCAGGTCGCCGTCTAAAATGGCGTTGTTGGCTCGAATCATCAGGCTGCCGGCGTCCTGGCCTTCCACATAACCCGGTTCGAAACGCGCCAGCGTGAATGGACCGTCGATTTTCCAGACTTTGGTGATGCCCCATTTTTGATATTTTTTCACCACCTCGCCGTAAATCGCCTCGTAAGGCACCAAAGGATCGGCTTCGCTAATATCCACCAAGCGGCCATTAGCCAGCAGCTTACTGGTGGTAATAAAGCCATCCAGATAAGTAATCTCGCCACCGGAAAAGTCCAGAACCGCACCTTTTTCCAGGATGACATCGCCTTCGGAGTTAAGCGCGATCTCGCCGCCGTTAACCATCCTTTCGGCGACCGTGCGGCCAATCCCCGCCACGGTAGGCGCAATATCGGTTAGCGGCGTACCTTCTCGGATGTCCACCAGGACGGTCTTACCTTTTAATATGCCGGTTTTTTGCAACGGCGCGTCTTTCAATTCAAAGTTGCGCAGCTCCACTTCCAAGACATTGCTTTCCATGGTGCGGATGACTTTATCGGTACCGGACACATCGATTTTCGCGCCGGCATCGATCAGGATCCGGCTATCGTTTTTTAGGCTGTTGTCGGCAACCGGATTTAACGGCGATTTAGTCGCGGTAATTGATACCTTGCCCGAAGGCGCGTTGATTTCCGACCCAGCCTGTAAATGCACCTTATCAGCCATAATCTCGACCCGAGATTGCGGCTGCACCTGACCGGGTACAGCGGTTTTTTCTACCAACACCTTGACGGTTTCGCCGGATTCCAAAGTTTGCGTTTCCTCTATGTATTCCACCTCCGGCAGAATCTCTGTGGTGCTGCCCACACCCAAAGTCACTTGTGCGGAACGCCCCAAACCATCGCCTTTATCTGTCGTGCGGGTGGTCCCCTTTGCGGCTATTACTGTCTCGCCGCCTTCGGTTTTGGTGGTGAAACCCTCCCTAGCCAACAGGCGGATAGTGCCGTTGACGTTGGTGGAGGTTGTTGCCGACACCTTGCCGCTTTGTTTGACGGCAAAACCCATCAAGGTGACGTTACCGCGATTGGCAACGATGTTACCCAAGTTTTCCACCTTGCCGCCGGTTTCGACTTCCACCAGCAAGCCGCGCACGTCGTTATTGCTTCTGTCATCGGCGGTAGGAGCTTCCTGCAAGTACACCTTGTCGGTTGCCGCCGCCATGATCACCTGGCCGCCGGGCGATTCCACATCACCTTTGTTCATGATGCTCGGGGCAATCACCAGGATGCGGCCGCCCTCGCCGGACTTAATCCGCGCCCCGCTTTCCACTTTGATTTCGATGGGGACTTTTTGACCGTCGGCATCCAGCTTAAAACTGCCGTCGGTATTTTTTTGATAATAATCGCCGGAACCTACAAAAGCGGCGCGACCATCCTTGGAGACAGTGCCTATGGTTTCTTTATCAAAGGTTTTTTCGAAACTGACATCCATCGTCGAAGCCACCAAACCGCGGGCATTGACCACGGAATCCCTACCGAACACGAAACCGTTTTTATTGACCAAATATATCTGGCCGTTAGCGGTTACCGAACCCAAAATCTGGCTGGGATTTTTACTGGGATCGACGATTTTGTTTAGGGCGATGGCGCTGGCGCTGGGCTGTTTAAACTCGACGGAACTCTCGGCACTGACGTTGAATTTATCCCAATTCAGAATAACCCGGTCGGTTTCCTGATTAATGGTCATATTATTGCCGATGACGGAACGACTGGCGCCGCCCATGCTGGCCCAAACCGCGCTGGGCACCGGTAACTCGGCGCAGACCGGCGAGACGAAAGCGATGAGCATACTGCCCGCGACTGCCGACTTTACGCAAGCCGCAATAGGATTTAATCTGAAAAATACCGCGTCGCCATGCTGATGCTGTTGTCTATTAGTCATAATTTCGCCTGTGCCAATCCAAGAAACAACCGAATAAAATCAGTTGGCAACCCGGCTGTCTTGACTGACAAGACCCGCGGCTTTCCGCCCCCGCCTCGCAACGGGTTTAGCAATATTTAAATAAAATGGTAAAAATTATAAAAATAACTTTTAACTACCTTAATAAGCATAAAATGCTGAATAAATACTAATTTAAAACCATTGCATAATAACTGTACAAAAGTAGTATCAAGGCAATATAAAATATTACATATTTATTACATGAAATAGATTTGTAATAAATATGTAATATTATTAGGCGAAACCTATAATCTAAAATAATCGTATTGCCCGCAAAAGCGGCTGCCCAGGGAAATCCACAACCTGGATTCGCTGCACGGTCTGCGGCTCCCGCATACGCGAGAATGACGAGTTTTTAGAGACCCTCTAGGGAGCCACTGATAGTGCCTTTTCCCTCAGCAGGCTGTCGTAAACACGCCTTGCCCGGAAGGCGATACCGTTAATTCTTAAGGGTCCGCGTAGGGTGGATAAGCCTTGCGCATCCACCACGATTGCCGGATGCGCTTCGCTTATCCAGCCTACGATTCATTAACGCTGTTTTGACTGAATAATTAAGACAGGAGCGAATAACCCAAAGACACCAATTAATTCGCTCCCGTCTTCCGCAACCATTCAGCCGCCGCGCCCTAAAATTGCGTAGCAATCCTAAAGTCCACCCTATTCTCGCCGCGCCGGACAGTGCCTTGGTCGAGCAGCGGAATGCCAAAATCAAACTCGCCTTGCACATGTTTAAACATATCGAAACGTAAACCCACGCCGGTACTGGCCAGCGCCATTTCGTTAGCATTACCCGGCAAGGCATCGACAATCCAGCCTTTCCCGGCATCGACAAACACCAGCGCCCGCATTTTGTCGAACTCGTCCCATTCGTCCGGCACCAGCCGGGGGCTATACCATTCCAGCGAGGCGGTCACCCCGTCATCAGACAGCGCATTGGTTTCCAAATAACCGCGCACAGTTTGATAGCCGCCCATTGAAAACTGCTCGTTACTGATTAACGGCGAATCGGTGATCTGTCCGGACATGCGCGCCGCCACTTCCATACCCCATGGCAAATCATGCCGGTAGTCCATACCGCCGCTCAGATAGATAAAATTGGATCGGGCTAAAAAGCGCTTGTCGGCAAACTGCTGCTCATCGCTGCCCAAGCCGCGTATCGCAAAATTAACACCCACATTGAAAGACAGCAAAGACTCGGCATCGCGGTAATTGCCGCTGTACTGGGCCATGAACGGCAGATAACTGATAGGGGTTTTTAAGGTATCCGAACCTAATAAATTCAAATCTTCCTTAAAGTCTTTGTAATCAACGCCTAGCGTCGCAGTGTGGGTGTAATTATTTAGGGTCTTCAGCGGCGACACAAAACGCGCGCCGTAAATATCACCGCTACCAATCACCGATAAGGCGCCGGCACTGGCAATTTGCGAGGTAGAAGACGAACTGACCGCGTATAAAGCCAAGCGCTTATCGTCGTCAATGATAGGCATGACATAACTGCCCACCAATACCTCCACTTCGTCCGGATTTTCCGGCGAGGTTTGATACATAAACGAAGCACTGTGAAATTTTTGCCAGAGATTGTCGTAACGCAGCGATACCAAGGTCCGTAAGCGGCTGGTGTTTTGCGTATTGTGGGAATTCACTTCCACCTTGCCGTGCAAAGGCAGTTCGTCTTTCACCTTTAGATCCACTTCCAGCGTGCCCGGCGTTTCACCGGCGCGCAGCACCGGCACCACGGTTCTATCCTGGCTCTCGCCGGCCAACGTGGTCAATTGCTCCTGCATTTTTTGTAGATTGGGAACATTACCCTCTGCCAGCTCAGGTACTTTGGCTTTAATGGCCCCCAACGAGAAATAACGGGAATCGGTAACCCGCAAGCGCGACACCTTGCCTTCCGTCACCTGTAAATACACCACGCCGCCCACCACGTTTTGCTCGGGAATATCCACAGAGACAGTTTGATAACCTTTGCTGCGATACAGCTCTTCCAGTGCGCTACGCGCTTCTTCCACGGTATCGATGGTTTTTTTCGGACCTAAAAACCGGTAAACCGTGCGTTCAACCAGTTTCCGGTCCAATAAGGTGCTGCCCTTCATCCGCAGCTCCAGTAAATCGAATTGATTGCCGGTTTCTTCCGCCTGGCCAAGCGCGCTGGCCGTCAGCAACACAGCCGCGAGACCGAACCGGACCGAGCCTAAAAACAAATGTTGTTTCATTTCACCCATCGCAAAAAAAGACAGCCTCCGCAAGCGAAGGCTGTTTGTATTCAATGCGCATCCTTGCGCGAACCTCCAGCTATTACACTAAAGGTTTGTTACATGCTGATTACATCGGCTTGTTGGTGTTGGTAGATGCTTTGATAACCGGCACTTGGCAGTTGCTCAAAGAACCTGCAGCAGCATGCGAGTAAGGCATAACAGGCGCATTGACGTTCAAGGTGTCGGTGAAGTTGTTGCCGTTACCGATAGCCAGATAACCTGATTGACCGAATGGGTGAACAAAACCAATGTTCAACTCGGTAGCCAGAATGGTTGGTGAAGCCGCATCGGCAGCGATTTTAGCGATGACGGTAGATTTATCCGCGCTGATACCTTTACGCCATTGGAAGGTTTGCTCAACCCAATCCATATACTTGCCTCTGAAGGCTTGTTCCAGAGTCGGTGCTACACCGTCCACTTTAATAAAGCGGTAATGCTTGGCATGCGTAGCATTGTTTTCCAAGCTTTGTTGACCGATGGCCCAGCCTCTGTTACCGGCAGTATTAACCGCGGTGTTGAATACGTCAGGGTTAGTCGTGGTGATTTGTTTAGCCACCGCTTCGCCGTCGGCAAAGTCTTCCAGACACAATTCCATATCGCCGGAACCACTAATTTCGTGCTTCACAGGACCGGCCAAAGAAGAACCTACCCAGTCAGGATTCAAACCGGCCGTGCTGCAAGGGTTGTTTAGGAATTTAACGTACTGTTGCGCGCCGGTACCGGAACCGTCGATACGTTTGCAAAAATGCACTTTAGTATCGTTAGGGGTTACGTTTCTGACAGTGCCGTCGGAATCGGTGTAAGTCAAACCGGCAGTCAAGCTGGTTAAGGCCGTGCCGTTTACTTTAAACTCGGACCATCTTTTGATTTGACCGGAGATCAACTCAGCCACTTGTTGTTTGCTCAAGCTAGGCATACAAGCTTCGGTGTAATCGCCCGGTGCGCAGCTGCCGCCAAAACCGGCCAACAGGTTTTGCGCTCTTTGTAAAGCCACATACAAGTTATCGGAAACCGGCACGCCAAATACCAAGGCCGCCGCAGGCACCACGTTCAGAGCCGCGTCGGCAGCCACTGGATCAACCGCAGAAGCGTTTGAAGGTTTGTTTGGGCCAACAAACAATTTTGGCTCAACATCGGAAATACCGGCATCGGACAGCACGTTGGTCAGGTTAGCGCCGCTGGCGTTGCAAAACCAAGTGTTGGTCGCGCCTTGTTGCGTGCAGTTACCGTTGTCGATACGCATCGCCGCAATCGCCACGCCGTCGATCAGCGGGTTAACGCCTTGCGCAGAACCGCCGGCAGAACGTTTGTGGAACAGGACTTTAGCCGTGGTTGCCGCAGAACCGTTGACGGTCAGGCCGGGTACGTTAGTAGAGTTCAGTGTGCAGAAATAAGCACTATGGTTTTTACCTTCGGAACCCGCTGTACCGTTATCTTTAAATACATCCAAAGTACCGGCGTCGCACAAGTTCACAAACAAGGCAGCCAGGGCTTTGTCTTGCGCGCTAGCGCCGGACATGAAGATTTCGATATCCGGCGTAACGCTTGGCGCATGCGCGGATGCGCCTTGCGAAAAACCTGCCAGAGAAGCCACTGCGATAGCAGCAGACAATAATTGCTTTTTCATTGTATATCTCTCAATGGATTAAATTTAAAGTGTGAGCCGACCCGTTCATGAAGGGGGAACCAGCAAAACAGAATCCGGCCGGCTCAAGCCGCTTACGGAATTAAACCGCCAGCGATTTACGACGAGTGGCGCGCAGTACACCCATCAGACCGGCGCCGAACATCCAAACCGCAGCAGGTAGTGGCACAGCAGCAGGCGCAGCGGTATAGGTCAAAGAACCGACGTTGCCGTTGATTGCGAAATTCCATACGCCTGGGAAAGTGACTAATTCGCCGGTGTCGAAGTCATCGGCATTGGCTCTTTCGCGAACAAAAGACAATGCTGTGCCTAACTGACCTTGCGCGGTAAATGGCAAGGCAGTTTGGAAATCGTTACCGTAAACAGCTGTGTATCCTTGCTGGCCGACAGTTTTGAAGGTACTCAAGTTGTTGCTGTTAGCATCTTGAGTTTGGATATAGCTGACCAAATCATTCCATTTACCCATCGTGTTGCTAATGTCTGGAGCGTTCGCGTCGATGCTGGATGGTGAAGGCACTACAGAAGTGGTGTAAAAACCAAATTTAGCTAAGTCGGTCAATTCATTCAATACACCATGACCACCAGAAACACCCCAGGCAACGTTGTTGCCGGCAGTGTAAGCAGCAGCGAACGATTGGAAGTTGTTGTCGCTCAGTGTGAATGACAATGGTTGGCTAGGATTAGCCAAAAATTGTTCAACAGTGATGCCCAAATCCAGCGTGTAAGAGTTTTGTGCTGTGTAGTTAACCAGGTTAAACAAAAACTCACTACCGTCTGCTGTTGCATCGCCGATAGCTTGGATACGCGCTTCCGCGGCGCCTGAAGCGGCCGCTGCCAATACTGCAACTGCCAACAATTTTTTAGACAATTTCATTTTTAAAACCTCATGTTTAAATTTCGATTAATGACATAAGGTGACAGCCCAGCCGTCTTGACCTGCAAGACCCGTGACTTTCCGTCCCCGCTTCACAACGAGTTTGGCTTTTACACGCTTTAGATTGCACTCGACACCATCTAACATCCTGACAGCGCCGCTTTGTTGCCCCCGCTACCATGTTCCGCCTAGCCTCCTCCCTATCCTCTTCCTTCGCCGCTCCTTGTTCGTGCCGTCCATGTTCCCTAGTTGCTCCCGAATCTTTGCTGAACGGCCGTTCCTCAACCCCTCAACTTGGCGCGAATTATTCCAGAGCAATAGCGGCGTTTCGGTTACAGCATTGTTAAATTAACGTGACATGTAATACATCTGTATTACAAAGCCGGCCGCTAACACGAAAATTCAGCGGATGACCGGGCGGGAGGGAGTGATGAAATCTAAGATTCTATTTGCGGGGGTCGCATCAGTGCGATTCAGTTAAGGAAGAAACCCCTTTTCCTCCGGGAGAAGCTGGGAATGCGGGAATCAAATAAACTATTTTCGGTGTAGCCTAGGTATTAGTGGCCGCTAGCTCTCGACGGCAAGGGCCTTGCTGACTATTGAGCAAGTTAGTTAAACCCAAAAAGTCCGTCATGCCGCCGGGATAAGGGCGTCCGGTGCCATGGATGGCAAGCTTCGAACTCTGCGTGCGCTGAACACGGCATTCCCCGACAAGCAAACGCCTTGCGACCGCTTCACCAATCGATTGGGAACACTGGGCTCCCGCCTGCGCGGGAGCGACGGACGTTAAAGGCCAGGCTAATATGAAGGCGGGCTAAACAACGCCCAACAAGACTTTGGCGTTAACGATACCGTCCGCATCGGCCGGTTTTTCCACATCGATTTGCAGCACTTGCAAGCGGTGTTTGGTTTCCAAAATTGTCAACCATGACATCAGTCGGTCGAAGGCCAGATTTTCCAGCCAGACGCTGACTTTGTCCTCGCCTTCCGGTGACAGATGTTTGATCGCCGGTTTTATATCCAGCTGTTGGCTGCTGAAATCGACTAACGCCAGCGGCGATTGATTACCGCCATCCACTGCCGGCGTATCAACCGCGGCTTGTTGCCGCAAAGCCGCCGCTTCGTTGCCGACTTGTTGTAAATAGCTATAGATTTGCCTTTGCGCCTGGATTTTTAGCGTCAGCAAGCGGCTTTGTTCAGCAATTGGTTGGTAAAACAGCAGGTATGCGCCATACACCAGTACGACCAATAAACCGCCCAGCCCCAGCACTCGCTCTCTGGGTGATAGTTCAGCAAAACGCTGGGTTAAGTCATTTTTCGCGAATCTCAAGTTGCGCCTCCACGCCGTTTGCGCCGCTGTCGGCCGATTGAATTTTGACCTGCATGCTGCTTTGCAACTGCTGTTTAAATTGCTCCAGCTGGCCGATGTCTTCGGCAACCACATGCAACTGCAAACCTCCGTTCAGAAAATTGAGTTTTTTCAAATGCACAGCCGGCGTGTCTTTTAATACCAAGCCTGACCGGTAAAACAAGCGCATGAAACCGCTACCGATGACATCGTGTTGTTTTCTGAGCTGCGCCAATTGTTGCTCGGCTTGGGCTTTGACATTGACGATGCGCTTAACCTCGGGAAAGGTCTGTTTGAACAAGGCTTGGGTTTTAGCTTCCCACTCGCTCAGCTCGGCTTGCTGTTGCCAGTAGGTGTGCAATAAGGCGTAGCTCTGCACCGCCAAGGCCACCGCCAAAATAATGGCCGCTGGCAGCCACTGTTGCCAGCGGCCTACTTGCCGGCTGCTGGCGGCATAGGCACCGCTCAACAAATTCAGCTCAGCCGGCAATAATTCGACGGCACTCGCCATGAATGGCAAAAGCTTTGCTATGACTGTTTCCAAACCTTCAATTGCCAAACCATCCGGCAGCTTGATGTCTTCGCTGGCTTTGCATAGCAGCAAAGTCTGGCAATCGACACCTTCGGCACAGGCTTTTTCCAACAGTTGCGGCAGAAATTGCGCATCCACGCCGCCGCCCAAATAGGCAGCGCTGCGCAAAATAGCGTTGCTGTCGTCGAGCAACAAAGTCGTTTGTCCAAGCTGATACGGCAGGCATAAGGTTTCCGGATACGCAGCTGCCAGCTCTAAACCGGCTTCGCGAAACGGAGTAAGCAGCGCCGCTAATGTGTCGTGCGTAATCGCCGCTACGGCGAGTTTATCCCGGTCCTGCTTTAACCAAACCAGATGATAATTTTCCACGTCCTCGGCCAACAGGTCTTCCAAGGCAAACGGCAAGGCTTTTTTCAGTTGCGCGGTGGTTTTAACCGCCAGCTCGATTTGTAATAACAACACCGAGGCAGCCGGCAATAACAGCAGCACAGACTTACCCTGCGCAGCCGCTGCCAACTCGGCCATCGTGCCTGATGTCGGCCGACTATCAGGCCCGGCAAGACTCAACCATTCCAGTTTATCGGCAGATTCGGCGCCGAATCTGACCAGCAGTTTTTCAGCCATGCGCCAAACCCTGGCGCTGCCGCTTCAAGACTTGCGCGCCGCCACTATCGCGTTGCAATTGCGACTGAAACTGCAAATGGGTTTTGCCCATATCAATTTGCCCTTGTAATAAAAAGTTTTGCGAACTGACACCCAAACCATATTTACCGATGCCGGCGTCGGCAACCGTTTCATCCTTTAAAAATTCGGCGACTTTGGCGAAAGGCTTGCCTCTGGCTCTGAAGATGGATGCCGCCTGATCGGCGCTGATGTCGTCCGCCAAGCAGCGCAACACGGTAGCGCTGGCGGTATTAACATTCAGCGGCGCGTAGCCTTCCACCACATACACATACGGCAATAATTTCGAATAAATCTCGCGCGTCATGCCTTGTACCAGCAATAACTCGCTGACATCTGCAAATTGCCGGTTCGCGGCGCGGTAGCCGGGCTTAGATCGGGTATAGGTGTCGTCTTCCGCACCGTGAGGATAGCCAGCGTCCATATCTGCATCGATCCAATCCGTAATGGCCTGCACCAGCTCGGTTTTCAGCTTTAGCTGCGCCAGCAAGCGTTCCAGCCGTTTTACATCCGGCACTGACACTTTTCCCTCAACCAACAAGTTGTTCAGATTGATCCGGCCTTGCAAATCCTCAATGCCGGCTTGCATCGTGCCGCCAGTCACCACGGTCGTTGCCAGCGGTTTGGACCAGGTATCATCCACACCATCGACATCACCCGACAGCCGGCCAATCGCCCAGCTTTCCAAGCCATACGCATATTCCCAGGCTTGCATGCTGCGCAGTTGATTTTCGGTGCGGTGAATATCCAGCTGCCGCGCGCTGGACATGGACACGACCGCTACCGTGGCGATGGCCAGTATCAGCATCACCGTGATCAACGCGATCCCTCGTTGATTCTGATCTAGCAACTTCATTCCCGCACCAGAAACAGCCGGCGCATGTCGCCCAGGCCGGCCAAGTTAAAATTCGCTTCCACCGCTTTGGGCAATCCGCTGCCTTCCGCCGGCCAATGCGTCATCCAGTCGCTGCCGTAAAAGCGCAATTCAAACGCGCTTACATTCAGCAATTTTTTACGGCGAAACTGCGTCTGCTGGGTACGGTCCAACACGATCCAGACCTGCCTGTACAAACTGCCGTTTTCCAGGCGATAACTGACACGCTGCAAATCACTTCGTATCGACAACTCGGACCATTCCGGCACGCTGCGCGTCAAAGTTAGCAACTCCTCGCCGTTGCCACCGGAAAAAGCCGGCTGTTCACTACCCAATTCGTCCCGAATCGAGCGCGGCAAAGCCTGGGCTAAATCTTCGTTCAGTAGATACAAGGTTTGCTGCAACGCGGCGATGCTGTCCGAGCGCTGTTCGGTACCGGCTCTGGCGTCCAACACCGCACGCAAACCGGCGTAAGCCATGGCCGCCATGATGGCAAACACGGCCATCGCGATCAGGATTTCCAACAAGGTGAAGCCGCGACTGGCGCTATTGTGCATGGCCGGCCGGAACATAACTAAGCAGGCCGGCGTAAGGCGACTTGTCGCCTTCCATGAACACCTCAATCCGGTAATCCCAGACCGTGCCGCCTAGACTCGGCGTCACGCCGCGTTTGGCTTGCCAATACCAGCGTCGCCCGGCCATTGTTTCCCAGCCGTCCTGGTTCTCCGGCTTTTCAGTATCCAGACGTAATTGCACCGCATGATTAGCGGCTATCGTCGCGGCTATCATTTTGTTTTCCAGATACCAAAGATTCTTGGTGTTATCGGCGGTAATCTTGATCAGGCCGGCCATCAGGATGGCTAACAGGGCCAAGGCAATCAGCACCTCCAACAGCGTAAAACCGCCGTCGCCGGGGTATTTCATGGCTTGAGAGCGGCGCTGGAAATGGCCAAGCCCTCGTCCGCCGTATTGCTCAGCCAAAACCGGAACTCGCTTTTGGCTAAATCCAAAGCAATTTGAAACACCGCAGAGGCCCCGTCCGGGGTAAACACAATCTGCGGTTCCGGATGTACTTTGCCGCCGAACCGTTGATTCAGATACACTGGCTTTTCGTCCAGGCTTAAAGCCAATCGCATACCGGCTGGCAAATCCCGCTGCCTGAATAGCGCATCGCCCGTCTCAGCCTGCCACTTGCCTTGTGCCGGCGACAGAAAACGATAACCCTGACCAACCAACTCCAAGCCGATACTTTCGCCGCGTATCATCGCTTCCTGTTCGGCCAGCGCCAGCAGCTTTTGCAGGCGCTGAATTTCCAATTGTTGCTGCTTGCTGAGATCGGCATTGCCCATCGCCAGCATCGCCATGCTGCTCATCACGCCGATCAGGACCATCGCAATTAACAGTTCTATCAGCGTAAAGCCACGCGCGCTCAAGCTGGGGTATGGGCTTATTTTTGCGCCCAATTGGTGATGTCCGCACCGGCTTCGCTGCCGCCTTCCACACCGTCGGCGCCAAAGGAATACAAATCAAACTCGCCGTGCGCGCCGGGCTGCATATAAAAATACGCTTTACCCCAGGCATCGACCGGCAGTTGATCCAGATAACCGCCCTGCTTCCAATGCGCGCTGGCCGGTAGATTGGCGGGTTTATGCACCAAAGCTTCCAGGCCTTGGTCGGTGGTGGGGTAGCTGAAGTTATCCAGTCTGTACAAGTCCAGCGCGGCGCTGATGGCCCTGATGTCTTGCAAGGTGCGCGTGGCCCTAGCCTCGTCCGGTCTGCCCATGATTTTCGGGACGACGATGGACGCCAAGATGCCCAAAATCACCACCACGATCATCACTTCGATCAGGGTAAAGCCTTGCTGTTTTTTATGTCTCATAGCGGTTTAAAGTCTTATTGGTTTAAGCACGCCCCGGTATGCGGGACAACAGAGAGAAGATTAGAAAGCCAACGTGACAGGCGTATGACAAAACACCTATCTGATCAGCTGGTTCATTTCAAATATCGGTAACAGAATCGCCAGTACGATGGTCAAAACCACCAGGCCCATGAACAAAATCAAGGCCGGTTCGAATAAACCCATGGTCAATTCGGTCAGCGCCTGAATATCACGCTCCTGATCGTCGGCGGCGCTTTCCAGCATGCGCGGCAATTGGCCGCTGGCCTCGCCGCTGGCCACCAAATGTATCGTCACGGGCGGGAAGAAACCGCTGGCCTCCAGCGCCTTGTTCAAGCTCTGGCCTTCCCGCACGCGAATCGCGGTATGCGCCACCGCCTGCCGCATCGCCTCGTTCGCCAACACCTGGCTGGAGATTTTTAAGGCTTCCAGCAGCTCGACGCCGCTATTGGTCAAAATCGCCAGTGTGCGGGTAAAGCGGGCGGTGTTTAAGCCTTTGGAAAAACGGGCGGTAATTGGCATGGTCAGCAGCCAACGGTGAAACAGCATGCGCGGCCGCTCCCGGCGCAGAATCAGCTTGGCGGCTACCGATAAAGCCACGCCAATAGCCAGCAGCAGCAAGCCATTGCGCTGCAAAAAATCGCTGCAACTAATTAAGGCCTGGGTAATAGCCGGCAGCTCGTGTCCCATTTTGTCGAACACGCCGGTAATTTCCGGCACCACATACGCCAACAGACCGATGACCACTAATATGGACACGGACGACAGCAACACCGGATAAATCATCGCCATCTGTAATTTGCGATGCAGCTGGCCTTTGTCGCTGAGATAGTCGGCGAGTTTTTCCAAGACCTGATCCAGCTTGCCCGAGGATTCGCCGGCTTCGATAGTGGCGCGGTACAAGGGCGGAAAGGTACTGGGAAACGCCTGACAGGCCACGGCCAGGCTTTGGCCCTCTAGAATCCGGCTTCTGATCGCCAGCAAAATCCGTCTGGCTCTGGCCGATTCCAATTGCCGGGCGATAATGCCCAGCGCTTCGTCTATCGCCAAACCGGACTTTAATAAAGCGGCCAATTGCCGGGTAATATGCGCCAGCGCGCGCATGCCGATGTTTTGCGCCAATAAGGGCGACTGGCCGCTGCGTTCTTTTTTATGAACTTCCTGAATGTCCAGCAGGGTTAAATCATTGGCTTTCAATTGTTGGCGCGCGGTTTTGATGGTGTCGCTCTCAATCGTGCCTTTAACCGACTTGCCCTTGCCGTTCAGCGCTTGATATTCGAAGACCGCCATGCCCAGTTAGTCCTTTAAGGTGATACGGATGGCTTCGTCGATACTGGTGTCGCCGTTCAGGACTTTTTCCAGCGCGCTTTGTTGAATGCTGCGCGAAGTCAGTCGGGCATGCCGTTCCAGTTCCTGGTCGCCGGCGCCGTCATGGATTAACTGCTGCATCGCGCTATCCAGCATGATCATTTCAAAGATCCCGGCCCGGCCCTTGTAACCGTGGTTATGACATTGCGGACAGCCTTGGGCTTGATACACCGTCACCCATTGCTCGGCGTCGCCGCTATAGCCCAGCTTGGCTAAATCCCGAGCCGGCACCTGCTCCGGCGTTTTGCAATGTGGACACAGTTTGCGCAACAAGCGCTGGGCGATGACGCCGACCAAACTGGATGCCAGCAAAAACGGCTCTATGCCCATGTCCCGCAGCCGGGTAATGGCACCCACGGCGGTGTTGGTATGCAAAGTCGATAGCACCAAATGGCCGGTCAAGCTGGCCTGCACCGCAATCTCGGCGGTTTCCCGGTCACGAATCTCGCCGACCATCACAATGTCCGGGTCCTGGCGCAGAATAGCCCGCAAGCCTTTGGCAAAGGTCATATCCACCTTGGCATTAACCTGGGTCTGGCCAACGCCGTCCAGATAGTATTCGATGGGGTCTTCGACGGTGAGAATATTACGGCTGCGTTGATTCAATTGATTAACCACCGCGTACAAGCTGGTGGTCTTGCCGGAACCGGTCGGCCCAGTCACTAAAATAATGCCATGCGGCCGGGCTATCATCTGCTGAATGCTGTCCAGTTCGTAATCCGACATGCCGACTTGCTTCAGGCTCAGTTGGTTGGCCTGCTTATCCAGCAAACGCAACACCACCCGCTCGCCGTGGCCGGAAGGCAAAGTCGATACCCGCACATCCACGGTACGGCCGCCGATATTCAAGGAGATGCGGCCATCCTGCGGCAAGCGCTTCTCGGCGATGTCCAGCTTGGCCATCACTTTCAGGCGGGAAATCACCATCGGTGCAAATTCGCGTTGCGGTTCGATAATCTCCCGTAAAGTACCATCCACCCGAAACCGCACCACCATACGCTTTTCGTAGGATTCGATATGAATATCCGAGGCGTTTTCCTTGATGGCCTCGGTGAGCAGTGCATTAATCAAGCGAATGATGGGCGCTTCGTCTTCGCTTTCCAGCAAGTCTTCCGGCTTGGGCAGATGCTGGGCCATCTCCGACAAATCCAGATTGTCCTGCATATCGGCCACCATCTGCTGAGCATGGCCGGTTTTGTGTTCGTAAACTGCTTGCAACAGTCGTTCGAATTCCTCCGCGCCGACTGATTCAAAACTCGCCGGCCGATCCACAAAGCGGCGGATTTCCAACAACGCCGTTACCGTGGCTTTGGGCTGGTAAACGATACGCGCCTGCTGCGCCGAATATTCGGCAACGAGCACGCCGTGACGTTTGGCAAAACCGTAAGACGGCAGCCTGTTATCGGTCGGGGCTGGCGCTGTTGGTTCAGCGGCTGCCATTGCGACTGGCCTCCCCGTTATCTTGCGCAGCCGCATTGTCGTCCGCTAAGTTATCCAGCAGAGGCTGTTTCTGCTCCGGCATCAACAGCACGCCGTCCTCGTTAAACTCTTGCTGCTTGTCGCGAATGTAGTTGTATTTGTCGTGGGTCAAACCGCTGGATTTACCCGCGTCCCGGATGATTTGCGGGCGCAAAAACACCATCAGATTCTTTTTGGTGATGGTCGTGGAATTGGTTTGGAACAAATAGCCCAGGTAAGGAATATCGCCCAACAGCGGCACCTTATCCACGGTTTCGGTGATGTCGTCTTCGATCAAGCCGCCCAATACCAATACCTTACCGTCATCAACCAATACGCTGGTTTCGATCTTGCGTTTATTGGTTTGTAAGTCGGCCCCGGTCGTGCCTTGCACGACGCTGGAAACCTCTTGCGCGACTTTCAATTTAACCGCGTTACCTTCGTTGATCTGCGGCAAGACTTTGAGTTTGATACCGATGTCTTCGCGCTGGATAGTCTGAAACGGGGTGCTCAGGCTGCCTCCGACCGACGGCGTGTATTGGCCTGTGGTTAATGGGATGTTGCGGCCGACTATCATGCTGGCTTCTTCATTATCCATCGTCACCAACGATGGTGTGGATAACACATTGACATCGGTATCGCTGGCAAAGGCGGTCAGCAAGGCTTTTAGTTCGCTGCCGGCCAAGTAACCGATGCTTAGGCCCTTGCCGGCGGAGGTAATGAATTGCGAAAGATTCAAAGAGTTGCCTTCGCCTTTTCTGCTGGCTGCAAACACGCTGCCATCGTCCTTGGTTTGCCATTCGACGCCGATATTTTGCGATTTGTCGTAGCTGACTTCAGCGATGATCGCTTCGATATGCACTTGCGCGCGGCGCACATCCAGCTGCCGGACCACCGATTTCAAGGTCAACATTAAATCGTGCGGCGCTGTGATAATCAGCGCATTGGCGGCTTCGTCCGCGCGAATATCAAAGTCCTTGGCGGTGGTGGCTTTGGTTTTGGCTTGATCGGCTTTTTCGTCTTTTAAAGATCCCACCCCGGTCAGCGTTTCCACCAATTCCTTGGCTACCGCGTAACGCATATAAATTACTTCGGTATTGCCGGCTTTTTCCATCGGCGTATCCAGATTGGCGATCAAGGCCCGCATCTGCAAGCGCATCTCCGGGTCGCCGCCCAGAATAATGGAATTGGAGCGTTCGTCGGCCACCATGGGCGGCGGGACAGCCGTGGTTTTTCCGGCATTATTGCTGGTAATCAGCGTATTCAGCGGCAGTATCAAATCGGCGGCGTTGGCATGGCGCAGATTGATAATTTCAATGTTTTGTAAATCGCTTTTATCGATTTGCTTGATCATCGCCGCCAAGCGCTTAACATTCGCGGCGGTATCGGACAGGATGACGGTGTTACTTTCCGGCACCGCACCGATAAAGGCGTATTGCGGCATCAAGGGTAACAAGGTTTGCACCAGTTGCGCCGCATCGACGTGATGCACCTGCAACACCCGGGTCAGTTGCTCGTCGCCGTTTTGCGGATTACCGCGCAACTCGCTTTCCTCGCCGTCCTGCTTGGCGGTGACGTTGGGAATAATCTTAACCACATTGCCGTTCGGAATCGCCGAGTAGCCGTGCACCTTTAGTATGGACAGGAATACATCGTAGACTTGCGCGGACTTCATGGGCGTGGAAGTCACCACCGATATATTGCCGGTAATGCGCGGGTCGATAATAAAGTTTTTACCGGTGACATCGGCAACCGTTTCGATCAGCGCGCGAATATCGACATCTTTCAGATTCAGCGAGAATTCGTCTTTTTCCGCCAGTACCATCGGGCAGAATATGGCCAGCAGCAAGCCGATCAACAAGCGTGTTTTCATTTGCAGTTTACAAGGGAGGGATTATTCGGCGGCGGTTGGCGCGTGGACGCTATCTTTTTTTAATAACAGGGATTCCCGGCGTTCGCCACGCTTCAGCAACACCCGGTCGGCTTCGACAGAATGCAACACCGCGCCGCCGGGCAGTTCATCGCCCAGCCTATATTTCTTTTGCTGGCCGTCGTCGGTTTGGATGATGCCGCTGGCATTTTCCGGATTCTTGGATAAAAACAGGATACCCAGCAGTTTGAGTTGCGATTGCGTCTCCGCAACGGCGCCATCACCAGACACGCTATTCGGGCTTTGCCCGAACAAATGCCAAGTGCCGATTTCCGACAAATCCATGGGCGGATTTTGCGTGACCATTTCGGGTGAGATGGGCGCTGCGGACTCTGCCGGCATCTGGTCGACATCGGCCAACGCATCGGGCAGATTGGCATACAACACCGCAAGCAAATAAACCGTAGCCAGCGCTGTGGCAAGCCATGGCAAAGAAGCGCCGCCGCCCAATCCACACGCCGCTGATTTCCAAGCGAAAGCAAATCTTGAATATCCCGCAAATTTCATCATGGATGAATTATGCTGGGAAAACATGACTGTTTTATGACAAAGCCGACCCGGCCAATAGCGCCCCATCCGCGCCGGCGGTTGACTTGCCGACGGCCCCAAAGCGCTGATAAAGTCGGCCGGAAAACCGAACCCAACCATATCAACTAAGCACATGAATGGATTATCAACCCTGGCACAGGCCTTTGGCGGCGAGGCGAGCCGCATCGAGGGAATCGACAAATTAGCCGGCGATTTAAATCGCTGGTATTTGCAACAGCCGGCGGATCGCAACTTTCTGCATCCCTGCTTAATCGGCGGCAAACCGGCCTTGGTGTGCCAAGCCGGCCTGAGCCGCGACGCAGCCTCAGCTTATGCCGAATTGGCAGCCATCGCCCGGCGCTACGACATCTATCTTAAAGAAGACAGCCGGCAGCGCGACGATAGCGCTATCTTGCATAACCGCCGCCGCGAAGTCAGTCTGGTGTTGAGTTTTTGCATAGGCATGCTGGGCTCTTCGCGCATCGTAAGCGCCAACGATTTGCAGCCGGTCAATGCCGTGCAGGCCGTCGCCAGCCAACTAGCCGAACCGGTCAACAGCATGCAGGCCAAGCTATCGGTAGATCCAGACGGCGCCGCGACGGTACGCTTGCGTCTGCGTAAACCGCCCAACGCAGCGGAAGTGATGGCGGCCTACAGTCAAAAGCAGGCCACGCTGAACAGCGATGCGCTGGCGAAAACGGAAATTGCCAATTTTCTAAGCACCATCTACCAGGCCGAGTCCGCCGATCCCTCTAGTATCCGCGCGGATCTGGCGGTGATGGCCGACTACTTTTCACACTACCCGCAAGCAGTGAATTTGCTTAACGAACTGCGTGGTCAAAAACTCGTACTCAAATACCGGCAAAATACCTGGCAAACCCAGGCTTTTGGCAACGAATTTGGTGTGGATAGCGTGACGATTTATTTCGATACCCGCTTGGGTGCGCAATTGCTGAACGATCCTGGCTGCGACAGCACACCCGCCTGCAGCATCTCACCCGCCGACGCCTTACTGCATGAGTTGCTGCATGCCAAGTTAATGTTACTGGACAGCCAACATTTTATCGACGGCGGCGGCATGGCCCAGACTTTGTACCCTTTCGAGCACGAACGCGAAGTGATTCATCACGAAAACCGGCTTTACCAAGACATGAATCAATTGGACGGCCGCGCCCGGCCTTTAAGGCATAGACATAGCGGCGAGTTATTGCAAGTCTCTTGCCCGGCCTGCAACCCAATAAAGCAAGTTGCGTCAGGCGACCCAAGTCTGTAAAACTAACGAAATTTCGTGATAGACATAACAAAAACTACTCAACACAGGAGACACACCATGACGCCCATATCCAGCCGCAATGTTGCCGAAAAATGGCGGTTTGCCCGACTCGGCGGTTTCGATCAGGTTGAATTGCAGCGCGGTAGCGATTTGATTGGACTGCCTGAACTGGATCAGAAATTATGGGCGGCGCTGAGTTGCCCGACCCACGGCTTGTTCTTCGACAACCAAACATTGGCGCTACTGGATACGGATAACGACGGCCGCATCAGAGCGAACGAGGTCATCGAAGCGGTGCGTTGGGTGAGTAAAGTGCTGAAAAACCCGGCCGATTTGATCCAACAAAACACCACACTGCCGCTGGCGGCGATTAACGATCAAGATGAAGAAGGTCAACAGCTACTGGCTTCCGCCGTCGAGATCTTAAAAAATCTGGGCAAGGCGGATGCGACCGAAATCACCGCCGATGATCTGGCCGATATGACCAAGATTTTCGCCAACACCCAATTTAACGGCGACGGCATTATTCCGGTTAAAGCCGCCGGCGATGAGGCCGGCCAGCAAGCCATCACCGACATCATCGCCTGCTTGGGCGAAATTCAGGACCGCAGCGGCGAGCCGGGCATTAATCTGGAAAAAATCGAACAGTTTTTTAAAGACGCCGGCGCATACTTCGATTGGTGGCAACAGAGCGACGCCGAAGCCGTGCGGATTCGCAATCAAATCGCCGACACCGAAGCGGCGGCGGGCTTGCTAGCGCAAGTAAAACCCAAAATCGACGACTTTTTTACCCGCTGTCAATTGGCGGAATTCGACACCGGCGCGACCGAGTTGTTGAACCCAGCCGACAGCCGCTACGAGCAACTAGCCGGCATCGATTTATCCGCCGGCAGCGAAGAGCTGGCCAAACTGCCGCTGGCCGCTATCGCCGCCGGCGCTAACTTGCCGTTAAATGCCGGCTTGAATCCGGCTTGGCGGGCTGCGATAGACCAGTTAAAAACCCAAGTACTGACACCGCTGCTCGGCACTTTGGATAGCTTGTCCGACGCACAATGGCAAAGCGTGGTCGGCCAATTCGCCGATTACCAGACTTGGTTGCAGAAAAAACCTGCCAATGCCGTCGAAAGCCTGGGGCTGGAGCGCATCAAAACGCTGTTGCAAAGCGATACGCAAGCCAAATTGACCGGCTTGGTAGAACAGGATTTGGCTTTGGAACCGCACGCCAAAGCCATCGATTCTGTCGTGCGCTTGCTGCATTACTACCGCGATCTGTACACCTTATTAAACAACTTCGTATCGTTTCGCGATTTTTACAGCCCGGAACCGCACGCTATTTTCCAAGCCGGTACCTTGTATCTGGACGGCAGAAGCTGCCAATTGTGCGTGAAAGTGGATGACGTGGACAGCCATAGCAAGTTGGCGGAACTGAGCAAAATCTTTCTGGCCTATTGCGTCTGCCGCCGCCAAGGCAGCAACGAAACCCTGACCATCGCCGCGGCCTTTACCGGCGGCGACAGCGACAATCTGCGCGTCGGCCGCAACGGCGTGTTTTACGACCGCAATGGCGTGGACTGGGATGCGACCATCGTCAAAATCATCGAAAACCCGATCAGCATCAAAGAAGCATTCTGGGCGCCTTATAAACGTGTCGCGCGGATGATTAACGAGCAATTGGAAAAAAGCGCGTCGGCCCGCGACAAAGCGGCCCACGAAAATACGTTTAAAGGAATTTCCGAAGCAGGCACCAACGCCGGACAAGGCAAGGAACCGCCGGCCCCATTCGACGTCGGCAAATTCGCCGGGATTTTCGCCGCCATCGGTTTGGCAATCGGCGCCATCGGCACCGCGCTGGCCACCGTGATGAGCAGCTTCATGGGCCTAGTCTGGTGGCAAATGCCGCTGGCCATCATCGGCGTGATGCTGGCGATTTCCGGCCCATCCATGTTTATCGCTTATTTGAAACTACGCCAACGCAATCTGGCACCGGTTCTGGACGCCTGCGGCTGGGCGGTGAATGCCAAAGCCTTTATCAACATCCCCTTCGGACGCTTGTTGACCGGTGTCGCCAAATTACCGAAAGACGCGGAAATGCAAATGGTCGATCCATTCGGCGAAAAGCAAAGCCATTGGAAAAGCTACGTGTTTTTGCTGATCCTGCTGGCCGGCGCGGCCTATGCCTGGCATAAAGGCTATATCGGACCCAAGCAAGAAACGGAACAAGCAGCCCAGGTTGAGGAAAAAGCGGTGCCAGCAAAAGTTGATGCGCCTGCTCCGGCAGCGGCCCCGGCAAAGCCTGCGGAACCGGCTAAGTAAGCCTATCGTTGCATACGACCGGAGCGGCGGCACTTATCGGCTGTTGCTCCGGTCGCGTTTAATCTTAGAAATGTAGGGCGTCAATAGGCGTAGCCGTATTGCGCCGTATGTTGGCCTTAATCATTCGGCGCATTACGCTAACGTCAATGCGCCGTACGCGGTGCGCCTTACGGCCTTATTTTAGACTTTAAAAATTCAAAGACGGATATTACAGCAGGCAATAATGGTTTTTCCGTGCCATTTTCAAGAATAGCGAATACAACGGCAGCCTCAGCAAAAACACCCTCCCCGAAAGGTGCCTGAAACAACCCTGACGACCCAGAAAGCTGCGATGACGACGATACTTCTCGGTCACTTACCCTCAATTTTGCATGTTTAGTCGCGTCAGCGACATCCCATATAAACTGAAAATCCTGACATTCTTTAAGAATCTCTTCACGTTTGGATTTTACCCGGGCATCCATCGTATTCCGATCCGTCGCCAACTGATTTTCCTGTGCAAGATGATCAACGATGTGATTTAGAACTAATGTAGAAAGAAGGCCTAGCCGTAGGTCATACGACGAATTTTTGAATTCCTGAACAGTTGGAACAACCATTAAATTAAAATAATCTTTGGCAGTGGCTGGCATGTTTTTCCGAGTGGCCTAACGTTACGGTAAGAGGGCGCAGCTTCCTGAGAGCTTAAACGAAGCAGCCGAACCTTGATAAAAAACTAAACATCAAAACCGCCAACGGGCGGCGCGTCCCTTTGACCGACTTGTTTTAAGCTCACCTCGAAACCCAATGTATTTCTGACTGCGGCTCTCCAGAGGACTCCCTCCACGTCAGTTTTACTTGATAGGTAAGAGGGCTAGACATGTGCATAGCAGCAAGAAGCTTAATTCGTGAGTTTGGCCTCATTTCAGGGCAAGGCAATTTCTCATCAGTATCGCTTGTAAGAAGTGGATTGTCAGGACAATCGACAAGCTCAAGATTTACATCATACGCACTACCTTTTCCGGTATTTGAAATTATGAAATTGCTAGAGTTTCCAACTTTTGTTATTGCAACATTTAATTGTGGCTTGGTTTTTAAAAATTCTTGTTCTTCAAGTGTCTTAATTTGAAGTCTTGAAAGTTCGGCGGTAATACGTTCAAGCGCTAACTGCTCCGCAGCTAGCTTGCGTGTACGCACTAAAGAAACCGCAGAGATTATGACTGCAATAACTGACACTAAGGATTCCGCCAAAAATAACTTCCTGAAATTAGTTGGTTTGAGGAATAGCCCGATAGTTCCAGCGCGGTAGATGTTCGTCGAAAACGATCCGCATGTTTTCAATGAAATCTGCAGCG
>NZ_JAXARY010000020.1:0-103745 GCF_033949435.1 Methylomonas defluvii | reverse complement strand
GCGCTGCAGATTTCATTGAAAACATGCGGATCGTTTTCGACGAACATCTACCGCGCTGGAACTATCGGGCTATTCCTCAAACCAACTAATTTCAGGAAGTTATTTTTGGCGGAATCCTTAGTACATCCTGGAAAAAAGGCCCTCTCCAATACGTTAACTAAACAGTCAAAAGAGCTTACCTGGATAAGACCGCGTAGCGGGCCTTATCCAGGTCTTTATCTCACCTTCTACGTCTGTGCTTACTCAGTTTATCGAGCTTGTTTGAAGCTTCCTCAAACGATTGCAGCATGTTGTCAAAGGCCTTGGTATCAGCAGTAGCGCCGACAGCAGACTGAGTGGACGGCGACCCACTCTGTTCAGTCTTGTTTGTGGTGTCTAGCGATGGCTTGAGAACTTCCGAGCTGCCGGGCTTGGGTTCAGACGCAGCGTCAACGGTGGGATCAATATCGAGATCATAGTTCGCGCTGTCGCTTTTTCCGTCATTGACCAAATTGCGCCGATATTGCAGGAAGGATTCCCGAGTAAACACATAAGGGTCTAAAGCAGCCTCATTGATAAAGTTCAACGCCCCTTCGGCATTTGCCCGATCATTAATCCCCTCGAGAATACCGGTACCCGGCACGTAGGTACCTGGGTTGGCGGCTCTATCGAGGATGCCCGCGCCGCCATCGCGGATAGTGGTGGGCCCAAAAACCGGCAGCACCAAATACGCACCTTGCCCGACTCCCCACACGGCCAAAGTTTGCCCAAAATCTTCAACATTGTTTTTTAAACCGACTTCGCTGGCGACGTCTATTAATCCACCCACGCCGATGGTGGTATTGGTTAAAAAGCGTCCGGCGTCCGAAGCGCTCTGTTGGAATTTACCCTGAAGGACATCGTTGAGCACCACGTTAATACCCTTCAAGTTGGTGAAGAAATTATTGACGCCAGTTTCCATGAAATCAGGTGTAATAAATTTATAACCATCGGAAACCGGCTTAAAAAAATATTTGTCCAGTGTCATATTAAAACCGTACATGGACCGGTTAAATCCCTCGTACGGATCAGCATGGCCCGCTTCATTAACGGAAAGCTCGTCACGCTTTTCCGTACTCGCGCATCCGGGCAGCAGCAGTGCACTGGTCAATAAACACACTTCTATCAAAAGTGCCCGGTTCTTGCCTGGATGCAATTGGGTAAACATCGCTTAAAAATCCTGAAAGTAGTTTGTTTCTGGAAGCTTTAATTGTAGGGTTAAGACTTAAACCACTCCATATTAAAGAATCGATTCGCTATTATAGCTCTTGTCGTCGTCTCACTTTGCCTTTTTGCAGTGTTCCATGCTCTGCCTGAAAATTCCACCGCCAAGCTTTAAATCTACACAGCGTCCTGCATATTTGGCTAGACTAAACCTTTATATCATAGCAAACCAGGCGTATGCGGGAAGAACACAAATCCGAAGACAGAAAGCTGGACATCAACCAGATCGTGAAGTGGCTGGAAGAAGACGGCATGTTATCCGCCAAGGATGTCGAAAAATGCCGGCAATACGCAGCCGCCAAAATCAATCTCAACAAGCATCCGTTAAAGGTCTTAGCAGAGTGCGAACTCGCCGACCAAAGCCAGCTCGGCACGCCGTTGACGCAAGAAGACTTGACCCAATGGCTGGCGAAAAAGCTGGCTATGCCTTATTACTATTTCGACCCGCTAAAAATCGACGTACCTACGGTCACTGCCTTGTTCAGCAAGGCTTACGCCGGCAATTATAATATTTTGCCGATCAAGATCGACGCCGATGAAATCGTGGTAGCCACCGCCGAACCCTTCATCCGTGCCTGGCAACTCGACCTGGCGAAGATGCACCACGGCAAGATTCGCTGCGTGTTTGCCAATCCGGACGAGATCAAACGCTATCTGGACGAGTTTTATAACTTTTCCAAATCGCTGAAAGGCGCGCAAACCCACAATGATGGCCGCACTGCGGAAGGCCAGAACTTCGAACAGTTGGTCGAGCTGAGTAAAAGCGCCGATTTGGACGTGAACAATCAGCATGTGGTGAATCTGGTCAACTGGTTGCTGCAATATGCCTTCGACCAGCGCGCCAGCGATATTCACATCGAGCCGCGCCGTCAGCAAGGCAATGTGCGATTCAGGATCGACGGCATTCTGCACAAGGTTTATCAACTACCGATGCCGATTATGAATGCGGTCTTAAGCCGCTTGAAGATTCTAGGCCGGATGAATATCGCCGAGAAACGCCTGCCGCAAGACGGCCGGATCAAGACCCAAAATAGCAACGACAAAGAGATAGAACTAAGGCTTTCCACCATGCCGACTGCGTTTGGCGAGAAGCTGGTGATGCGAATTTTCGACCCGGAAGTGCTGCTGCGCGATTACGAGCAGTTGGGCTTTAATAAACAGGAGCTGGGGATTTGGAACCGGATGACCAGCCAGACCCACGGCATTATTCTGGTGACAGGCCCGACTGGCTCCGGCAAAACCACTACCTTATATTCCACGCTGAAGCGTTTGGCCACCTCGGAAATCAATCTATGCACCGTGGAAGACCCCATCGAGCAAATAGAGCCGGCTTTCAATCAAATGCAGACTCAGGCCAATATCGGCTTGGATTTCGCCAGTGGGATTCGCACCCTACTTCGGCAAGATCCCGACATTATTATGGTCGGGGAGATTCGCGATTTGGAGACGGCGGAAATGGCCGTGCAAGCTTCGCTGACCGGACATTTAGTGATTTCCACCCTCCATACCAATAGCGCACCAGCTGCGGTGACACGTTTGTTAAATCTTGGCTTGCCAGGCTATCTGATTCAGCAAACCATTTTGGGGGTAATGGCTCAACGCTTGATAAGGGTGCTATGTGGGCAATGCAAAACCGCGACAACCGTAGACCAAGCTCAGTGGCAGGCATTGGTGGCGCCGTTTAAAGTCGCTACCCCTAAACACATTTATAAAGCTGTTGGTTGCAAGACCTGCCGCAATACCGGCTTTGCCGGCCGTATCGGCATCTACGAAATTTTCGAAAACCAGCCGACCCTGCAAAAATTGATCGTGGAAGGCTGCGACACACTGTTGCTGCAACGCCAAGCGATCAGAGAAGGTATGCGCCCGTTGCGACTAAGTGGCGCGGAAAAAGTTGCCGCCGGCATTACCACCATTGAGGAAGTGTTGCGGGTGGCGCCGGAGCGGATAGATTTTTAAATCTGTCGACCAAATGCAAATTTATTGATCGCCTAGATTAGGATAAAGCCGAGAAGAGACAGCAGACTCCGGAAAAACCCGGCCTAAGCCGATGCCTTATTTCCCTGCTAAAACGATATAGGCCAATATAACCGCCCTATAGTAAGCCAGCTTAATCCTGGCGCTTTTTCCGATTTGCGTTGATGTTGCTCGCAACAGTCGTTGAAGCAAATAGTGCCGATGAAAGAATAAATTCGCCTGACATAAAACCGATCACGCCGGTGATAAAAGCCAAACCGTTCAAAATATCTTTTTGTAAGTCATTCATTTTTGTTACTCCGTAATAAACACGCTTACACTATAAGATAGATATAATTTATCAACAATGCCCTCTAATACATATTGTTTGTTTTACAAAAAGAAACAATAGCCGCGTTATCACGCTAAAACAAGCAATGGCAATGCACTTTAGTGGATCAGGAACGCTGAGGTTCCTGAATGCAATATCTCAAATTACCGAACGGTTTTGCCCTTAATATTCGGCATCATGGAAAACATTTTGCACGTCATCCAGGTCGTTCAACATATCCAAAAACTTTTCGAACATCACCACATCGCCGCCGCTGATAGGGGTAACACTTCTAGGCATAAACTGAATTTCATCCACTTCAAAATCGATCTCGCCCAACAAATCCGTCAAGGCCTGCTTGGCTTTCGCGTAGTCGGCATGAGGGGTAAACACGGTCAACTTGCCGTCCTCGTTTTCGATGTCGGACACATCCACATCCGCACTGAGCAGGGCTTCCAACACGGCATCCTCGTCGTTGTGTTTAAACGCCAGAATTGCCGAATGATCGAACATATGGCTGACAGCACCTTGCGTACCGATCTTGCATTTGGTTTTGGTAAAACACAGCCGTACATCGCCAAACGTGCGATTCGGATTGTCGGTCAAGCAATCGACAATCACCATACAACCGCCAGGTCCAAAGCCTTCATAGCGGGCAGGCGCAAAATCTTCCCCGCCGCCGCCCTTGGCTTTATCGATGGCTTTTTCGATGACATGCGTAGGCACTTGGTCTTTTTTGGCTCTATCGATCAACCCCCGCAAAGTCAAGTTGCCGGATGGATCGATACCACCGGATTTGGCGGCCATATAGATTTCCCGACCATATTTGCTGTAAACCTTGGCCTTGGCGTCAGCCGTCTTGGCCATGGAAACTTTACGGTTTTGATACGCTCTACCCATTCGACTTTTGCTCCCCGGATCGCTTGGCAAAAAAACCGCGATTCTACAGATAAGTATTTGCCGTGGGAATTTTTTGACCTGTATATGCCAGGTCGGGCTCTGCGAATGATGCTTGGACTCGCTCCAAAACTAATCGAGCAAGCTCTAAGGAGGCTCTTATCAAATCCGTCCTCAACTAGTTAATAACCCCCTAGGGTAACAAGCGTTCAAAGCTATCTAACGGTAAGGGTTTACTGTAGAGATAGCCTTGAAATGTATGGCAGCCATGGTTTTCCAGAAAACTACGTTGCTCTTCGGTTTCCACCCCTTCGGCTATCACGTCCAACCCCAAATTATTGGCCATGGCAATAATCGTTTGGACGATCACGGTATCGTCCGGATCGACAGAAATATCTCTTACAAAGCTTTGATCAATCTTCAATTGATCGATAGGCAGTTTTCTAAGATTAGATAACGAGGAATTCCCGGTGCCGAAATCATCCATTGAAAAACGCACGCCAATTTCCCTTAACGCATGCATTTTGCGGATGGTCTCATCAATATCGTCGAGCACCAGACTTTCAGTTAACTCCAACTTCAAGCGATTGGGATTGATATCGCTCTCTCGAATGATTTGCCGCACCACGTCGACGAAATCAGTTTGCCTAAACTGCCGCGCACTGACATTTGCAGCCAGTTGCAAATGTTGAGTATGTGTGCTGCTTTCCCAAATCTTCAGTTGTCGGCAAACGGTTTCCAGTACCCAACGCCCTATCGGCACAATCAAACCAATATCCTCGGCCAAAGGTATAAACTCAGCCGGTGAAATCAAGCCGCGTTCGGGATGTTGAAAACGGATTAAGACTTCAGCACCGATAATATCCAAACCCTGCGAGACTTGCGGCTGATAATACAGTTGGAATTGCTTATCCGCTAAAGCACCGTGTAAATCCGCCTCCAATTTGACCCGAGCATTGATACTGGCCTGCATCGCAGGGTCGAAGAAACGTATGGTATTCCGCCCGGCTTTTTTGGCCTGGTACATGGCAATATCGGCTTGTTTCAGCAAGCTTTCTATGTCCGAATCATGGTCGTTGAATAACACCGCGCCGATACTGGGCGAATTGCGATATTCGTGGTCGGCAAGCCGGTAGGTTTGCGTCAAGGCAGTAAGGATTTTATTCGCTATCACTTCGGTCTGCGCGCCGGCATCCAGCATTTCATCGCTCAGATCCGTCAACATCACCACAAATTCGTCCCCGCCCAGGCGCGAAACCGTGTCGCCTTCGCGCACGCAAGCCACCAAACGTTGTGCCACCAATTGCAACAATAAATCACCCATGTCGTGACCGAGGGTGTCGTTTAAGGTCTTGAAATTGTCCAAATCGATAAACAGGATGGCCCCCTCCCGCCCGCTACGCGCACTGGCAATCAGCGCTCGTTTCAAACGATCTTGCAGTAATCGGCGATTCGGCAAACCGGTCAACGGGTCATAAAACGCCAAGCGCTCAATTTCCTCGGCAGCGGCTTTAATCGAGGTAATATCTACAAACGTGGCCACATAATTTTTGATGCAACCCGTCGGGTCTTTCACCGTACTGACGGCCAAATGCATGGGAAACACCGCACCGTCCTTGCGTTTACTAGAAATCTCACCTTCCCAGACCCCTGAGTTATTGACCCTTTCCCACATCTCCTCGTAATAGACCAGACCCTGCAAATCCAATTCCAATACCCGCGGATTCTTGCCTACTACTTCCTCGCTGAGGTAACCGGTAATACGGGTAAACGCCTGGTTTACCCGCAGTATCAAGCGATTCTCGTCCAAAACCACGATGCCTTCCTGCGACTCGAAAGCGGTAGCGGCAATCCGCAGCTCCGCGTCCAATAACTGTTGCTGTCTCAGCGCGTGCTCCAACCGGCTTTTTTGTGCCAAGCCCTCGGGTAAGGTCATCGCCAACATCCGGGCAATATCAATTTGTACAGGCGACCAAGGTTCGCTGCGACCCCGCCATAATTCCGTCCACATTTCAAATGACTTACGCGGTGTCAGTTGGTAGTTTCCGCTTTTGTCCATCACCAAGCCTTTCTCGGCCTTGCCCGCCCAGCTTACGGTGCGCGGCTTTTCCTGTCTGAACCAAACTATGACATTGCGCATATCGCCGGGCAGCGGTGTGGTCAATATCCCTGAGGCTATTTCCTGGTATTTTTCTGCCGGTAAAAAATCATTGGCAAGATGATCAGAACTAAATATCTGGCCGCTGGCTTGTTTGCCCAGCCAGAGCAATAATGCCCCTAGATCTGCAGGTTTCAACACCTCGCCGTAAACATGCCGCTTACCTTCCACCACAGCTAATATCCCGGTTGCATCCAGCAACGCCATCAATGGCGGTAGTAACCTTTGCAAGACCCGTTGCTCGTGATCGGTAAAAATATAATTCAGCAACTCACCGATCACATGGTTAGCGCTGGCAACGCAGTTGTACTGCTCCAAGGCCTCAATCGAGGATAATTTCGACGACACCATCCGGCTTATAAACGTCACCGCTTCGCGTTGAGCAATCGACACACGTTTTGCCGTGAAGTGATGACAAGCTATCAATCCCCACAATCGGCCGTTTTGCAGCAAAGAAATCACCATTGAGCCCTGCACACCGATATTGCGCAAATACTGGATATGTATCGGCGACAGGCAACGCAACGCCGAGTAACTCATATCCAAGGGCCTTTCGGTTACGGGATTGAGGCCAGGTAAAATGGGCACCGGCTCGGCATCAATATCGGCAACCAAGCGTACCAGATTACTCGTGTAAAGGCGCCGCGCTTGTGGCGGAATGTCACTGGCCGGAAAGTGCAACCCAAGGTAGGATGGCGCATGATCCACGCTATTTTGGCTGATCACTTGACCGTTCCAATTAGAGTCAAACCGATAGATCATCACGCTATCGTAGCCGCTCATCCGCCGCACCAACAGCGCGACATCATCGAAATAGCGCGAGAAATCGCTATTCGCGTCGTATCTCAGCAATGATTCCTGCATTTCCATTAGCAATTCGGACAATCGCCCTTCCTGGTCGGCGTCGTGATCAGGCACGAGTTCCAGCACAAATAGCCCGTCACTCAAATAAGCATGGGCCTGTAGATCAAAAGGGCCCTGGCGCTGGGGAATGCTGAGTTTCCCGGCGGCAGTGTTTTTACTCTGCGCCGATTGAAACATTTGCTCGATTTGCCCGGCAATTTTTTCGCCGACCAACTCCTGAAGCGGTTTACCGTAAACATCGCCGGTCAATTCGCTGAAAAATTCGCTAATATTGGCGCTCGCCTGCAATACCGTGTAAGGACGATCAGCGCTTAAAACCAACAAGGCGCCATGCGGCTGAATCTGCCCGATTTGTTGAATGGGCTCTGCCGCGCACTTTTCCAGGGCTTGTTGCAACGCCTGTTGATCAATATCATCCATTAGACCGGGCGGAGAACGTGTAACTTACGAATAGGCATAATCATCCAGTACTTGAATAAAAAATTGAAAAGTTTGGCAGGCCGCGTGCTCGGCAGCCGAACGCTGGTCATCGTCACCGGCTAGGTTTTCCGCAAACCGCAGAAAATCTTGCCACATAGGCCCGGTGTTCTGACCATAACCGCGGAAAAAGCAAGCGCCGGCTTCGCCATTTAAACCGTGGTAGGCCTCAAGGCTACGCGAAATAAGCTGTCCACCCAACATCGATCCCTCTATCACGTATAAAACCCCGGTATATTCACCCATGCTGGCTACCTGCGGTGCCGGCAGGTTTTGCGCCATGTTGTATTCCCTAAGCGGGTCTATCCCCAAAAACGCCAGATCGCGGCAAATCCAAGGCAACTTAAGGCGTTGAGAATAGTCGAATTGACAGTCTTGAGAAGACTGAAAGGCAATTAACCGCTGTTCCAAAGCCTGATAGAGATGGTAGTAAGCGGACAGCAGCTTTCGGTATTTAGCCAGCGAATAGTCTGGTTGGGTGATTCCGACCAGCAAACTATGCTGATTTAACCGGTTGTGATAGTCATTGCTTGCTGCCTTCAAAGCCTCGCGGACTGCCAGCCGGGAATTGTGCGGATGTGTATCGGACGATTTCATTCGGAGCCCCGGCAAACCCAATTTAGTAAAAACGGCAGTAAACAGGAATATACCAACAATTCCGCGAAAGGCCAGGTGCATGCCTGATAGCCGGAGCGGCTACATTAACAGGCTGGGTCAGCACTTGGGCAAACGCCGACTCCAGGCCATAAATTCGTCTATCGGCACCGGCTTGCTGAACAAAAACCCCTGACAGGCGTGGCAGCCGTGCTGTTCCAGAAACAAGCGCTGCGCTTCGGTTTCGACGCCTTCGGCAATGACTTCTATCTCCAGATTGTGGGCCATGCCGATGATGGTTTGCACGATCACCGCATCGCTGGTTTTGATACCGATGTTATGCACAAAGGAGCGGTCTATTTTTAACTGGTCGAACGGCAACTGCGTCAGATAGGAAAACGACGAGTATCCGGTCCCAAAGTCGTCCAACGAAAAGCGCACGCCCATCTCTCGGAGCGCGTGCATTTTAGAGATGGTGTCGTTGATATTCTCAAGGACCAGACTTTCGGTCAGTTCCAGTTCCAGCAAGTCCGGGTTAACGCCATGGCTATCCAGCGTCCGCCGCACCTGCTCGACAAAATCCGCCGCTCTAAACTGGCGCGCACTGACATTAACGGCTAGCCGAAATTGCCGCGAACGCGCATGCTGCTCCCACTGCTTCAGTTGCGTGCAAGCGGCTTCCAACACGCATTGGCCAATCGGCAAAATCAAACTGGTTTTTTCCGCCAAGGCAATAAACTCCAACGGCGATACCAAGCCGCGTTGCGGATGCTGCCAACGCAACAGCGCCTCGGCGCCCACTACTTGGTGGTTTCGGTAGATCTGCGCTTGAAAATACAGCTTGAACTGATTTTGAGACAGCGCAAGGCGCAAATCTTTTTCCAAATCGGCGCGAGCAGTCGCCAGCGCCTGCATGCTCGGGTCGAAGAAACGCACAGCATTACGCCCGGCCATTTTGGCTTGATACATAGCAAGATCGGCGTGCCGGAGTAGCTCCTCCGCAAGCTCGTGATCACGGTACAAGCGAATGCCGATACTGGCCGAACAATGGAACTCATAGCCGTTTATGTCATAAGGATGAGCCAACGCATCCAGCAATTTTTCGCCGACTTGCTTGGTTTGCATGGCGGCAAGCTCGACATCGGCGCTCAAATCTGAGAGCAACACCAAAAACTCATCCCCACCCAGACGGCCGACGATGTCGCATTCGCGCACGCTAGTACGTAAGCGCCGCGCCACCTCTATCAATAATTGGTCACCGGCCTCATGGCCGCGCGTGTCGTTAAGCGTCTTGAAATTATCCAGGTCCAAGAACAGGATAGCGCCATACAAGCCGTTGCGGGCGCCGGCAACCAACTCCTGGCCCAAGCGGTCTTGCAGCAAACGCCGGTTAGGCAAATGGGTTAAAGGATCGTAATAGGCCAATCGGTGGATTTCCGCCACCGCGTCCTTGTTCTCGGTAATATCCGAAAATGTACCGACGTAATGGGTAATGCGGCCATCGGGCGCGACTACGGCGGCAATGGTCAGCCATTGCGCAACAATCAGGCCATTCTTATGCCGATTCCAGATTTCACCTTGCCAGTGGCCGGTTTCCTGTAATGAAGTCCACATGGCGGTAAAAAATCCCTTGTCGTGCCGACCGGAGTTGAGCATCTGCGGCGTTTGCCCCATTACTTCTTGCGCTTCGTAGCCGGTCAGCGCGGTAAAAGCTCGATTCACCCGCAGGATTATCGCGTCCGGGGAGGTGACGATCATCGCCGCCTGCGATTCGAAGGCGATGGCGCTGATACGCAGCATTTCTTCCGCCTGCTTACGCTCGCTGATGTCCCGAATAATCGCAATACCGCCAACAATCTTGCCGGCGCCGTCGCGGGACGGCGCGCAGCTCATGTCTATCACTATGCCGGCGGCATCCGGCGCCGGCCTGAAATTGCCTTCATAACTCACCTTTTCACCGTTCAACGCCTGATGCAAAGCGGCAAGTATTGAACCGTCGTTAAAACCCTTAATATCCAATCCGACCACGTTATCGACGCTATTCTGCAAAATAGCGGCAAACGGTTCGTTGCAATAAGTGACGATCAGGTCGGTGTCGTAATGAAAAATTCCGATGGGCGAATGTTTCAGCAACAAGCGATAGCGCTGCTCGCTGATACGCATGGCCTCTTCTCTTTCCGCGGCGTCGAGATGCAAGACAATATTCTCGGTGATGCTTCGATTGATACGACGCAAGCTGATCACCATGAAGCACAGGTATAAAAACCCTGCCACGCTCATCGCCACAAACAACCCATTGCCGGACATGAACAAGCGGACAATGATGGGCAGCAGCGAGCTCAAAGAAAATAGCACCGCACTAAGCAGATCGGCGGAAAAAGCCACCACGCCGCCGGCGGACAAGCCTGCCAGCATGAAAACCAAAAAGAGTTGGTGCTGCGAACTGTTGGTCGGGAACATTAGAAAACCGGCCGCTCCCCACACCAAGCCCACGGCAAGCACCCCAATCCGAAACCTTTTCATCCAGAACAGAGTGCTTTCGCCCACTTCCGGCGCGGCGGACCGATAAGCCTTGACCAGCAAAGTGCGGGAAACCGCCACCAACACGATCAGCGTCAACCAACTGAGCACCACATGAGCCGCAATCATGTCGCGCTGCATATAAGCCAGAATCGCCGCCAGTAGCGTACTGCTGATCAATGACACATTGCTTGCTGCAAACAGTTGTCGAAGCTGTGCCGCTTGAATTGCTGCTTGTTTGTTCGAGTTACTGATCACGTATGATTTAGCGGCCGGCTACTAACTAACGACTGAAATGGGTTTGAAACGACTAGCGAAGCACTCTGGATTGTACGCTAACCGGACTAACAGGCAATGCTGTTTTTGGCTGGCTGCTTTAACCGCGACCTAGCCACTGCCCTTACAATTTTGGTTTTATGATGCCCTACCCCCGACCATTTCCCGGAAAGTGCGAGAACCCATATTCCGAAATTTGCAATGCCAAAGATAAAGCAGCAATTGCAGCACCAGGCGCCGAAGCATAGTCTATCGCGCCGTTGGAACAGGACCGGCAGTGATTGAATACGTTGCCCTTTGCTGCTAGAAAGAAGCAATTTACGCCATCAACTATTTCACCCGGACTATTGAAACTTCCTAAACCACACCCAACTGTTAAAGAAACTTTGCAGCGATTTTGCAGTCTTTGCCCATGCCGGCGTTTAGCCGGGTTATATCTCACGATAGGAGTTATTGAATGAATTCACAGGAACGCAACCAGCTCAGCCAGTTTCTGAATCAACTGAACGAAGTAAAGCTCGCCCAAAAAGACGCCGAGGCCGAAGCCTTGATTAGAGATGCGGTGGCCAAACAACCCGATGCCGCTTATCTGCTGGTGCAACGCGCCTTGTTGCAGGATCAAGCTTTGACTGCGGCTAAAGCACAAATCGCCGAGTTGCAAAATCAATTGCAAGCCGGTGCAAGCCCACAACGTGGCGGGTTCCTGGGGAACGATCCGTGGGCTCAACCTGCCAACAATAGCGGAGCGGTGCCCGGTGCCGGTAATTATCAAATGCCGCGCGGCGCCGCTCCCGCGCAAGCGCCCGGCTTCTTCGGTGGTGGTGGCGGTAGTTTTTTAGGTAATGTCGCAACCACGGCAGCGGGCGTCGTCGCCGGTTCGTTTTTGTTCCAAGGCATCGAAAGTCTAATGGGTCATCACGGCTCCAGCGCCTGGGGCCAGCAAGCAATGGGCGAACACAGCGGCCTTCAGGAACAGACAGTAGTCAACAACTATTACGGCGACGATGCCATCCAGCAAGCCAACTTGGATAATAGTGACGATTTTTCACTTAGCGACGCAGACTACAGCGTGCCGGACGACAGCAACGATTCCGACTGGATTTGATTCACCTTGAGTTCTCCCTCTTTGGGCAGTCTTTGCACTGCCCTTTTTTTTGACTTTTCTCTGTGAGGGACCCTGGCACCACTGGGCACAAACTGAGGTGTTTGCGGCTTGCCACCAGCCTGGTATTAACCCGACGCAGAAAACCGTTCTCCCCATCGAAGAACACAGCAGCCACGGCTTTGACGGGCTCAGCCCAAACAGCATGCCCGTGACAACTAGGACCGGGTTAATAAGTTGACGATGAAAGGCATTTTTGCGCAAGGCAGCCAACTTGACCCAGTTTCGGCCAAATTGGCTGCCTCGCAAGCCAAGCTTAGCGCTTATCGAATCGATCCAGTTCCATCACTTTGGCCCAGGCATTGGCAAAATCCTGCACGAACTTTTCCTTGCCGTCTGCCGAGGCATAGACTTCCGATACTGCCCTTAACTCGGAGTGGGAACCGAAGATCAAATCCACTGGTGTGGCAGTCCATTTAACTTGATCGCTGGCCCGGTCCCGTCCTTCGTAAATGCCTTCAGTAGCTGACTTGGTCCATTTCGTGGACATATCGAGCAGATTAACGAAGAAATCGTTACTGAGCGTGCCCGGACGACTGGTGAACACCCCGTGTTTGGCATGGCCGGCGTTCGCATCCAAAGCCCGCATGCCGCCCACCAGCACCGTCATTTCCGGCACGCTCAAGGTCAGAAAATTCGCGCGTTCGACCAGCATTTCCGCAGGCGAATGCGCATTATCTTTGCCAAAGTAATTTCGGAAACCGTCAGCTTTGGGCTCCAGCACCGCGACAGAATTGACGTCGGTTTGCTCTTGCGCCGCATCCATCCGCCCCGGTTTGAACGGCACTTGCACCTTATAACCGGCTTTTTTGGCCGCCTCCTCCACCGCTGCCGAACCGCCCAGCACGATCACATCGGCCAGCGACACTTTTTTGCCGCCTTTCAAGGAGCGGTTGAATTCGGTTTGGACGGCTTCCAGTTTTGCCAGCACTTTGCCCAGTTCGGCGGGATCATTGACCTCCCAGTCTTTTTGCGGTGCTAACCGAATCCGCGCACCATTGGCTCCGCCGCGCATGTCGGTGCCACGGAACGTGACTGCCGAGGCCCAGGCCGTTTTCACCAACTCGGGAATCGTCAGATCCGCAGCCAAGATGGCTGATTTCAATTTGCCAACATCCTTGGCGTCAATCAATTTGTGATCAACTTTGGGAATAGGGTCCTGCCAGACGAAGTCTTCGGCCGGTACTTCCGCACCGATATAGCGGGCTTTGGGCCCCATGTCGCGGTGGGTCAGCTTGAACCAGGCCTTGGCGAAGGCCGCCTCGAATTCTTTTGGATTATCCAAAAAGCGTTTGGAAATTTTTTGGTAATCCGGGTCCATCTTCAAAGCAATATCGGTGGTGAACATGATCGGCGGATGACGTTTACTCTGGTCGTGGGCATCCGGTACAAAATTATCGCCCTTGCCGTCTTTAGGTATCCATTGCGTCGCACCGGCCGGGCTTTTGGTTTGTTGCCAATCGAAAGTGTATAGCCAGGTCAGATAGTCGTGGGTCCAGCGCGTAGGGTTGGTCGACCAAGCGCCTTCCAGGCCGCTACTGACGGTATCGACGCCGTTGCCGGCACCGCATTTATTCGCCCAGCCCAAACCTTGTTCTTCAATACCGGCAGCGGCCGGTTCCTTGCCCACGCATTCGTCGGGTTTATGCGCACCGTGCGCCTTGCCGAAGGTATGGCCGCCGGCGATCAGCGCCACGGTTTCCTCGTCGTTCATCGCCATCCGGCCGAAGGCTTCGCGGATATGTTTGGCCGCGGCCAAGGGGTCAGGATTACCGCCAGGGCCTTCCGGGTTGACGTAAATCAAGCCCATTTGCACCGCCGCCAAGGGCTTCGCCAACTCACCTTTACCGTCGTGGCGCTCATCGGCCAGAAATTTCTTTTCCGTGCCCCAATTGACCACTTCAGCTTCCCAATCATCGGCGCGGCCACCGGCAAACCCCAGAGTTTTGAAGCCCATATCTTCCAAGGCCACATTACCTGCCAGCACCATCAGGTCAGCCCAGGATAGTTTGGCGCCGTACTTTTGTTTGACCGGCCACAATAGGCGGCGGGCTTTGTCCAGATTGACGTTGTCCGGCCAGCTGTTGAGCGGCTCAAAGCGTTGTTGACCGCCGGACGCACCGCCGCGACCGTCGAAGATGCGATATACGCCGGCACTATGCCAGGCCATGCGAATGAAAAACGGCCCGTAGTTACCATAATCAGCCGGCCACCAAGGTTGGGAGGTGTGCAGCACGCCGGCGATGTCTGCTTTCACGGTTTTCAAGTCCAGGGTTTTGAATTGCTCGGCATAATTGAAGGCTTTGCCCAAGGGGTTGGATTCGGCGGCGTTCTGGCGCAACGGTTGCAGATTCAGTTGCTCCGGCCACCAGAAGCTGTTCATGGTCGGTTCCGGCTCGGCCTGCACCGGTGTGGCGGTCAATGCCGCTGATATGGCTAGTGCCAATGTGGAAGCCAGGAAAATTTGCTTGCTTGTCATGGTGCACCTCTGTTCCTTGTTGTGATTTAAGATAAAAACCAGCCGTTGTTTTTTTCGTTTTAAAGACCGCACGGGATTAACTGTAGCGGCATTTAGTTGTAACGGCACCCTATCCCTTCAGAAAACGGGTTCGGTAGACATATTCAACGGGAGATTGGCCGCAAACTGAAATTGATTTCTTCGATGGACCGATAGGCCAAGTCAATAATAGGCGCTTCCGAGCTGGTATGATTCCGGTCCGGGTGCGCTTTCGGAATACTTAACTCAACAGCGGATAACAGTCGATGAACTTGCGGGATTTAAGCTACCTAGTGGCCGTAGCGGAATTGAAAAACTTCAGCCAAGCGGCTGAGCATTGTTCGATTAGCCAGCCGACGTTGAGCACGCAGATTAAGAAACTTGAGGATTATTTAGGCGTGGATTTATTCCTGCGCGAAAAAAATGCGGTAGAAACCACCGACACTTGCCGGGAAATTTTACCGCTCGCCCGCCGTATACTTGACGATGCCCGCTCCATTCGCCAAATCGCCGCCCACGCCAGTGATCGACACCGCAACATGTTGTCGTTGGGGGCTTTTCCTTCACTAGCAAGCTACGTATTGCCGGAATACGTATTTCGCATCAAGCAGCATTACCCCGAGCTGAAACTCCAACTGGTCGAGGAAAAAACCAACGCTCTTGTAGCCTTACTGCTCGACAAAAAGCTGGATGCTGCCTTGCTGGCCTTGCCTGTCGAACAGGCGAACCTGGAATCGCGAACCCTATTCGAAGACCCTTTCACCCTGGCGGTGTGCGCCGACCATCCACTTGCCGAGCAGGCGGAAATTGACCTGAACACGGTGGCCAAAGAAAATCTGCTGTTGCTGGACGAGGGCCATTGTTTGCGGGATCAGGCGCTAAAATTATGCCATCCGTCGCGCTTCGTGGAGCACGACTTCCGGGCATCCAGCCTGGAAACCTTGCGTTTCATGGTCAAAAACGGCGTCGGCGTGACGCTGATGCCTTCGGTCGCCGTGCAGCCGGACGATCATGACATTCGTTATATCACCATACGCCAGCGGCCCAGCCGGCAAATCGCGCTGGTCTGGATCAAAAATCATCCCCGCAGCGAACTCCTGGAAACGCTGGCCGGACTGCTGGCTTATAAACCGCTGCCCTAAAACTAAAAAAAGCCGAAGCCGCGCTATAAGCCTGACCAAGGGTGGCGACTTCCGCTGCGATTTGCAGCCATATTCTCAAATCATTTACCACAAACAAAACACCTCTATCGTCTTCCCCACCCCGTTGGCCCTGCCAATTGCTTCCCGACAAATTCCCAAACCACCCACAGCAAAATACTTTTTCTTGACATATAGATGATAATCATTATCATTTGTATCCGACAGTCATCTCTCGTGCTGTCATTGCCGCACCTGCACAGCCTCCTAAGTTATCCAGTGTGCGGCAATTTAACTTATAACTTATGCAACCCGAGGTCATCATGTTTGAAGACAAATCTATCGGCGCGCCGAGAAGCCGCGATGTGGCGCAAATTCATGCCGCGACCTGCGTGTTAATGACCCAATTCATCAACGGCCATCACAACCCCAAGTTGGCACATCTCATCGTGCAGCAATTGGGGCGCCTGCTAAGCCACCCGGAACTGGCACATAGCGCCTCCAGCCGCGATATGTACCTGCAATTGCTGGAACACTGGCAAACCGTTACCAACCTGTTATTAGAGCGAAAAGCGGCTCGCCAGCAACCGGCAACAGCGCATTGAGCGGGTTTGGCATTTATTCGTCACCATTTTTAGTCCCATGAAAAATCCGTCTAACCCAGTGCGACTTAGCCCGTCAACCGCCGACACGCCGCCGGAAATACCGCAAGCCAGGCAGCGGGTGAATAGCCGTTTATTGTTCGGCACCCAAAACGAAATTGTCATCGAACATCAAGGCGACGAGTACCGCCTGCGTATTACCAGCAACGGTAAATTAATTTTGACCAAGTAAACCGTAACACCCGACAACACCAGCCAGCCAACCCCAGGGTAGCCAGCCAATCGTTTTCAGCTCAGTTAATCGAGAGGCCTGTATGTTACCGACCGCCAGTTTCCGCCAGCTTGCCTGTCTGGCCCCCATGCGCCTCGTAGCCAGCGAAGAGCCGTATAAATCGATAGCCACAATCCAAAAAGCCGAATATAACGAACGTGGCCTGGGCTTGCTCATCGCGCTCGGCTTGCATTTGGCCTGGTTCGGCCTGATGCCGAACAGCGAGAAACCGCAGCCCGTCACGCCGCCGCAACCTATCATGGTGCAGTGGATCGGCGACGCGCAAACTCAGCAGGCACCCGCCAAACCGCCGGTGCAGCAAGCCCAGCAACCGGTTGAAAAAGCCGTCAGCAAACCCAAAACGCCGCCCAAACCGGTTAAAAAACCGAATCTCGTATCGACCGCCAGCCAAGCGCCGGCGGCAATGGCGGCGCCCGAACCGACGCCGGAACCACCGCGCGCCGAACCTACACCAACGGCCGCTGCGGCGGCGCCTGCTCCGGCACCCAGTTCTACCAGTACCAGCGAAGCGTCGTCGGCGCCGATGACCTTGCCCAACCTGAACGCCGATTATTTGAACAACCCGGCCCCGGCCTATCCCAGCGCATCGCGGCAACTCGGCGAACAAGGCAAGGTATTGCTGCGGGTACTGGTCAATACCGACGGTGCGGTCGAACAAGTCACGCTACGTAAATCCAGCGGCTACGAACGCCTCGACCAAGCCGCCCAGGAAACCGTCCAAAAATGGCGTTTCGTCCCCGCCCGCCGCGGCGAACAGGTGGTTTCCGCCTGGGTCGTGGTTCCCGTTTCATTCTCTCTCGAAGGATAAATCATGGCACTCAATCAAAGTCTCGACCATTTCCTGGCGCAAACCGACAGTGTCGGCGCCTTCCTGTTTAGCTTACTGCTGATTATGTCGGTAGCCAGCTGGTATTTCATCGTCGTCAAAGCTTGGCACGCCATCCAGGTCCGCCGTCGCGCCGAGCTGTTTTTACAAAAATTTTGGGCCAGCGATACGCTGAGCGAGGTAGCCGGACACCTACCCGATGGCTCCCAAACCGACCCTTTCTCGAATCTGACCCGCCACGCCTTAGCCGCCTCGCAACATCATGCCCGCCACGGTAGCCATGGTCTGCAACAGGCCGGCTCGACTGCCGAGTTTCTGACCCGCTCGATGCGCAGGGTCATCGACGAGGAAACCGCGCAACTGGAGTGGGGCTTGACCGCGCTGGCTTCCATCGCCAGCACCGCGCCCTTTATCGGCTTGTTCGGCACGGTCTGGGGGGTTTACCACGCCCTGGTCAATATTGGTCAAGGCGGATTGGGCGGTTTGGATCAAATCGCCGGACCGGTCGGCGAAGCGTTGATCATGACCGGCTTAGGTCTCGCTGTCGCAATTCCGGCGGTACTAGCCTATAACGATTGCGTGCGCAGCAACCGCTTGTTGTTAGCCCGCTTGGACGGCTTCGCCCACGATTTGTTTGCGTTCCTGACCACCGGCGCCACCATCGCCAGCGCGCCAGCCGCCGCAATCGCCGGCGTCGAACTTGCCTACGCCAACGGAGAACACTAATGGCATTCGGCGGCTTCGATCAAAACAAGGCCGGTGGCCACACCGTCGCCGAAATCAACATGATTCCGTTAATCGACGTCATGCTGGTGCTGTTGGTCATTTTTATGATCACCGCCCCGCTGATGACGCATGCGGTGAAAATCGACCTACCCAAGGCCAGCAGCGTACCGCAACCACCCAGCGACGATCCGGTGGCGCTGTCGGTGGATGGCGAAGGTAAATTGTTCTGGAACCGGGAGCAAATCGACCGCGCGGTCTTGAATCAAAGGCTGGCGGACATCGCCCAAGCGCCGCAGCAGCCGGAACTGCATATCCGCGCCGATCAAAACGTGCCGTACCACTTCGTCGCCGAAACGCTGGCGGATGCGGCCAAGGCCGGGGTCAGTAAAATCGGTTTCGTCTCGGAGCCGGAAGCCGGCGCCAAGCACTAGTCCTTACCTACATATTCAACAAATGTTATGACACGACCCTACTCATCCCTGTATTGGCCCAGCTGCGCACTATTACCGATCGGCATCGTTTTGGCCGCACCGGCCGGCGCCGAAACCCTGGCGCCCGGCAAGGCCGAAGTCGAGCTTCGCGAGGCGGAATTGGAAGACGACAAGGAACAAGTGCTGGCCGAGACCAAAGTCAAATCGACCGCCGTCCCACAAAATCCGCGCCTGGCCGATCCTGTACCGAAAACTGGCGTCAGCCGCGACGAATTCGCCAATCGCAATAACCGCCGTACCGGCGAAATCGTCAAACGCATGAGCGGTAGCGTGGTCGACGATCCCGGCGAAAGCAAGGACATCAAATTGCGCGGTCTGGATAAGGAATACACCCGGGTGCAAGTCGACGGCGTGCAATTACCCAACGGCGGCGAAAAGCGCGAATTTCAAGTTAACCAGCTGCCATCGTTCATGGTCGGCCAGGTCAACGTACTGCGTAACTCCAGCGCCGAATACGAAAACGACGGCATCGCCGGCCGGGTGGAGATCAAAACCAGGGAAATACCCACCGAACCGAAACTGGAAGCCCGCTTCGGTTACGGCGGCCGTAACAATATGGACGGCGATCTGCTGCACGGCCAGTTCGGCTTCGGCTACAAGCCGGTGGACTGGTTCGGCGGCATGGGCGCCTTCGACCACCTGGACAATCTGATCGACCGCACCCGCGACAAGCGGTTTTCCACTCGCAAGCGCGAACTGGAACACGAAACCGAACGCAGCCATTCCGACAACGTGTTCTCTGATTTGGCCCTGTTTTACGACGGCGGCGAATTTCATGCCAAACCAATGCTGCTGAATCTGGACAAACTCAAAGTCAAAACCAAATTGACCACCGAACCGGCCAAAGCCGGCTCCGGGGAAACCGAAACCGAAGACGCAGTGGTCAGTACCTCTGGCGCTACCTTCACCCACCGCCACAATTTTAGTGGCGGCCCGGTATGGGAGTCCTTGTTCGCTTACCACTCGTCCACCGAAGATAAAGACAAAAACAAGGTCGCCACCAAGGAATCGGCAGTCGGCAGCGGCCGCTTCAATCTCGACAAAACCACACTGGAGCGAGAAAACAAGGAAGACGAAACCTGGACGCTGAACAGCGCCTTGCGAGTCCCGTTCACGCTGGGCCTGCGTCAGGAACTCAAGTTCGGCGGCGCGGTGCGGGAGCGGGTGCGCTTCCGCGATAAAAACGCCCGTGAAATCAGTAAAACCGGCGTGGTCCGCAGCACTACCACGGCAAAAGACAACTACTACATGACCGAAAACTATTACGCCGGATTCGTGCAGGACAATGTTTGGTTGAACGAAGCCTTCAGCGTGATGCCGGGTGTGCGCGCGGAACACGTCGATCTGCAATCCAGAACCGGCGACGGCAGCCAAGCCGACAAGACAGTCACCGATTTGAACCCGTCGTTTCATGCCCTGTACCGGGTACGCGACGACTTGAGCCTCAGGTTTGCGTTTTCCAAATCGGTCAACCGGCCGAAGTTCGACGAACTGTCGCCCTTCGCCGTCGATAACGGTACCACAATCGTCATAGGCAGTCCGCAGTTGGACCCGGCCAGAGCCTTGAATTACGACCTTGGCGGCGAATACGCCAGCGGCAATCTGTTTTTGGCCTTGAACCTGTTTCATAAAGCCATCACCGACATCATCGAAGAAGTCGATACGGGTGTGGACCAGGGCGGCAAAGACGTCTATCAGGTCCAAAACGTCGGCGACGGCTGGACCCACGGCATCGAACTGGAACAGCGCCTGAGCCTGGCCGGCCTCGGCATCCCGGCCCTGCAAGGCGCACAACTATGGGCCAACCAGACCTTGCTGGATTCCAAGGTACGCGATTTCGCAGGCAACAACCGCCGCTTCAAACAACAACCCAGTTTCACCGCCAATGTCGGCATCGACTTTTCTTACGCGCCGACCGGCACCATCGTTACCGCCGCACTGAACTATCTGGCCGACCGTCCGGAATATAAAGCCAACGGCGACGTGACGATGATCGAGTCGTCGCTGACCTTGGATTTATCGGCTCGCCAACAGCTATATAAGGGTTTGTCGCTGTTCGGCGAAGTCGATAACGTCACCAACCGCGAACGGGTGGACGTCGAAAATCTGGCCAACGGCACCAACACTCGTAAAGTGGAAAACTACGGCCGCACCTTCATGGCCGGCTTGACGCTGCAGTTTTGAACGTGACCGGGAGCAAACCATGAAAAAAATAGATTGGCGCCACTGGCACGCATGGCTAAGTGTTCTGTTAAGCATCCCCGCATTTTTGGTGGGCATGACCGCAATTCTGATTGCACACAACAAAACCCTGGGCTTGAACGGCGTCTCGGTCGATGTCGGCTGGCTGCCGGGTTTGACGCCGAACGCGCAAGCGGCCCCGGATATCAGAAGCACACTGTCGTTGGCCGACGGCCGTCGATTTATCGGCGGCAAAGCTGGGCTATTTGTATTGGAAAACAATAAGCTAACAGCCGTATCCGAGTTGGCGGGTTATGAAATCCGCAGCTTGGCTGCTAATCCAAATAACGTTGCCGCGGCCGGAAATCGCGGTGTCTGGCTAAACAGCGGGGGCAATTGGCGGCAAATTTACCGCCAAGCCGCACATAGCGTACAAATAGGCGACGATGGAATAATTCGAATCGCCACACAAAATAGCGGCCTGTTATTCAGCGATAACAGCGGCGCCAATTGGCGGCCCGACGCCGCGACTTTGAAGGCGTTCGAGCAATTGCCGGCCGAGGCTTTGCGCGAGGATTACAGTGTGGGTAAGCTGATTCTGGACGTACATACCGGTAAAGCCTTTCTCGGCAAACATTGGGAATGGTTATGGATAGACCTATTGGGTGGCCTGCTGGTGTTTTTATGCTTGAGCGGCGTCTATTTGTGGTGGCGCGGCCAACAACGCAAAGCCGCATTGCTGGGAAAGGGCTGACAAGATGTTTTTGTCAATCTTGGCCGGCATAGTGGTTTTTGGGCTGGGCACGTTGGCGCTCTGGCTTTGCGACGGCCTGCGCCTGGCTTGGCATTGCCGGATCACCCGCAATAGAGCGAGCAGCACCACCCCGCTGCAGGTCGTGATCGAGAGCCGCGAAGATTACACCGCCGATTTATTCGGCTTGGTACTGCGACCTCTCGGCGGCGGTCAACTCCCGGCATTTCAGGCCGGCCAGTACCTGACCGTCAATCTGCCGCGAGCCGGGCTGCCACCGTCACGCCGCTGCTACTCGCTGGCGGCCTGGCAAACGCAGCCTCGGCACTATCAGCTCGGCATTCGCCGCGTGGCCGGCGGCGGCGTATCGGAACATCTGTACCAATTCGCCCAACCCGGCACCCGTTTGGAAATCCTGCCGCCGCGCGGCGGGTTTACGCTGCAAACTTCCGGCGGCGTCAAAGTGTTGATTGGCGGCGGCATCGGCGTCACGCCGTTGCGGGCCATGCTGCACACTTTGTTAAACGATCGCGACAACCCTGGAAGCACCGTGTATCTGTTCCATGCGGTGCGGCATGCCGAAGAGCTGTGCTATCACGCCGAATTTATCGGCTTTCAAAATCGCCATTCCCGGTTTCGCTATCGGCCTATTGTCTCCCGGCCCAACGCATCTTGGCCGGGAGAAACCGGCCGGCTGAACGGTAAACGCATTGTCGATGCATTGGACGCTGTGGCAAACGCTGAATTTTATTTGTGCGCCAACATCGAAATGACCGCGATGTTACGGGCCGATTTAACCGATTTGGGCATCCCCCCCGACCGCATTTTCAGCGAAGGGTTCGGCGGCTTGGTGCCATCGACGGATGATGCGGTTTACCAGATCAACATCGTCGGCAAAACCGCGTTCGATTTCCAAGGCCGGCCGACATTAATGCATGGCCTGGAGAGTGCCGGCATTGCTATCGATAGCGATTGTCGAGCGGGGCATTGCGGCGCTTGCCGGGTGATAGCGGATAGCGGTGACTATCGCTGGTTGCTGCCTCCGTCGATGGCGCTCGGCGAGCGGGAAATTTTAGCCTGCTGTACGCTTCCGCTCAGCGACATGACCTTGAGCAGGGTTTGAACGGTAGCGGCAAATGCCATACCCGGCTCGGCGTAATCCGGACAAAAAATTAAATTACTGATAGACCGCCACCCAGCCTCCCGCCAGGTAGCCATGACTTAACCGACATCGCTAACCCAACGGAGCAAGCATGCCCCAACCGAATTTACGCCGCCGCTCCAATCCGGCGGCTACCCGAGCATTGATGGCGATAATGCCGCTGGCCGTTGCGCTGATCTGCCTTAGCGCCTGCCGCAGCAAAGGATACCGACAAGGATTCGTCGGCCGACAAGGACGTCACCCTTTCCACCGTCGCAGTAAAAAACAAAGCGCACGCTGCGACCTTGGCTTTGTGGCGACTGCCAACAACAAAGGTGCGCAATTGGAAGCGCGACAAACGTATCAGACCACTTTTTTTAAGCCATTACCCAAAATACAAATCTCAGCGACCGGCGCTTACTCGGTATAGAAACACCAGCTAACAACTGATAGCAATAACCCGCCAGCCCCCCTAGCCATCGCGCCAGGCAGCCAGCAGTAACTACTGTATGCCATGGCAATTAAACCGACTGATTTAGTACCCACTCTGCACAGCCGCCCCAAGGCGACCTGCTTCGGAATTTCAGGTGACTGCCGGCGCGCCCTGCTTGGCGCGCTGCTGTGTGTGCTGGCCGGCACGGCCTTGGCTGCCGAACCCGAGGAGCTTGAAATGCCCGAGGACCTGGAACTTGAAACCGTCACGGTCAAAGCTCAAGCCGACAAACCGGCCGCCGCACCGCCCGGCACTCAATCGACGATAGACGACAAAACCCTAGAGCAACGCATGGTGCGCAACATCAAGGATTTGACCCGCTACGAACCCGGTGTCAATGTCGGTAACGACCCGCAGCGCTTCGGTGCCGGCGGCTTTACCATACGCGGTCTGGGCGGCAATCGGGTGTTGATGCAGATCGACGGCGTGCGCCTGCCGGAAGCCTTCCGCATCGGCTCGTTTGCCAGCGCCAACCGCAATGCGGTGGACATGGACGCCTTAAAAGCCGTGGAAATCGTCCGTGGTTCGGGGTCGGCCTATTACGGCGGCGATGCGATGGGCGGTACCGTCAACTTCGTCACCAAGGACCCGCGCGATTACTTGAACGTATTCGGCAAGGATTACTACACCGGCCTGAAACTGAACTACAACACTACCGACAACGGCTTCGTGCAAACCGCAACCTTGGCGGGTGCCTGGGGCGGCTGGGAAAGCATGGCGCTATTCACCCACAATCAAAGCAACGAAACCGATAACAAGGGCACGGCGGATTTTGCCGACGGCCGCCGCACCACGCCCAGTCCGCAAGAAAACGGCAGCTACAATCTGCTGGCCAAACTGCTGTATCGCTTTAACGACGACAACGTGTTGCGTCTGACCGGCGAATGGCTGGACAGTCGAGCCGATATTGACGCCCTATACCTGCGCGGTGCCGACATCAGCCTGCGCAACGTCAACAGCATGCTCACCACCGATACCCAATCGCGCTGGCGGCTGACGCTGGACCACACCCTAAAGCATCTGGATACGCCGCTGTTCGACGCAGTGCTCTGGAAGTTTTACACGCAAAAATCCGCTACCGGGCAAGTCACTTTGCAAGATCGCACCACCAACGTGGACGGCAACACACTCACCGAGCGGATTTTCGATTTTGCCAACGACGACTTCGGCGGCGAACTGCAACTGGGAAAGGACTTTGTTTTAGGCGAGACGGCGCATGCGCTGAAATACGGCGGCCAGATCAGTAAAAACAGCATAGCCCAACAACGCGACGGCAGCTACACCTGCGTCAGCGGTTCCGTCAATCCGCGCACCGGACGGCCCAATAACATTTGTCCCAAAGGCCGGATCAACAAGACCGTGACGCCGGATGAGTTTCCGGTCCGCGACTTCCCGCTCTCCACCGTCACCAAGGCCGGCGCTTACCTTGAGGATAGTATTGGCCTGTTTGATAAACGCATCGAGCTGATCCCCGGCGGCCGTTGGGAATATTTCCGCTTATTGCCCAAGCCTGATTATTTGTTCGATAAAGCCTCCGCGGCAGCGGTTGCGGAAGGCGCCAATCCGGTAATACCCATCATCATCGACGCCAACGCCTTTTTACCCAGATTTGGCGCCTTACTGCACCTCAACGAGATATTCACGGTGCACGGCCAGTATGCGCATGGCTTTCGCGGCCCCAACTTCAGCGAGAGCAATCTCGGTTTTACCAATATCACCGGCGGATACACCAACCTGCCCAATTACAACATTCAGCCGGAAACCAGCGTTGGCGCGGAAGTGGGTTTGCGCGGCCAGGGCGCCGCCGGGAGTTTCGACATAAGCCTGTTTCGTAACGATTACGACCACTTCATCTATAACGCGGTGATTTGCAACCCGGCGACCGCCGCCTGTCCGCCGTTGGGTTTTACCACCTATCAAAACATCAATAGCCCTGACCCGATCCGTATTCAGGGTATCGAAATCAAAAGCCGGTTTTATCTGGACTGGCTAAATCCCTATTTACAGGGCGCCAGCCTGCTGTTCAGCGGTGCCTTTACTGAAGGCATGAATCTAAAAACCCAACGCAATGACGACGACGCCCTAAGACAAATCAGCCCGATGAAAGCCGTCGTCGGCCTGCGCTACGACCAAGCCAGCGGCGACTGGGGCACGGAATTAAACCTGACCTTGGTCGGCGCCAAACAAGCCAATACCGCCCCGGCTGACGCCCTATTTCTGCCCAGCGGTTACGGCGTCATCGATTTCAATGCCTACTACAACGCCGGCAAGCATCTCTCGTTCAATGTCGGGGTATTCAACCTGCTGGATAAGAAATATATCGACTGGGAAGACATCAACACCCGCGCTGGCGATCCGCATACCACGCTGGGCAATTTCGCCGACGCCCGCTACTGGGCCGACCGCTATTCGCGGCCCGGACGCAATCTCGGCGTCACGGTAAAACTGGCTTTTTGACGGAGAACAATCTGATGACCAAGGGCTACAGGGCCAAGAAAGAGGCCCGGAAAAAACTTGAAACGCTGTTCGACGAATTGCTGGAACACGAGGGCTTCGGCGAATTGCGGATGGAAATGCGCTTGTTAAAACGCGGGCAAAAGGAAGTGATCATCCATTGCGGCAAACAGTACCGCTACGTGCTGGACTTTCAGGTGCAAGGCACGCTGAACGGCAATCGCGATGGCAACGCACTTCCGGAATGCCGCGAGCCGCACTGAGTTTTAAATCTCCGCCACCGCAAAGGCCAAAGGCCTGCGCGGATAGCCGGCATGGGGCCGAAGCGGCGGACGCTATTTTAGACCAAAGCAACGGATCGTCTTCGCGGTGAAGAGATGCGTCAATTTATTTACATAGGAAACCAACCAAGAAAACTGCACAAAAACTGACTTTAATCGCCGGCCTGTTAGCCGTTTCCGGCAGCGCTTCGGCTGACTTGACCAATGGTCCCGACCCTTACGCAGCCGGCTATGGCTTCGACACCCCAAGCGAAGCCAGTTGGGGCAACTGGAACCGGGGCGATGCCGGTACGCTGTATGCGGAATGGGACAGCTTCGTGGATAACTCTTATCCGGGCATCCGTACCGCAGCCCCGGATGTGGGCAGCGCCGGCACCACCGACGCCAATATCGGCTGGAACGCCGGCACATTCGCGGCCGGATCGGGAAATTTGTACAGCTTCAGCGTCGTCGAGAATTTCACGGCCTCACTGAGCGGTGCTACCGACAACCAACCCTTAAGAGCAGCTTTGCAATTCGAAACCTGGGGCGTGCAAATGGACTACACCAGCCTGTTACTGAATGGCGTAGCGCCTACCTTTACGACGCAAACTTTCTACGATGGCAACTACGAAAGCTCATTCGGCCCGGTCGAGCTGGTGCAATACCTGGCTTATTGGGATTTATCCGGACCGGCTAGCAATTATTTGTTCTCGTTTGGCAGCGCCGAACATAGCTTGAGTTTGGGTCAAGTAGCTATCGACATCGGTCCCGCCGCCACTCCCGTAACCAGCGTGCCGCTGCCCGCGGCGGTATGGCTGTTCGGCGCCGGCTTCATGGGCTTGCTGGGTTTAAATCGTAAAAAAGGCCTGGCGGCATAAGCGCCGGCCTTTAACCGCTTTGCAGCCCGGCCGCGTGGCCCGGCTGCAAAGTCCCTTACCTGCGCTTCCCTGGAGATTCGCAGCACATTCACTTAACGGAGCTCAGCGTAATGGCAAAATCCATGACTAAACATCCCGTATCGATTGCGGACACTTTGAAACAAGCGTGGCAAGACCTGCTCGCCGATCACCCGCATATGCGGATTCGCGATGCGGCAGCCACTTTGGGCGTCAGCGAAGCCGAACTACTGGCAACCGACTGCGGCAACCGCGTCACCCGATTGCGGGAACACTGGCCCGCGCTGCTGAGCGCGGTCGGCAAGCTGGGGCCGGTGATGGCCTTAACCCGCAACGCTTTCGCGGTACATGAAAGCACCGGGCTCTACGAGGATATACGCCCTTGCGGCGACGCCATTCTGATAGCCGGACACCATATCGCCTTTTGCCTATTGGTCGGTATTTGGCATTCGGGTTTCGCCGTGACCGAAGAATCGCATCGCGGCCCGCGCCACAGCCTGCAATTTTTCGACACAGGCGGCGAGGCCGTGCACAAAATCTATTTGACCGAACATGCCGATGCCGGCCTGTACCGGCGCTTGGTCGACATCTTTCGGGCCGACGATCAGTCGCCCAATCCGGTATTGCCCGCGCATGGCCCTAATTCGCCGCTTGGCGACCTTAAACAATGCGCGAAGTTGCCGGAATCCTGGCGACGCCTGCTACTGGCCGACACTTCCGAGGCTGCCGTCACCGGCCGGATCGGCATGCCGGCGCTACGCGCGCTCATGCAGCAACTGGCGGAACTGATGTTGCCGATACAAGTGCTGGTCGGCAATCCCGGCGCCATGCAACTGCACGACGGCCCTATTCAAAACCTGAAGATTACCGGACCCTGGTTCAATATCCTGGATCAGCGTTTTAATCTGCACCTTAACGAAATGGCCGTGGCCGGCGCGGACATCGTCCAACTTAGATACCGGCAACACGCTTTAACCGGCCTGCTGGTGCGCGGCCAAAACCAGCAGAGCATCTTGACCATTGCCGGCCAATTCGACGAAGCCGCCGGCGAAAGTGCTTTGTGGCGCGACTTGCTATTAGCCCTACCGGTTATAGGGCGTGTTTAGCGTAAAGACGCAAAATTTTGCGTCTTTACCTAGGGCCATAAGCCACTGATTTTTATTTATACCCTCAAAACAGGAAACCCGCATGAACGACAAGACCATCGATCTCGAACAAGTCAGAGCCGCTTATACCGCTCTGCCGCAAACATTTTCCTCCGCGCTAATGGCTACGGTCAGCGCCTCCGGCGAACCCGAAGCCAGTTACGCCGCCTATGTAAGGCACGACGGTCATTATTACGTGTATGTCAGCGAACTATCGGCGCACACCCAAAACCTGTTGCACAACGGCCGGGTTTGTCTGTTGTTCGTCGAGGACGAGGACAAAGCCGCGCATTTGTTCGCCCGGCAACGGGTTACCTATCGCTGCTCGGCCGGCGAAATCGACCGCGATACCGACGCTTTCGAATACATCATGGGCTTATTCGAGGAAAAATTCGGCGCGTTCATGAAACAGTTACAAAACATGCAGGACTTTCATCTGTTTTGCATCCGTCCGCAACGCGGCAGTTTCGTGCAAGGCTTTGCCAAGGCATTTTCGATTGAAGGCGACGATCTAGCGCAAATCCGCCACGTCAACGATGTCGGCCATAAACAGCGGAAAGCCGAAGCGGAAGCCGATGCCCCGGCTTAATTGCAAAACCAGGTAATGCACGGAGGCTAGGCATTCGGTAGGAAGCGCTTGGTCGCGACCCGTGCCGACTTTTGATTTGTAGAGAGCATCTAAAACCCCAACATGAAACAGACCACATCCCTAAGCCATAAACTTGCGCAAGCTGCATGTGCGGCCGTCCTCTGGCTATCGGCCGTCGTGCCGGCCGCCGCCGGGCCGGGCCGCATCGTCTCGGTCGGCGGCGCGCTGACCGAAATCGTTTACTCGCTGGGCGGCGCCGAGCGCCTGGTCGGCGTCGACAGCACCAGCCTGATGCCGGCCGCCGCCCAGGCGCTGCCGCAAGTCGGCTACATGCGCACACTGTCGGCCGAAGGCTTACTGTCGCTGCGTCCCGACCTGCTGCTGTCCAGCGCCCACGCCGGGCCGCCGGCGGTGCTGGAACAATTGCGCGCGGCCGGCGTGCGCATCGAAACACTACCCGAAGACTATTCCGCCGCCGGCATTGCCGCCAAAATCGGCACTATCGCCGCCTTGCTGGATAAGCCCGAGCAAGGCCGGGAACTGGCCGGCCAAGTGCAAGCCGACTTCGACCGGCTAGCGCAATGGCGTGCTCAACAGGACGAGCAACCCAAGGTGCTGTTTTTAATGGCAGTCGCCCACGGCGCGCCGCTGGCTTCAGGACACGGCACCGCCGCCGACGCGGTGTTAACGCTGGCCGGCGCCGCCAATGCCGCCGGAGAACTGCAAGGCAACAAACCCATCAGTACCGAGGCGATGGTCGCCGCCGCGCCGGACGTGATTTTGTTAACCGACGTCGCCACTAACGCCATCGGCGGTCTGGAGGCGTTCTACCGACAACCCGGCATCGCCCAAACCCCAGCCGGCCGGCAGCGTAAAGTCTTGGTGGTCGATACCCTGGCCTTGCTCGGCTTTGGCTTGCACAGCGGCCAGGCCTTGCTGGAACTGGCCAAACGGCTGCACGGCGAACCGGCAGTTGCCGCCGACGCGGGGGCCGGGCGATGACGGTCCATGCCGCGACCGCGACAGCCGGACCACGATTTCGGCTGAAACCGGCCTTGAGCCGCGCCGGCCTGTGCTGGCTGCTGGCACTGCTGCTGGCCGTCGCAACCTTGGCTGCGCTGGGCAGCGGCGCGGTCGCGATCTCGGCCGGTCAGGCCGCCGCCATCGTCGCCGACCGCTTCGGTATCGCCCTGCCCTGGCCGTTCGGCGGCGACCAGCAAGCGGTGTTGCTGGCGATTCGCGCGCCGCGCCTGGTGCTTGGCTTATTGGTCGGCGGGGCCTTGGCCGCGTCCGGCGCGGCGATGCAGGGTTTGTTCCGCAATCCGCTGGCCGATCCGGCCTTGATCGGCGTTTCCAGCGGCGCGGCGCTGGCCGCGGTGGCGGTCATCGTGCTGCGTGACAGCCTGTTCGGCGCCGTGGCCGGCGCATTCGGCGCCTATTTATTGCCGGTCGCGGCCATACTCGGCGGTTTTGGGGTCAGTTGGTTGGTGTACCGGCTGGCCGACAGCGGCGACCGGCTGGACGTGGCCTCGCTGCTGTTGTCCGGCATCGCCATCAATGCGCTGGCCGGCTCGGCCACCGGCTTGCTGGTCTATCTAGCCGACGACGATCAATTGCGCAGCTTAACCTTCTGGAGCCTGGGCAGCCTGAACGGCGCCGGCTGGGACGGCGTCGCCATCGGCGCGCCGTTTTTACTCGCCAATCTGCTGCTGTTGCCGTGGCTGGCCGATGCCTTGAACGCCTTGCTGCTCGGCGAAGCCGAAGCCGGCCACCTGGGATTTCCGGTCGAACGCATCAAAACCGGCGTGGTGGCACTGGTCGCGCTCGGCGTCGGCGCGGCGGTGGCCTTGTCCGGCGTGATCGGCTTCGTCGGCCTGGTGGTGCCGCATCTATTGCGGCTGGCGCTGGGGCCGGACCACCGCTGGCTATTGCTGGCGTCGGCGCTGCTCGGCGCCTTATTGCTGATCTGCGCCGATTACCTGGCCCGCAGTTTGGCGGCGCTGGCCGAAATCCCGATCGGCATCGTCACCGGCCTGCTCGGCAGTCCGTTTTTTCTGTGGCTGCTGTTCCGGCAAAAACTGATGGGCCATTAACATGCTGCAAACCATCGACCTGAGCCTGCGCGCCGGCGCGAAAATCTTGCTGGACGGCGTGACGCTGGAGCTGCGCCCCGGCGAAGTACTGGCCGTGGCCGGCCCGAACGGCGCCGGCAAATCCAGCCTGTTGCGGGCCATCAGCGGCGAGCTGGCGCCTTTCGCCGGCCAGGTGACGATGAACGGCCGGCCGCTGGCGGAATGGCCGCCACAACAGGCGGCCTTGCTGCGCGGCGTGTTGCCGCAAAGTTCCGGACTGGCGTTCCGTTTTACGGTGCGCGACGTGGCCCTGATGGGCCGCAGCCCGCAGCGCAAAACCCACAGTGCTGCGCAAAACCGGGCCATCGCCGAACACGCGCTGGCAATGACCGATACCGGCCATCTGGCCGAACGCATCTACACCACGCTGTCCGGCGGCGAACGCCAACGGGTGCAACTGGCGCGGGTGCTGGCGCAAATCTGGGAACCGCAAGACCCACTACACCGCTATCTGTTGCTGGACGAACCGACCTCGGCGCTGGACCTGGCCCACCAGCATGCGGTACTGGCCATCGCCCGCCGCTTTGCCGACGAACAACAGGCCGGGGTCCTGGCGGTGTTGCACGACCTGAATCTGGCCGCGTTGTACGCCGACCGCATCGCCCTGCTGTACCAAGGCCGGCTGGCCGCCATCGGCACCTCCGCAAAAACCCTGAGCAGCGAGCTGATCCGGCAAGTGTTCGCGTACCCGGTCAGCATCACCAGCCATCCGCAAATCCCGGACGCGCCGTTGGTGATTCCGCGGCGGCAAGTAGCGCCGGGGCATGACGGCGCAATGAGTTAGTCGGCCATGCGGCAGGCATTCGATTACCCCGGAATACCCGGTTTAGCGAGTTCGGAGGGATGCGTTAACAAAAGCCACCAGGGAGGGCGGCACCTTACACAGATTTTCCGGCATGGCGATGGTGTTGTTGGGAGAAAAATCGAATAAACTGGCTGCAGACACTAGCCCGGCTGCAATTGGTCGATCCAGTGATTCAATGACGCCGATTACTCTTTTACCGGTCATTAGTTTTGATTGCCGAATGGTATACAGACAGGAAAATTCCATGCTAACCAATCAGTTACTCCAAAAATGAGTATTAGCTTGGTGATATACGGAAACCGCTTAATAACTAGTTAGGCATTCCTATGGGCGAAGAGAACCTTTCCATGCTCCGCTACTACAAGCGGCATGTGATTCAACTGAAAAAGATGCTCAATGAGTTGAAGCCTGAAGTTACTGACCTTCGCCCTTTGGCTCAGATTCAGGACTATCTCATTAATCGCGTTGTCGACACCGAGGGCAAAATTTCAAAACAGCAAGTGTTGCGAAAGTCTCTGAAATCGGAACTCAGGAAGAAGGGATCGACCAAGGAACAGTCAGCGAAAATTAAAGAGCAAATTGCTTCTTGCGACGCAAAAGTCTCAGGGTACAAGTTTCTTCTCTACGTTTGGCGTTGCTTTGGAGATGGCATTGCAAACAAATACGTCAGCAAGTGGAACTTGAAGCGCTTGTTTTACGCGCATGATTCCGCCGAAATGAAGCAGGCTCCAGGTCATCTTGGCGGAAAAAAGGGGATTCGCTCTGAAATGCATCTGATGCATGAAGCTCTCTCTCACAATGTGCCTGCGCTATTGTGTGACCTGACAAATATCATCAGGCACGGGGATGTCTGTCTGCTCGGCGCATCAGATCCGTTCGTAATTGAAGTCAAATCGAGCACTAATCGAAATAAGCGTATCGAGCGACAAATGCTGGCGATCCGCACCATCCATGAATACCTTGAGAACGATGTGGGTAACGTTGGTGGCTTTCCAGACATGCAGAGGCAGGCGCTGCCGATTAAGGAAAGACACTATAACTCGGTAATAAATCATGTTGCTGTGGAGGCCGTCAATGGTCGGCCATCACGAATCTCTCCCGAAGAGGGTCTCTTTTACATCGGCGTGCCGACACAGGACGGCGCCGATTATGATGAACTCTTTGAAGGAATCGAAGAGCCGATTGTTTTTATGCTCAATCATGAAAAGACGGAACAGCTCTGGGGGAATTATTATCCTTTCACGCTCTCGCTTCTCGAGCCGGAAACGCTATATGCATTCCTTAATGGGGAAATATTTCTATTAGTTATTATTAGCCAATCTTCATTGCGTCTACGCGCGAATGCTGCAGATTTCGACCTCAATGTGGTTATGGCAAATAACGTCGGTTTTGAGTTGTTTAATCGCGACTCATCATTCAATAACGAGGTTCCGTACGTTGTTTCTGAGCATTTTTTGGGTAGGTTGGCGTTTGAATTTCTCTCACTAGAATGGTTCTTCGAGTTTGAAAGGCTCATGATCAATGACGTGGAAGAGCAGATAAAGCGAGACTGCAAGAATGCCTAACAAGGCAAATCAACTCGGACGCAACATATGAAGGTCGGCTTAATGCCTATTGCGGGAAATTTTACTTTTGCAAGTAAAGCCCTCGTAACGGGGTTTGATAACGTGATTCTTTCATTCAATAATCCAGTATGAGAATCAACGCTAACCAGCGGGTCAACTTGACAGGCAAAAGCTACGCGCCTATCGTTCCTACCGGGCTACACAAAAGATGAGTTGACAAACAACAGCGTTTTTTTTAAAGTCCACTCAGCCTTCGTGCAGAAGGCGTATCGCCAGCCATGTCTCCTGACTAGCCAGCCCTCACGGTGCTAATCAATTCATCCAGGGGACCTTATGACCAAATCATTTTTCGCTAGCCGCCATTTCGTTTCCGGCGTTATCACTACAGCCGCAAAGTCCATCCAACAGCTGATTTTTAGCTCGACGTTATTAACCCAGCCCTTAAACACCGTTAGCCTCAATGCCTTTGAGGGTACTGAGCCTGTCGAAGGGCCAACCAACTCAGGCTTCGGCCCGCTCAGCCCGAACCGGGCACCAAGGATAAATAGGACCGGGTTAATAGCCTAAGCGGCCCAACGAAACGCTTCGCTGTCAAACATCGAAATCCGATAGGCAGGACGCATGTTCTCGACGAATCTTTATCGCGCAGAAGCCATGGCAGCGCAGACCGGACGCTTGGAAGGCGACATCCTGCTGGCGAGATCCTGGTCGTCGTGGCTGGTATTCGCGATTGTGTTGACGCTGGTCGCCGCAACCGTTTTATTTATCAGCTTTGCGTCTTATACCAAACGAACCAACGCTGCCGGCATGTTGGTCCCGAATGGCGGTGCGATCATTATTGCCACGCCCGCGCCAGGGCTTATTTCGGCCGTTCATGTTGAAGAAGGTCAAACGGTTCATGCCGGAGACACCTTATTTACGTTAAGAGACGAACGCCATCTTGCTTCATTCACAAACCGGTCGGACGCCAGCGGCGCTCGATTCGCCGATCAGCTTGAAGCGGCACTACTCGCGGAAGAAGAAGCCAATCTCCGGGAAAAACGCCAATTAAGCACCCTGCAGGACAAAAATAATTTGGCACTATCCAGACAGTTGGCGGCAATACAAGTATCGATTGCCGACGCCAAACAACAGATAAATCAGCATCAGGAAAGATTGCTCTTGGCGGAGCAGCGCCTGAATAAGCATCGCGGTCTGGCGACATCCGGCTTTATTGCGAAAGACAAATTGGACGAGGAGCTGGACAACCTGACGCTATTACGTGCTCAAGCATCGGATTTAAAGCGGGATTACGACGAACTCGAGCGAAAAAAATTGGAGCTGGAGGACGAAAAACGCATCGCACCGGAAAAAACCCAAATCAGCATCGCCAATATCGACCAAGACTTAAGCATACTCCGCCAAAAAATCCAGGAAACCCATATTCAAAGCCAATTGGCTATCGTCGCCCCGATTGACGGCATGGTCACCGGTATTAGCGTGCACCCCGGCCAAATTTCGGATAAGGATACCTTGGCAACCTTGCTTGGCGATGGTGCGGAACTGACCGCGCAATTGTACGTGACCACGCGCGGCATCGGCTTTGTCGAATCCGGCCAGAAAGTACGCTTGCGTTACCAAGCCTACCCCTATCAAAAGTTCGGCCAGTATTCCGGAACAGTCGCAACCGTCTCGAAAAATCCGGTTTCATCGAAGACCTTACCGAATTTATTCGCCAATTCCCCACCGGACGATTATTACCGCGTCACCGTAAAACTCGATTCCCAATTTGCCTCGGTGTACGGCGAACCGAAACGGCTGGTATCCGGCATGATCGTGGAGGCGGACATCGAACAAGATACGCGGCGCTTAATCGAGTGGATGATAGAACCGCTTTACGGCTTAACCAAATATAACTAGGGAACGCTATGTCATTGCTTCATTTCGGCATCGATAGAACACAATTTTTCGATGCGCATTACCAAAGCCGGTGGTGGCTGAAGCGCCAGATGCTGTCCGAGAACAATTTAAACTGGAAGCATATCGATCAGGCGCTTTACGCCATGGAAAACGCCAATACGCAAATTAAGTTATTTAAAGACGGACCGGTCGAGCCAGGCCGCTATACCGAGCCCTATTGGGAACTGGGCGAACAACGCACACGTATCGTCAAAGACGTTTTGTACCGCTATTTAACGGACGGTGCGACCTTGGTACTAAACAAACTACAGCTCTACCTCCCGGAAATTAACGACTATTGCATGGACGTGGCGCAATTCGTCGGCGAAAAGACCAACGCCAATGCTTATGCGGCATTCGGCGGCGACGGTTCGTTTGGCAAACATTGGGATACCCACGATGTGTTCGCCTTGCAACTGATCGGACGCAAAAGATGGCGCCTCTATCAACCCACATTCGAATTACCTTTAAACCATCAAACCAGCCTAAACCATAAAGCGGAATGCCCGGCGGAACCGGTGCTGGATACGGTATTGGCGGCCGGGGATTTGCTGTATATCCCAAGAGGCTGGTGGCACGAGGCCCTGCCTATCGCCGACGACGAGACGTTTCATATCGCCATAGGCACCTTCCCGCCTAAATTATTGGATTATCTGCTTTGGCTATGCGGCAATCGACTGCCGGACCGGATTGAAAGCAGGAGTTCTATTAACGCTTATCTCAACACGACGGACCTTGTTGAAAGTTTTATCCCGCTATTACAAAGCACGCTAGCCGAACCGGAAAATCTCCATAATTTTTACATCGCTTTTACGGAACAACAAAGAGTTAAATCGCGATTTAATATTGGCAGTTTGTCTCCAACCGGCATATCGGATAACACCGCCCTTCTGGGCAATAAAATTCGAATAAACTCGTTCCTACCAATATCCAACGATCAGAAAACTTTATTAGCCAACGGCTTCAAGATAAATCTCGACACCGAAAGCGCCGATTTTCTTGCCGGCATCATTTCAGCCGATAACTTGCAAGCCAATAAAAATGCTAAGCAATTATCCGATAAGGAGAATCAACTGTTGAAACAATTATTGATACTCGACCTTATTGAGCGGTTTTAGATAATTCGATAAAAAATGATTTTATAATCTTTATTCAAGGAGATAAATATATGCGTGAATTAACTATTACGGAAATGGAGATTGTCAGCGGAGGGGTTGACTGGGATGAAGTTAGCGGTGGTTTAGCATTTGTAGGAACCGGCATCGCATTAGTTGCGGCCCTACCTGAAGTGGGCGCTGTAGTCGTTGCAACCGGGGCGGCGGCCGTAATCTTAGGTGGGTTTGCCATAGGAGACGGCTTGGTTGAAGGCGGTGCTTTGAGCAGCGGTGGAGGGGAAGATGGCGATGGAAGCTAAACATCATACTCTCCCCCATTTATCAACTTAACATGGCGACATTGCGATATGAACGAGACACAGACTTATTTATTGGTATTCGGCATTATCCTTGTGATGATTACAACCATTATAGGAAAATCAAGATTTATTAAACCCAGCTCAGAAACAATAAGAAAGAGAGTGCTTTGGATTAGTCTATCAATTATTTATATAAACGCCTTGACTCATTTTACCATTAAACTTTTATCGTAAATATATTACCTAACCCTATAAAATTCGCTATTCCAAAATACTAGGCATTGCTTATAAGGCTGAGCCTATTGATTATTTAAACTATCAGAACTGCGAACCATTATCGCAATCCACTTTGAATCAACAACAAAAGCATTGAGAATCGGTGGCCAGTAAAAACAAATATACCTATTAATTAAAAGATAAGGAGATAGAAATGCGTGAATTGACAATTACTGAAATGGTACTCGTCGGTGGCGGCTTATCGGAAGCAGATACTCTAGCAATTGCCGGCGCTTTAGGTGCCGGTGTGGGTATGGGCATGGCGCAATGGGCCGGGTTGACAACAGCACAGCAAATCGCCGCCGCCGGATATTTTGGCGTGGCCGCTTCCGCAGTAACCGCTGCCGGACTAGCGGGCTGGACTATTGGTGAATATCTGAACCAACACACGCCGATTCAAAGCGTATTGAGTAATTTGCTAGGTGGAGAGGATGGGGACGGTAGTTAATGTATTCGACAAAGGGATACCAAAAGAAAGGCTCTCTCGCCATATTGAGTCTTTCTTACCGGTGCAGTATTAAATTAATCTATCGGTACTACTCATGAGATATAACCCGTTTCTGATTATCATCGCGTCGGTTTTCGCCCTATTATCGACGCTTGCGGTATTAATATTCGTGTTTCCAAAGGCAACTACGGATATCGCCTCTCATCTCGATGGCGAGGAATCGATTGTGTTGTACATCGCTTTATGTTCAATATTTCTGGCAGGTTTTTTTTATTTTAAAAAAAACCAAAATCATATCGAAATACTATTCTCGGGAAGACAAACCGCCGAATTCGTGTATAGACGCGATATAACCACTTACTTAGTGACGGGATTTATTTGTGCCGGCGCGGCTTCAGAGTTAGTGACACAAGACAAAGCACTGCACGACAATATTGTTCTGATCTCGGGGATATTTTTATTACTGAGCATTATCTCTGTTATTTATCGGATATTTTGGCCATCAAATAAATCGTTTCGACGAAATATCAATTGAACATCTCGGAAAAAACCGTAGACCGGATTTGTAAAACTTAATTGGACGAAATTGAGGCCTCCATTCCTCGTAATCGCTTCTCCATTCGAAACGACCAGGAATATACGATTTATCGTTTTAGGGTTAATAAAATGATTTACCTAATTGTTAGCTTATATTTTTCTGTGATGGCACTCTGTATTTCTTTAGAGATGTTGGTTAAAAATACCTTGGGCAAGTCCGAAGACAAAATTAACAGAATGCAGCTTTTGCTTCATGCGCTTAATTCCACGACAATTCTCTTAGTTGCATGGTCTTATTTTAAAAATTGAGTTTTTTAGTTCCGTCCGATTATAGAAACAAAATCTGACGAATTTTTAATTATCATGCCCGCACACTTTCCAAAAATGATGAGCGCTTAATCCATTTATCCAACCCTAGAAAGGAATCTTACCCATGAACCCTACCCTCTCGACCTTAATAGCATGTTTAATACTAACTTTCGTCAACGTTATTACCGGGCACGCCACGGAAAATAATACAAACAGCGCCGCCGCCGAGAAATACGGCGCGATCGAACGGCGATTCGAGAACGGTTTCCGGGCCTTGTTGGTTCCCGATAGTAAGGCCGAGCAGACGGCAGTGACGCTGGTGTATTTCAGCGGTTCGCTCGCCGATCCCGTGGGAAAGTCGGGCCTCGCACATTTGCTGGAGCATTTGCTGTTTAACGCACCCACGACAGAGGGCAATCATGCGCTGGTCAGCGAGCTGGCGCGCCGCAACATTGCCTATAACGGCAATACCCATTTCGACCGCACTATCTACCACACGGCCTTTTCCAGCGACCAGCCCACGCTGAACTGGCTACTGCAACAAGAAGCTTTGCGCATGCATAAACTGACGATTACGGAAACGGATATTGCCAGGGAATTGCCCGTGGTATTGCGGGAAAAAGAGCTTGGCGATAGCAATCATCGGCAAAAATTAGCGCAACAAATACTGCCGGTTGTTACTCGCTTTGCCCCCTATGTACGCCCGCCGATAGGTAACGAAACCGAATTACGCGGTATCGCCATCGACGACGCCCAGGCTTTTTATCGGACCCACTATCGTCCCGACAATGCGCTGTTGATCGTTACCGGTCGATTTGACGCGGCCGCAACCTGGAAGCAATTGGACACCCACTTTGGTGAGATTAAATCGCCCAAAATCGGGCAGCCACCCGTATTCAAAGCGGCATCCGGGCGGGAGAGCGGCGACCCGCAAACGAGTTTTCGCGGCGACGGCGATGTTTCTTCCGTGTCGTTATTTTATCCGTTACCGGATTCGGTCGATGCCAAGCATGTAGCGGCGATGGGCCTACTGAGCGGGTTGCTGACCGGTTCACCCGCCAGTCGCTTACATGAATCGCTGGTTAGCGACGGACAGGCAGCCTCTGTCTCGGCCATGCCGTTGCTATTGCGCAATGCGGGTGCATTCGAAGTAACCGCGCTGCCGCTGACAGCCGATAGCGAAGCGTTGGAACAACTTCAACACACCTTAGCAGAACAAGTGCATTCGCTGGGCGATACCGCGTTCACGGAAAAAGAACTGGAACGCACCAAAAATTTGATACGCAACGAGGCTTTACACGTGCAATCTCAAGCCGCCGCTTTTGGCTACCGTTTGGCTGAATTTGCCTCCCTCGGCGACTGGCGGCTGTGGTTCGAGAGCATTGACGCGGCCCAAGAAATGACTTTGCCGGAGATTCAACAAACCGCCAAAACGCTTTTCCAGCAAGGTCTCCCGGTTGCCCAGTTGATGAGCAGTCGGCATGCGGCAAGTGTCACGGCGCGGAAAGAAGCCCTCGTACCGCAGGCGACAAGCGCCGAACCATCCCCCGCGTCCACGCCTGCGCACCTGCCGGAAACCGTGACCCCGGCGGCTAACGATGCGACGGCGGCTAACGATGCGACGGCGGCGGCTATAGATGCGCAAATCGAGCGCTTTAGCATTAACGAGTCGCTGGCGGTTGCGCTCTGGCCCAAGTCCATACCGACCGGCCGGGTGCAAGGACAGTGGAATCTGCGCATGGGCACGACGGACAGCATGCTTGGCAAACGTATGTTGGCGGACCTTACCGGCAGCCTGTTGGCGCACGGTTCGGCCAGTTTAGATCGGCAACAACTGTTTGATCGCTTGGTGGGTTTGGATGCCCACTTGTCGATGACGCCGATGGAGGACCGTTTGGCGATTCGTTTCGATCTGCCCGCGAAATCGTTGCCGGAATTTCTGGACGTTCTAATCGATGTTCTTCGTCATCCGGCACTGCCGGAGCAGGGATTCAAGGAAATCGGCAATCAGTTGCGCGTCGCCTACCAAGGCCTGGGCACAAAACCGCAAGTCGTCGCGGAACAAGCCGTGACCGCACTCACCAGCCCATACCCTGTCGGCGACATCCGCCGCGAGCCCGGCATGGCGGAAGCGCTCGCTGCGTTGGAACGTATCGAATTGAACGATGTAAAAGCCTTCCATACCGATTATTACGGCGCGAATGGAGAGTTGCTGCTGTCCGGGGAGTTTGATGCCAACGCGACGCGCCGGCAATTGGAAAGCCTGTTAGGTCCCTGGCGCAGCAAGCAGCCCTACCAGCGGCCGCCCCTGCCTTACACCACTTTGGCACCCGGCCGGCATGTCATGACCGTGGCCGATGGCGCGCACGGCATTTACACAGCACAGCTTAGACAGCCCTTGCAAGCGGACGAGACGGACGCCCTGGCTTTAATGCTGGCGAATGTCGCGCTGGGCGAGGATGCGCTGCAATCCCGCCTCGGTCGCCGCCTGCGTCAACAAGAGGGGATTTCCTACGGTGTGGCCAGCAAGATCAGCGCTTCCGCCTTTGAACCACGCGCCACCCTGACCATCAGCGCAAGTTATGCGCTGGCCCTGCGGCAACAACTCTCCAAAGCCGTGCACGAGGAACTGGCGCTGCTGGTTAAAGATGGCCTCAGCGCTGCGGAATTCGACAGTGCAAAACAGAACTGGCGCCATCGCAACGATCTGAGCAAACTAGATCATGACAAGCTGTTCGGCAAGCTGAATCTGCTATTACGCTTACGGCGCGACATGCGCTACTACGCCGACATCAATGCCCGCGTTGAAGCCTTGACGCTGGCCCAGGTGAATACGGCGATTGCCCGCCACATCAATCCCGATCAGTTGCTGGAAGTGTTTGTCGATACCAACAATGAAGCACCTTAAGCACTCGCACCATTCGTCGTACTTGCAAACCACCGCGGCCGAATGCGGCTTGGCCTGCGTAGGCTATGTCGCCGCCTGCCACGGTGCCGCACACAGCATGAGCGACTTACGCGCCAAGTATGCGGTGTCGCTACGCGGCTCCACGCTGATGGATTTGGTCGGTATCGGCGCGGCGCTCGGGTTCTCGTGCAGACCGCTACGCCTGGAATTGGTGGAACTCGACCAACTCAGTCTCCCTTGTATTTTGCATTGGCAAATGAGCCATTTTGTCGTGCTAAAAAAAGTGGGGCGCGGCCGGGTGCTGGTCCACGACCCGGCCAAGGGCGAAAGGGAGCTGGCTATAGCCGAAGTCAACACCCTGTTTACCGGCGTGGCCTTGGAACTGACGCCTGCGCCGGCGTTCGAGCGTATTACGCCGAGGTCGCGTATTCCTCTCGCTAAACTGGTCGGTAAAGTCGACGGCCTGATCCGGAGCTTGACGCAAATCGCGGTATTGGCCGTTGCCATGCAATTATTCGCCTTGCTGACACCAATCGTTGCCCAATGGATAGTAGACGGTGCGATTGTGTCCGGCGACCGGGATTTCCTGTTGGTGTTAGCCTTGGCCTATGCCTTGATTGCCGTGATTAAAATCGTGTTGGAAGCCGTTAGAAGCTGGCTGGCCATCGTGCTGGCGACACAATTCAATCTGCAATGGGCCGGCCGCATTATCGGCCATTTGTTAAGGCTGCCCGTGCATTGGTTCGAACTACGGCATACCGGCGACATCGTATCCCGGTTTCAATCGATGCAAGCCATTCAACAGACGCTGACCGGCAAATTAGTCGAAGTAGTCCTGGACGGCGGATTCGGTTTAATTGTCCTGGCGGTGATGTTGTTGTACAGCCCCACACTAAGCGCTTTCGCCGTCGCCGCCGTATTGGCCTATCTGCTGATCCGCGTTTTGCCCCATGGAATCTATCATCGCTTAACCGATGAAGCACTGGCGCACGAGGCCAAGGCGCAAAGCCATTTTCTGGAAAGCATTCGCGCCGTGCACACCACAAAGTTGGCGGGTTTGGAAGAGCAGCGCCGGGCACGCTGGCTGAATTTGTTCGTCGCCGGCGTGAATAAACGCATCGGCGCGCAAAAAATGTCGCTGGGATTTTCGCTGGGCTATAGCGCGGTGTTTGCCGCCGAAGCCATCGCCGTGCTGGCGGTCGGCGCGACCATGGTCATGGACAACGCTTTGACCGTCGGCATGCTGATGGCGTTTATTTCTTACAAAGACGACTTTACATCGCGGATGCAACGGCTGATCGACAACCTGATGTCGATGCTCATGGTCAGCCTGCATGTGGAGCGTTTGTCCGATATTGTCTTGGCGGAAAAAGAACAGACTGACGGCTGCGCCGCAGACAAAGTCATCAACCGAAAGGATTTCAGCCCCACCATCGAGTTTAAAAACCTGGGCTTTCGCTACGGCGCGAATATGCCCTGGATATTTCGCAATTTGCATCTGTCCATCCAACCCGGCGAACACATCGCCATCGTCGGCGCGTCCGGATGCGGAAAAAGCACCTTGGTCAAACTCTGCTTGGGCCTGCTGGAACCGACCGAGGGTGTCATCGAAATCGACGGCATGCCTTTAAGCCAATTCGGATTGGCCAATTGGCGCCGGCTGGTGGGCGCGGTATTGCAGGAAGACCAGTTATTCTCCGGGAGCCTTCAGGAAAATATTTCCGGCTTCGACTTACAAACCAATTTCGAGCTGCTGAAACAAAGCGCTCAACTCGCCGGCATCGACGATGAAATCGAGGCTCTGCCCATGCGTTATCTGTCCCAGGTTGGCGATATGGGCAGCAGTTTTTCCGGCGGGCAAAAGCAACGGCTCATCATTGCGCGGGCGCTCTACAAAGTGCCGTCGGTACTGGTCCTGGACGAAGCGACCAGCCACTTGGATGTCGAAACAGAGCGGAAGGTGAATTTGGCAATCAATTCGTTAAGCATCACCCGCTTAACTATCGCCCATCGGCCGGAAACCATAGGCATGGCGGACAGAGTCGTGTCTCTGGATGCCAGCATACACAGCGAAAGCAGAATGGGTAGTTTCTGAAGGTTATTCCGCCATCCCGCTATCTTAGGCAAACCTCCGGGGAATTTTCCGGCAAGTGCGGTTTCGCTAATTGAGTCTGGTGCTGGATTTAACCACCGTAAAGCCGGCGCGTTTGCTTTTGTCTTTTTGACCGGCTCTGGCCTGGTGCGCGGCTTCGGCCATGGTGTCGGCAAAGCTCAGAAAATCCGCCACTTCCAGGCGCAATGACATGTTCTGCAGATGCAGGTGGACGACGCCGCATTCGCGGCAAATCAATACCTTGCTTAAGGCCGTCGCCGCCAAACATTCGTGGGTACAGGGTTTGTTGCTCATAGGTTTACTCCTTCAAAAATCGTCAGGGATTGGGTAAATAACTTTTAAGCGGACTAACGCTCGGGATTCGCTAAACCACGATTGAGCTTGGCTTTTGCCTGAGACAGGAACATTTTCCAAACGATTTGTTTCGACCCTAAATCAAGACATCGGAAATCCGTGGCATGGATTTCGCCTTTTTCGACCAACGCCGCCAAAACTTCCGGAGCGATTGCCAAGCGCACAGCCTCAGGTTCACTAAATAAGGGGAATAATCTTTTCACGTCGCGGCAGCTGATTTTTAATCTGACTCAAATGATAATTATTCTCATTTGAAAAGTAAAGTATTTCTTCCTCCTTGAAATTTCAGCCATTAACTCGCCGTTGGTTTTGCAGCCTAAAGGCTAATTTCCGCAAGCCTTTAGGCTGTCGAGCGCCCGAAACGGCTGGAATACGCTGAAAGATTTAAGCCTTTCCAAGCTTTGATTTCGAATTGGGAAACAGTCTGCACGCAAATTCCGGAGTTGACATTAGTCTCAAAAAAAATAAAATGAGAATCGTTATTATTTGAGAATGATCTTATTTCTTGGCTTTTTGGAGCCGCATATCTCGAATAGCGATCAATAACCGACGGACAATAACTGTCGGTTCGTAAAATCTTAGCCACCCAGCATTCCCAGCCAGGCAGCCAGCACTATTTATTCAGTTACGGGAATACTATGTCTGCAAACCATTCGACCACGAAAAAAAACACCCCTGCCAAGTGGCGCTTGGGGGCTTTATTGCCGCTGGGCGCGGCGCTGAGCGGAGCGGCATTCGCCGCTGACCCGGCCGCCGACGTAGCGGCCAACAATGATCAAGAAGTGGTTTTGGAAGACGTCAAGGTCAAAGCCAACCGCGAACAACAAGCCATTCGCTTCAAAGCCGACACCTCGACCACCGGCAGCAAAACCGAGATGGCGCTGCGCGACATTCCGCAATCGGTCAGCGTGGTAAAAAAAGAACTGATCGAGTCGCAAAACGCCTTCAACCTGCGCGATGCCTTACGCAATGTCAGCGGCCTGACCATTGCCGCCGGCGAAGGCGGCCGTACCGGCGATTCCATTACCTTGCGCGGCTTCGCGGCCAGCTCCGACCAATATCTGGACGGGGTCAAAGACAACGGCCAGTACACTCGCGACACCTTTTTCATCGAAAGAGCCGAAGTGCTGAAAGGCGCATCGTCAATTTTATTCGGTCGCGGCGCCACCGGCGGCGTGATCAATCAAGTAGCAAAGAAGCCGACCGGCAAAACCGGAATTAACGGCAGCTTTACTTATGGCTTGTACGACTTCAAACGCACCGCCATCGACGCCGAAACCCAATATCAAGATTTATCGGCCCGGCTGAATGTGATGTACCAGGATGCCGATTCCTATCGCGACTACAACTACAGCAATCGCTGGGGTATTGCGCCTTCGTTCAAATGGGACATCAGCGCCGATACCGATTTGACGCTAAATCTGTTGCACCAGCAGGATGAAGGCGTGTTCGATTACGGCGTGCCTATGTATCGAGGCCGGCCGGCCGGCGTGCCTATCAACACCTTTTACGGCTTCACCGATAACCGGATGATGGACACCGATGTCAATGTGGCCACCGTGGCGTTAACCCACCGTTTCAACCAGGATTTCTCGGTTAAAAACACGGTCCGCTACGGCGACTACGAGCGTAAATACCTGACCCATCTGTATTCCGGCGCGGCGACATACACCGGAGCCGATGCCGGCACTATCGCCCGCTCGCAAGCCTTGCGCTTGAACACCCAGGAAAACATCTACAACCAAACCGACTTTGTCTACAAAAAGCCCTTGTTTGGCTTTAACAATACCTTGATGTTCGGTAGCGAATTCGGTTGGGAAGATTACGACTTCAAATCGAAAAACTCCTCCGGCGTTAGCCGGGTGTCGATATTCAATCCACGCCTTGCCGCTAGCGTCACCGGCTTGGCGTACGACTTCAGCGGCACGCTGGACACCAGCCGTCTGACCCAAGCCCAAACCTACGCGGGTTATGTGTTGGACCAATTCGAGATCAATCCGGAATGGAAATTACTGGCCGGCACCCGCTACGATGTGTTCGAGGCGCAACAGACAGATCGGATAGGCAGCGCCGACTTCAATAGCAGCGTCGATCAATGGAGCCCGCGCGGCGGCATCGTCTGGCAGCCCAGCAAAGCTCAGTCTTACTATTTCAGCTACGGCAAGTCGTTTAATCCGTCTGCGGAAAGCCTGAGTTTGTCGGCCAACAACGCCAACCTGCCACCGGAGCAGAATCATAACTATGAGATCGGCGGCAAATGGGAACTGTTCGACGGCAAATTATCGGCCACCGCCGCCCTGTTCCGCCTGGAAAAAACCAATGCCCGCACCACCTCGCCGCTGGATGCCAATCTGCAAATCCTCGCAGGCGAACAAAGTACGGACGGCTTCGAAGCCGGTCTGGCCGGCGAAGTGTTGCCGAAATGGGATGTATCGCTGACCTATGCGTATCTTGACTCGAAAATCAGCAAATCCACATCAACAGCCACCGGCTCGGTCAGCGGCTTAGTGAAATCGTTCGAGGGGATGACGGCCGTCAACGTGCCGGAACACAGCGGCGTAGCCTGGAGCACTTATCATCTAACAGACAACTGGGAGATCGGCGGCGGCGTGTACTACGCCAGCCACCGTTATGCCGACAGCGTCAACGAAGCGGTATTACCGGGTTACGCCCGCCTGGACGCAGTGGTGGCCTATCATCAAAAACATTACGACGTGCAACTCAACGTGTTCAACCTGACCGATACCGTCTACTACGAATCCGGACAAACCAACTCGGCCTTGCCGGGCACGCCGGTATCCGGGCAGTTGACGGTGAGCTTTAAATACTAAACTCGACGTGTGCGAACGGTTAAACAACATCCGCTATTGGTGAGATGGTTTAACCGTTCCGCCCAATCCGCAACCCCCTTATTTGCAATTGCCATAGCCCGCTTTTGGACCCCGACTCATGAACACCGCAACCGACTCATTATTGACGCCAGCCAACCGCCCGCCCAAGAAAACCAACGGCGGCTACTTGTTTTTACCGAAAAGTCTATCGCGCGGCGCCTTTCTGAAATGGCTGCGCCGCACCCATGCCTGGTTCGGGCTGTGGGGCGCGGCGTTGGGCTTGCTGTTCGGCTTTACCGGGATTTTAATGAATCATCGTGACATCTTGAAAATTCCGATTGGCCGCATGGAACAAAAAGAAATTCAGCTGGCCTTGCCGGAACCGCATCCCGCGGACCCAAAAGCAATGGCAACCTGGCTGGGTGAAACGCTGAGCATCGATACGTCCCACGCCAAAATCCGCAAGGAACCCGGTAAAACCGTGACCTGGAACAATCAGCCGGTTCAACAGCCGGCCTCCTGGCAGATCAACGTGCGCAATCCGCAAAAACTGTTGTCTGCCGACTATTGGGAGGGCAACGCCTTTGTCACGGTCAAGCAAGGCGAGGCCAACCTGTTGACCACTTTGAATAATCTGCATAAGGGCACCGGCATGGGCATGGGCTGGGTCTTATTGGTGGATACCTTGGCAGGCGGTTTAATCTTGCTGGCCTTGACCGGCACCTTGTTGTGGACCAGGCTGCACGGCAACCGTTTAGCCGCCGCCGGTTTGGGGCTGGGCTCCATGAGTCTGGCGGTGTTTTTTGCCTTGCAAGCCATCTCGGGTTAGACCATGTTGATCCAAATTCCGGAAGTTCTTTCCCCTGCCGAACTGCAACAGCTCGGCGATATGCTGGCCGACGCGCCTTGGGCGGATGGCCTCATCACTGCCGGCAGTCAGTCGGCACAGGTCAAAAACAATTGGCAACTGCCGGAGCAAACCGAGCAAAGTCAGGCGGCCCGTGCCATCCTGCTGAACGCCCTGAATCGCAATCCCCTGTTTCTGTCGGCTGCTCTGCCGAAAAAGATTTTCCCGCCGTTGTTCAATCGCTATGCTGGAGAACACAACACCTTCGGCAACCACATCGATAACGCTATCCGCCACTGCCCGATCAGCGGCGAACGGGTGCGTACCGATTTATCGGCGACGGTTTTTCTGGCGGAGCCTGACAGCTACGACGGCGGCGAACTGGTCATCGAAGACACCTACGGCGAACATGCCGTGAAACTCGCGGCTGGGGATATGGTGTTGTATCCCGGTTCCAGCCTGCATCGGGTGGAACCGGTGACGCGCGGCGCGCGGCTGGCTTCGTTCTTCTGGCTGGAAAGCATGGTGCGGGAAACCGAACGCCGCCGCCTGTTATTTGAAATGGATATGGCTATCCTGGAATTGCGCAACACCCAAGGCGACACCGCGCCGACCGTCAACCTGACCGGCTGTTACCACAACCTGCTGAGAATGTGGGCGGAGGTGTGAAACCCGCCTGATAGTTATTCCGGCTCCTATGTAGACCCAGTATCGTCATCCCTCGAAAGCGGTAACCTTAGCGCAGCCCTTTTGGCCCTGGGCGGCGCGGGGCCGCTGACATATCAGGGCCGGGGAACAACAAACTGCGTCAGCTTAAGTCCTCGTGCCACTGCCGTTGGCATACCGCTGAAAACTTTATCTTCATCCCGCCACCAACGGCCAACAGCGCATCCCCTCCTCCCCTATTTGCTTGGCCCTCACGCGCAGCACATTCCATCGCACCTGTCAGGGCAGAACGCTGTCAGTCGACAGATTGACCTATTGACCGGCCTTTTCTTGCGTTCACCATTTCCATTAAGGCGGGCAGCATGATACTTGCGGTCCGGAATGGCCAGCACCTTTATGCGCCTGACAAAGTAGAATGCATAAATGCTACAAAAACTTTGTGATAAATCGATGCTGCGCTACATTTGCAACTGAAGAATTAACCCGAGAGACACGCTGTCTCTTGCCATGCCCAATTTGCTACAGAATGAAAAATACCTTTTACCCCGTTTGGATAGGCGCGCTGTGCTTGGCTATTCATACGGAGATTGCTTCGGCCGATACCGATTTAACCGAGTTGAATTTAGAAGAACTGCTATCGGTAAAAATCACGTCCGTTTCCAAAAAAACCCAAGCGCTAGGCGATGCGGCGGCGGCGGTATTTGTCATCAGCAACGACGACATCAAACGCGCCGGCGCCACTAACATTCCCGATGCACTACGTTTGGCTCCCGGCATCGACGTCGGCCGCATCGACGCCAACAAATGGGCCGTCAGCTCACGCGGTTTTAATGGCCGGTTTTCCAATAAATTACTGGTGCTGATCGACGGTAGAAATATCTACACGCCGGCTTTCTCGGGTGTGTATTGGGAAATGCAAGATGTCATGCTGGAGGACGTGGAGCGCATCGAGGTGATTCGCGGCTCCGGCGCGGCACTGTGGGGAGCCAACGCCGTGAATGGCGTCATCAACATCATCACCAAACACGCCGCCGATACCCAAGGCGGCTTACTCAGCGCCGGCGGCGGTAGCGAGGAACGCGGATTCGGTGCATTCCGTTATGGCGGCAAACTAAACGAAAACACCAGCGGCCGCGCCTATCTCAAAGGTTTTGATCGTGACACGCTCAGCAGAGCCGACGGCCAGCCCGCCGGCGATGCCTGGAGCAAAATGCAAGGCGGCTTTCGCATAGACTCCGACTGGTCGGCCGCCGACTCCGCCACCGTGCAAGGCGATGTTTATCATAGCAATTTAAACCAGCAAATCGGATTAGCTATGTTCACCGCGCCTTATCGAGAAACGATTGCCGACCAGGTACAAGCCACCGGCGGTAATTTGCTGGGCCGACTACAACATCGCATTTCCGACACCTCAAATTACGCTCTACAACTCTACTTCGACAGCTATGACCGCAGAGAAAGTTTTATTGAAGAAGAGCGTTATACCGGCGACGTCGATTTTCAACACCGCTTTGCGCTAAACGACTGGAACGACATTATCTGGGGAGCGGGTTATCGGTATACCTATACCAAAGAAAACCAAGTGAAGCAGACCTTAGTTAATTTCACGCCACCTCAACGCGGCGAGAGTTATTTCAGTACCTTTCTCCAAGACCAATTAACCTTGGTGGACGAGCAGCTATGGCTGACACTGGGTTCCAAACTGGAGCATAACGATTACACCGGCATCGAAGTGCAACCCAGCGCACGCTTACTCTGGGGACCTGACCCCAATCACCGGCTGTGGGCGGCTATCTCCCGAGGCGTGCGCATTCCGTCGCGGGTGGATGCGCATATGGAGTTAATCGGCCAAGTGGTGCCGCCGCTGACCAGCCCCAACAGCACGCCCTTACCCCTGGCCCTCGCGGTAACCGGTTCCAACGCTTATCAATCCGAAGAGGTGTTGGCTTATGAAACCGGCTATCGATACACCCCCAGCAACAGCTTCTCCCTGGATGTATCGTTGTTTTATAACGATTATCAAAATCTGCGCTCCTATCATCCTGGAGCGACAGACCCGGCAAATGTACCGTTTTTTATCAAACAGCCTTTGATCATCGATAATACCGGCAAGGGCAAAACCTATGGCGTGGAAACTGCAATAGTTTGGAAGATGCTGGATTGGTGGCGCTGGGACCTCAGTTATAGCGTTTTGAAAACCGAACTATCCAGCAACCCGTATTACCAGGAAGCGGTGTCGCCGCAGCACAAAACCTCATTGCGGGCGATGCTCAATCCGACACCGGACGTTACCCTGGATGCCTGGCTGCGATATGTGGACAACGCCAGCGCCTTTACCCTAAGCGGGCCGGCATATATCAAAGCCTACACCACCCTGGATTTGCGTCTGGCCTGGAAGCTCAATCAAGCCGTCGAATTATCGCTGGTCGGCCAAAACCTGTTGGACAACCAACATCTGGAATACATTCAGGAAACTTTCACCCAGGCTGCCGAAGTGCAACGCGGCGTTTACGGCAAAGTGGTTTGGGAGTTTTAAGCCTCCGGTCTCGAACCGCTCGCTTAAGGCTTTAAAAATCGCAGCGTCATTCGATCACTTTCGCCAATCGCGGCGTATTTATCCCTATCCTTGCTGCCTTGGCTGAATGCCGGCGGCAAGCGCCACACGCCACCCTCGCGGTCTTTGTTGTCCAACGGGTTGGCGTTGATCTCGCTGGCAGCCTGCAATACAAAGCCAGCGGCACCGGCCCAGGCAATCAGCTGATTTTGGCCGATATAACCGGAGAAATCGTCGTTCGCCACATCGCCATTTGCCCGATGTTCGACCAGCCCCAGCGTACCGCCAGGTTTAAGCACGTCGAAAAAACCTTTGAACATCAACGCCACGCTATCCGCTTCCCGCCAGTTATGGACATTGCGAAACGTCAGCACCACATCCGCTGAAGCGGGTGCGCCAAACGTCGGCTTGGCTTCGTCATACAGCCGAATCTCCGGGCTGCCGTATAGGCTTGGTGCAGCACGCAATTTGCGCTCAAGCGCGTTGAGTTGCTTTGCATAATAATGCTTGGCGCTGTTCTTGACGGCACTCTCAGGGTTTATCACCGCGGCGATGTAATGGCCGTTTTCCCGGAGCAAAGGCGCCAGAATCTCCGCGTACCAACCATAACCCGGCGTAATTTCGATCACAGTCTGTTGCGGATTCACGCCGAAGAACGTCAGCGTTTGCAACGGATGCCGCCAGTTGTCGCGGGCGACGTTGGCAGGGTCGCGCCACTTGCCGGCAACCGCTGCTTCCAGTGTCAGCACCGGCCCCGCCCCCGTCGCTGTGGAATGTGCGTCCTCCGACGCAGGACAGGCAACCAGCGCGGCGATAACTGCGGTGGCAAGCAGTATTCGAATCACAGTCGCTTCAGCCCTCTTTGCATTCGGCTTATATTCAAGGCAATCCAAAAGACTACGGCTTTTTAATGCACAGTGCTTCAAAATCAGCCAACGGTATCGGCTTACTGAACAAGTAGCCCTGATATAACTGACAGCCTTGCCGTTCCAAGAATGTCAACTGCTCTTCGGTTTCAACGCCTTCGGCGATACTTTCGATACCCAAGTTATCGGCCATGCCGATGATGGTTTGCACAATCACCGCATCACTTTGGGATACCGTAATATTGCGCACGAAGGACTGATCGATCTTCAATTGGTCTATCGGTAACTTGGTCAGATAGTTCAGCGACGAATAGCCGGTGCCAAAATCGTCCATCGAAAAACGCACGCCAAAATCACGCAGTTGCTGCATCTTCACAATCGCATCGTCAATGTCATCCAGCACCAAACTCTCGGTGAGCTCAAGTTTCAGCCGATTGGGGCTCAAGTCGTAGCGCGCCAGGGCAAGCCGCACTTGCTCAACGAAATCATCCTGATGAAACTGCAGGGCGCTGACATTCACAGCAAGCTGTAACTCAGACTTAAGCGGATCGTTTTCCCAGGCTTTGAGCTGCGCACAAGCCGAGTCCATGACCCATTTACCAATCGGCAAGATCAAGCCAGTGTCCTCAGCCAATGGAATAAATTCCGCAGGCGAAACCAGGCCGCGCTCGGGATGGAGCCAACGTATCAAGACTTCTGCGCCAAGAATCTGACCGGCGCGGTTGACCTGCATCTGGTAATAAAGCACCAATTGCTGCTCGCTTAGCGCCACACGCAAATTGCTTTCCAATACCGCGCGGGTTTCCAAAGCGGCCTGCATCACCGGATCGTAAAACAGCAGCTTGTTACGGCCGCCGCGTTTGGCTTGGTAAAGCGCGGTATCGGTGTATTTCAGCAATTCCTCTGCCGTAATATGTTGGTTGCGAAACATGCAGATACCCATGCTGGCCGAGCAATGGTGATCGTATCCCTGCAACGAATAAGGCTGATTAATGGCAGAAAGAATTTTACCGGCCAGCATTTTGGTATGGGCAGACGCCCGGGTTTCGTCCGCACTTAGGCTGTTCAATATCATCACAAATTCGTCGCCGCCCAACCTGGCGACGGTATCGCCTTCGCGCACGCATTCTCGCAGACGTTGGGCAACCTCGATCAGCAGCAAGTCGCCAATTGTATGGCCTTTGGTGTCGTTGAGCGCTTTGAAGTTATCCAGGTCAATAAACAAGGCCGCGCCATGCTTATCATGCCGGGCATTGGTGACTATGGCTTGTTGCAGGCGGTCGTAAAGCAGACGGCGATTCGGCAGATTGGTTAACGGATCGTAAAACGCTAGGCGCTCGATCTCGGCTTCCGCCTGTTTTTGAGCCAACGCGCGGCTGAAATTTTCCAAGGCGAAGTTAATATCCATGGACATTTCGACCAACAGGTCCCGCGCCGCATCGTCGAAGGCGTTCGCCTCGTCGGCGTACAGTACGAATGCGCCGACCGCCTGGTCGTTTTTGAGTAAAGGCAACGCAGCCGACGCCGCCCAGCCGGCGCGCAAGCCTTGCTCTCGCCACGGCACGGTCATCGGATCGTTAATAAAATCCTGACACCAACAAGGGCGTTGTTCGCGGATTGCCACGCTGGCGGGACCGCGGCCGAAAGCACTGGCGGCATCCATGCACATATCGATAGTAGCCAACTCTTCCGCGCCTTCCCCAAAACTGGCGACCGGGCGTATCGAGCACTGATCGGCCGCAAACAAGCCAACCCAAGCCATTTTCATACCGCCAAACTCCACGGCAGCGCGGCAAATTTCCAGAAACAGTTCGGTTTCATCGGCACTGTGGACGATGGCTTTATTGCAATGACTCAAGGCCGCATAGAGCTGCATATGGCGTTGGACTTTCGCTTCTGCCGCTTTACGCTCGGTCACGTCGCGGGCAATGCCGAGCACGCCTATCGGTTTGCCGTCCTGATTCAATACCGGTGTCTTCAGAGTTTCGAACAAGCCGTAGTAACCGTTATCAGCGAAAGTCAGCCATTCTTCGTTGGCGCAAACCTTGCCGGCGGCCAGAGCTTTGCGATCATGGTCCCGGAAAAAATCGGCCAGTTCCCTGGAGGTAAATTCGTAATCGGTCTTGCCGACGATGTCGGCTTCCTTGGCGCCGTATAAGCGTTCGAATTGCAGATTGCAACTGATATACACACCCTGCAGATCCTTTAACCAGACCAGATCGGGAATAGTCCGCAGCAAGGTGTGCATGAGGCTATGGGCCGCAACCAGATCGTTCAGACTGGCTCTGAGCTTTTTCTCGCTCTCCAGGAGCTGGTGGCTACGCTCTTCCACCAACTCTTCCAGATGATTGCGCAGCCGGTCGATTTCCAAATGTGTGCGCACGCGCGCCAGCAGCTCCTCACGTTGATACGGCTTGGTGACAAAGTCCACCGCGCCCAGCTCAAAGCCTTGGACTTTTTCGTCCGGGTCCGACAGCGCACTGATGAAAATAATCGGCACATGGCGGGTATCCGGATGCGCTTTGAGCAGACGGCAAACCTCAAAGCCGCCCATACCCGGCATCAAAATATCCAGCAACACCAAATCAGGCGGATTGGCAGTAGCAAAATTAACGGCCAGCTCACCGTTTATCGCCGAGCGCACCTCGTACCCTTCAGCCTTAAGCAGGTCCGACAGTAACTTCAAAGACGCCGAAGTGTCGTCAACGACCAGAATTTTGCCTGCATTTACCATGATGTTTTAGTGAGTTCCCAATACATTAAGAATAGTCGGATATTCATAAGCTTCGGCAAGCCGAGTCAATGCAGCGGCCACCCGCAGATCATAAGCCGCAATCTGTTGAATAATCCCGCCTATACGCTCACTGTCCAGATTATTCACCGCCAACTGCAAATCCTCGCGTAAATTCTGCGGCACGACCGACAGCATCTCCGGCGTCAAAATCACGTCCTCCGGCATCATTGCCGATGAGTCTGCATAAACATAGCGCACGCCCAAGAGCCGGCTCAGACAATCGTAAATTTCGTTGGCCCGGAAAGGCTTACAGATTAAGTCGTCCATGCCGGCCGCCATAATATCCGCCCGTTGCTCGGTGAAAGCCGACGCCGTGACCGCCACTATCTTCACCTGTTTGCCGCCCGGCAAGCTTCGAATGATTCTGGTCGCTTCCAAACCATCCATTACGGGCATCTGTCTATCCATCCAGATTAAGTGTGGTTGCCAACTTTGGAAACATACCACGCCCAACTCGCCGTTCTCGGCTACCTTAACCTGAAAGCCCACGGCCTCCATCAGATTCACCAGCAATAATCGATTCTCCAGCTGATCTTCGATTACCAGAATCCGATAATTATCCTGCCCCGGCATCAGCCCCAGCACCATGCGTTCTTCCAATCGGTACAAATCGGTAATATCGGCGGCCTGCGCCTGCTTCAGCGGCACATCAATGCGAAACAGCGAACCCTTTCCCGGTGAACTCTCCAGACTGATTGAGCCCTTCATTAATTGCACAAATTGGCGGGTGATGCTTAAGCCCAGCCCGGTACCTTTGTTGTTGGCCAGGTGTCCTATCTGCACAAACGGTTCGAAAATGTGCTTTTGGTCTTCAGCGGCAATCCCAGGACCGGAGTCCTCCACTTCAATCAACAGATGGGCGATGGCGTTGTTCTTGGTGGACAGGCGTATGACCACCCCGCCTTGCTGGGTAAATTTCAACGCATTGCCCACCAGATTGATCAATATCTGGCGCAAGCGGGCCTGGTCACCGATGATATAGCGCGGAAATGAGGAAGACTGATCGACGACTATTTGCAGATTTTTCTCGGCCGCGCGTACCTGCATCATCTTCATCACATCCAGCACCATTTCCCCCAAATCGAATGGCGCGTCTTCCAATTGGACCCGGCCCGCTTCTATCTTGGCCATTTCCAGCACGTCATTAATCAAATTCAGCAAGTGCTCGCCGCTACGATTGATAATTTCGACATTGGCGCGATCACCGTCTTGTAGCCGGGCATTTTTCAGCAGAATGGCGGAAAAGCCGAGAATCGCGTTCATCGGGGTGCGTAATTCGTGGCTCATGTTAGCCAGGAATACGCTCTTGGCTTTATTAGCCGCTTCGGCGGCGTCGCGAGCCAACAGCAATTCCGCCGTCCGTTGCTGCACAGTGTTTTCCAACTCGTTTCGGTAGCGCATCAGTTCGTTTTCTGCGCGTTTGCGATCAGTGATGTCGCGCGCAATTTTGGAAGCCCCGACAATTTCGCCTTTTGAATTTCGTAGCGGCGACACCGTTACCGAAACGTCAATCAATTGCCCATCCTTACGGCGGCGGATCGTCTCGTAATGCCTAATCGATTCTCCCCGCCTGACTCTATCCTGAATTTCCCGCTCCTCATTTTGGCATTCTCCGGGTATCAAAATAGCAATCGAATGACCGACGATCTCGTCGGCCCTATAGCCAAACATGCGTTCCGCACCCTTGTTCCAGCTGGTAATGACGCTATCGAGAGTTTTACCGATGATGGCATCTTCAGTGGATTCAATGATCGCGGCGTATTCCGACAACAATTTCTCGGCGTTCTTGCGTTCGCTAATATCCCGGCAAATTGCCAGATTGTATGTCTTGCCATCAAACTCAAAACAGTTACCGGTCACTTCCACAGGGAAAACCCGCCCATTACGTGTCCGGTGACTGGTTTCGAATTGCATTTGGCGACTCACGGACAACACCGGCCAAAATTTCTCCCACACGTCCGGCGACCAGCTGGGATCAATATCAAACACCCCCATTCCGCGGGTAAGCTCATCTCGACTATAGCCTAATCGGTTGGCGGCCCCCTGATTCGCATAAAGAAATTTCGGATCGTTCCCCGGCATCAGGAATATGGATTCCTTCACTTGATCCAGGGCATAAGTCAGCAATTGCAGTTGGTGCTGCGCCTGTTTCCGCTCGGTCAGATCATAAACCAAGCCAACGAACCCGCTAACGGCGCCGCCCTCTCCCTGTAAGGCCGTTATAGACAGATTGACCGGCACGCGCGTCCCGTCCTTGCAGATAAAAGTCCACTCGTTTTCTTCGCGTAGACCCCGTTGAGAATGCGCGGTAAACACTTCAAATCCCGGATTAATCAAGACACCCAGTTCTGCAGACAATGTCTGAGCACGCCGTTGGATCTCGGCTGCATCGTGCCAAAGTGCCGGGGTGTGTTGGCCTATCAACTCGTCGGCCGTATACCCCAACAAGCGCTCCGCGGCTAAATTGAAGCTGGTAACAGTGCCGTCGGCGGATGTAGAGACGATGGCATAGGCCGCGTTGTCCAAAATCGTACGATGAAAGGCGTTAAGCCGGGACAATGCCATTTCACGTTCTTCAACCGCTTCCAACATGGCGTTGAAGCTTCCCCCCAAGCGCGCCAATTCATCGGCGCCGACGACAGGAACCCGGTGCCGGTAGTCGGCGGACAGCCGAACCCGCTCCGCAGCGACGGTTAAGGAAGCAATCGGCTGAATGATAGTCCGCCGCAGCACCGCCAGTTGCCCTAAGGTAGCGGCCAACAGCACCAGCATACCGGCACCGAATAACCAGAGCAGCTGGTGAGTTTGCTGACTCAATTGCTCCAAACCCATCACGATGCGCAAGCGCCCGCCTTTGCCTAAACCCTGCAGTAACTCCGCGGTATCGTGGTTTAGATAAATGCCATCGGCTAAGGTTGGCATACTCCGCGGCGGCTCGGAGGCAGTGTGGTTGAGGCTGGCCAGCATCCGCCCGTCATCTAAAAAAATATCCGCCTCTTGAATTTGCGGATTGGCGCGCAAGGTATCCAGCACTTCCTGAGCCCGCGAGGGATCTTCGAAAGCCACCGCCGCCTCTGTGCCCACAGCAACCAACTGCGCGTAAGGCTCCATGATCTGCCGCACGCGCTGTTCCAGGGTCATACTGTGAAACAGCGCCAGCCCCGCCACAGCCAACACAAACGCCAACAGCGCCGCTCCCCAGAGCACTGCCGCAAGTCTGTTGTAAATAGTGGCTTGGATGGACATGACTTATCTCATTCGGCGCAGCTCGCCGTTTTCCAAAATCTCACTGGACACTTCCAACATTTTGGTCTGAATCGTCAAGGAAACCGCTCGGGCTTGATCGAGGTTGACGCTCATCCGCACCCTATCCGTCACTTCAAATCCTATGACTCCACCATCCGGCAAGAATTCCGGCTCGTCACTGACCGTCAGAACCGGTTGCTGTTTCAACACCGCCAGCGCCGTGCGCCGCTTTGCGGCATCCGCATAAGCCATGAAAACTATCTGACACGGCGGCAATTCTGCCACCGTGGCGGCGCGAACAATGACAAAGCTGCGGCCCTGCTCGGTTCGTCCACGCAAGGTGGTTTCTAAAATATCGCCAAACGGATCGGGCCCCAGCACACCGATACACCAAGGGGCATTTCCGGCGGGAAGCGCCTGTTTCGGCCAAACCACGTAATGAGCAAAATTACGCAGAAAGGCCGCTTTTACTTTATAGGGGTTATCGACTATCACCTCCTGGCCGACTGCCAAACCCGGCAGCAACAACAGCGCAGCAAGCCAAAGGGCCGCCCTGGCATGGCGCCTCGGACATAGCTTATTGCCTGCACATTGATCGCAAGCCCCTGATGAATTCACAGTCAAAACCGCACTCCTTGCGTAACCCATCCGGCATAGCGCCCAACATCGGCAATGTCCAATACTAACCGGCTTGCCGCTGCGAAACAGTACCGATAGTCGGCTAGTGTCATAGTCTTAGCCCCGGTATCAAAACTTCACCGAAAAGTTGATCATCAACTCGCGGGGCCTGCTACGGCTGCTTTGCGAAGGCCGGTATTGTTCGTCCAGCAGGTTTTTGCCCATCAGATCCACGCTCATACTATGCCCTCCCACTTCCCAGGTATAACCGATGAGGGCGTTCAACAAAGCATAAGTCTGCCGCGAATTAGCCGGGCTATCGGGTAACAAAGTCTGATCGAAGACCAGATTGACACCGCCGCCCAAATGCAGGCCGCGCAACGCCTCAATGCTAAAGTCGTAACGTGTCCATAGATTAGCCAGATGCGGCGCACTCATTTGCAGCGGCGCGTTGTGGAAGCGATTGACGTTCTTGTAGTTAGCCAGCCCCGCTGCATCGAGCGTGCCAGGGTCTTGGGCGAGGATGGCATGATCCTGACCGCTGAATTCGGTGATCCTGGCATCCATATAGCTGTAGGACAGATACAGTTGCCAGTCGTCTGTCAGTTTAGCGGTGGCGTCCCATTCAATACCCCGGGAACGCTGTTCACCGCTTTGCAGACCGTAAATGGTGATGCCGCCGGCGGAATTGGTCAACGCCATATCGTTGACGATGTTTTTATTTAAGATCTCGAAGTAAGTCAGCGTGCTGGATAAACGACCGTCAAACCAGTCCGCTTTAATGCCGACATCGTAACCCCAGCCCTCAGTCGGCTTGGGAATCGACGTGCTACCGTCCAGATTGTTGGCCGGAAAAGTGCCCGGCACGAACGATTCCGCGTAACTGGCGAACAACGACCATTCGGGTGTCAGCTTGAAGAGCAGCCCGTATTGAGGTGTGACCGCACTTGCGGTGGCGCCCTGTGCTTGGCCGGTCAGACGGTTTGTGTATTGGCTTTCTGTTGATGTCCAGCGCCAACCGGCCAACAGCAGCAAACGGTCATCGAAAAAACCGAAGGTAGAGCTGCCGTAGACCGATTTGTCGACAGCGTTCACGTTCTCGTCCGTGAGGCTTGTCGTCAGCCGGGATAAGGGTATCGCCGTATGGCGGTTCCAGGTGTTGGGATTGCCGAGATCCCACAAAGGCAAGGGCGAAGCGGTGGGATTGCTCCCCAAGGCCGGATCATTGGGTGCCTGGCCGGCGGCGCGATGGAAGTTGCGGTCAATGTATTGACCGCCCAGCAGCAAGCGCAGACTGGCGACGCCCAGGTCATACTTACCCACGCCTTGCAGTTCTATCGTGTCGTCACGGTTGCTGTAGGCTTGCTGCCTGACTCGGCGACCCTGCATCAACGTCGTGTTATTACTCATGCCCAAGTTACCGGTAAACAGCGCATCGACATCGTATTCCAGATGCGAATAGCCGGTACGTAGATTCCAGTGTTCGTCGGCCTTAAAGTCTATCCAGGTACTGAGATTGTGGGTGTGACTATGCCGATAGTCGCTGTAAGCCATGCTGTTCCAATTGTCGGGCAAGCCCGGCACATCGACGCCGGAAAGGTTGGGGTCCGCGGCAGTGGGCAATATGCCGGCCTGCGTGTTGTAGCCGGGCTTTTGCATCAGCTGGGGCTCTTCGATCTTTTCGAAGTTTTCGTATTTTACCGAGACACTCAGGCGGTCGCTGGGTTGCCAAAGCAAAGAAGGCGAGATATTCCAGGAATGCGCATCATAAGGCTCCCAGTAATGCATATCCTGATCATAGGAAGCCGCCAGCCGGTAGAACAGGTTTTTTGTAGCCGGTCCCGTTACGTCAACATCAAAACGGTACTCACCGTAGGAACCGTAACGCGCATCCGCAGCAGCGGCAAACCGGCGCTGCGGGTTTTTGGTAATGACGTTGACGATACCGCCGGGTGCGACCTGACCGTACAGAAACGATGCCGGCCCCTTGACCACTTCAAGCCGCGAGATATTGGTGAAATCCAAAATGGACGGACCGTGGACGCCGTCGCGCAACGTGTGAATATTGCCGCCGGCCAAAGAACCCACCGCAAAGCCGCGAATGGCCAAGTTGGCATTGCCTTCGTTGAAGTCGTTGCTGCGGTAAGTGACTCCCGGCGAATAGCGGGCTATGTCGAAAATATCGCGGGGTTTTTGATCCTTGATGAACGACTCGGTAAAGGCTTGGAGCGCAAACGGCAAGTCGCTGATCGGTGCATCGAAACGGGAGCCGGACACCGAATTCGAGGCAAGGTATCCGCTATCAAGCTGGGAAGACACATCGAACGGCGACACCTTGACATTCACCAGCTCCAGCAGATCCATATCCGCCACATCCCTGCCGACCTCATCGGCCTGTTCGGAAAGACGGGTGTCGATAACAGCATCGTCAGCCGCTTTCAAATCAGTCGAAAACGTCCGGCCAGCCTTGGAATCGGCTTCAAAGTCGCCGCCGGGTTCCGCCGCCAGCGTTAATGGCTGGCGCAGCACGCTAAACACAAAAACCAGTCCGATAGACCAGCCGACGCCAAATTGAGACCCACAGTCTTTCATTTTGCATCCCCCCAGTGAGATTTATTAACCCGGCCCTTAATCATTGCCCACACCAGCCTGGACTTCGACGAGCTCAGCCCGGACGGCATACCCGCGACCATAGGGCCGGGTTAATAACGCGAAGATCTAGTTATTTTTATGAAACCGCGGGACAACACCCGCCGTTCACTAAACAGCTTAGTTCAGTTGGTAACGGAGGGCAATTTCTACGAACGTGGGGATGGGGTTTCTCGCCAGCACCCGGCGAGAAGGAAGAAACGACGGCTGGATAGACTTGCCGCCGTCTATTTAGCCTGACTTAACACAGAGGCCAGATTGACGCCCTTGGGACTGGAAATACACAAAATGATAGGCCCGACGCTGAGCATTGCCAGCTTGTTGACGGCACCGACAATGACGATCTGTTCGATCTCGCCCAAACCCAGCGAGGTTTCACCGTGCTGTGCAGCACGAATGGTTTCCTGAATAATCGCCCCGAACGCATCCATATTGGGCGCTTCCGCGGATTGGGCCAGAATCAGGCCGTCGTGGTAGGCTGCGCAAGCGCTTACGCCATTGATCTTGACCACTTTATCCACGACAGACTGCACGGCGTCAATGAATGCCGCACGCTTTAAGCGGGTGGCTTCGCTGACATTGACGATGTCGGCCGCAGGTTGCCGGCGCGCGGTGAGATAATCGTCGGCGAGCGTATCCAACTGCGCCAACTGCGATTCAAACCAATGCATAGTTAAGCTCTAGACGGCGGTTAATTGGCCAGATAACTGGTGAACAATTTTTTCAATACCGGAATGGTTTCTTTTAATTCAAACCGCACCCGCCCCAACAACGCTTCCCGCTGGGTGACCAGAGCCAAAATAAAGCCCGCGTCTATCGGCGTCGATAAAATGTAGCCGTCGTTGTTTTCGCAGATCACCATATTGGTTAAATGATGGCCGACATGTTGCGCCGCTTTGGCCGCCGCGCCGAATACCACCTGTACCGAAGCGCCGATGGCGTCGGTGTTGATTTCAAAATCGCGGTGAATATGCGTGACAAAGCCGTCGCTATCGACAATGGCCGCCGCCGACACGCCCTGGATGTTCATCAGATTGCGCAAGATGGAATCGATTTCGTTGTTCTGAGATTTGCGCGGATCGAGAAATTGGACATTACTACTCATGTTGCTCTCCTGATGCTTTTAATAATTATCAACCTACAGTAAATCGACGCGGATTAAACATGTCTTGTCGCCCAGCGCGTTGCACTTGGTTTCGGTGGCCTTTACATTACGATTGAAAAAAGTTTTGACAATACCGCCGACCATGCCGGCTTCGAAATGGCAAATAGGCGCCGACACATGATGAATACCGGCGCAGGACACGCATTCATCCACTCTTAACTCCAACACGCCCGCGGACAAGTCCACTTTATCCGGCACCACCAAACCGATACTCAACTGCCGGCACAGCAATTTGATTTTGCCGACATAGGTTTCCAGGTCTTTATCGATATTGGCGGCGGCAATTTGGCCCATCGCCAAACCCAAACTCTGGCCCGAGTGATAAACCAGCGAAGGAGCACCCTGGCCTAATATGTCTTCTACGTTGGAACCCAAAGCCACCATGCGCAAGGCTTGAAACAAGCGAATGGGAATCAGCGGGCCCAGATCGTTGCGATTTTCTATATCGAACTCGCCGGAAATAATACCGTCGAGAATTTGCTGCTGGGCTATCTGATAGTCTGATTTACTGTTTTGTATCATAGCGTCTACCCTCTTCAATTCGGTTAATTATCCACACACTGCAATTCGACCCGACGATTTAAGGCCTGGCCCTCTTTGGTATCGTTCGGCGCCGCCGGATTTCTCATACCTTCCGATGCGGTGAAGATGGCTGTTGAGCCGATACCTTTGCCGACCAACAGTCTTTTAACGGCATTAGCCCGCGTCAAGCCCAACTGCACGTTGGCGGCATCACTACCCAAATTGCAGGTATGCCCGGTTAGTTTGATCCGGCTTTGGCAGCTTCTGGCCGCGCTCAAAAGTTCGTTGCTGCTGTTCGCAGATTCCGGCGTTAATTTGCTGGAATCGAATTTGAAATACACGGTAAAAGACGGCGTGCCAGAGATTTGCGCCGCAGTATCCGGCGAGACTTTAGGAATACCCGCCGCGGTCGGCTCAGTAGGTAACTCAGGCATCGGATCCGATGTTTGCGGATTGTCGTTGGCGGATGCCGACTGTTGCGCCTCTTGCTTAGCAGCAATCGCTTGATCCGGTTTAGCGTCGGCAAGCAAGGTTGGAGCGGCTTCTGTTGAGGGCTGCGGCGCTTGGGTATCGGGGGTTGCCGGCTCAGGACCGGTGTCTGGTGTTGCTGGTTTATTCAAGGCTGAGGTCTGGGTAATAGCTGCCGGCTTTTGCGCTAAATCAGGCACTAAAACCGCCACCACGGCCAGCAAACCAATCACGCCAAGCAACCACGGCACATTGCTGCGCAAGGGTTTTTTAAAGGTTTTGTCTGATTTGCCTTGCGGATTGGCAGAACTCAGCCGCGCTTTGTCCGTAGACGGAATAATGCCATCCAGGCCGTCGTGATCGAGTGATCGAGGTTTTTTCATGGAATTCCCTTAAGTTCCGTTTGCCAGAAGCCTGCTGAATATTTGCAGGGACAGTGTGAGCAAGCACCGACTTAAATTTGTTGGGCTATCATATGCAAGTTTCCCTGCAGAATCAAAATTGATGCTGGTTCAAATAATTAAATCTTAGGATTTGACACTGAACTATTTGGGTGAACCCCGAACCGCACCATCGAATATTTGCGAAGCAAATGATGATTCGCATCAACTTCGCTACACTTGATAATGACGATTACCAGGGAAGCAAGCCTGCTCAAGCAAGGATGATCAACATCCTGACATCGATTTCGAGAATCCGTTATGCCAGAAAAAACCACGCCAAATTCGCCACAGACCAACACCAATACCGACCTGCCCAGCTGTAACCGTTGCCGAGACCTGGAAGAACTGGATTTCGATTTTAGTTTTGCCTATCAGCCCATCGTCAATTTTTTTGCCCGCACCGTTTTTGCCCACGAAGCGCTGGTGCGCGGCGTTAACGGTGAATCGGCCGCATCGATACTCGCCAAAGTCACCGATGCCAACCGCTATCGCTTCGACCAAAACTGCCGGATTAAAGCCGTGGAAGGCGCAGCGAGGTTGGGTATCCAGGAGTTTGTATCGATTAACTTCATGCCGAATGCGGTTTACCAACCCGAAGCCTGTATCCGCTCGACTTTTGAAGCCGCGCAACGCTACAACTTTTCCAAAGACCGCATCATTTTCGAAGTGATTGAAGGCGAGGATGTGTCCGACCGTCCGCATTTAATCAATATATTCACCGAATACCGGCGCTTTGGTTTTAAAACCGCTATCGACGACTTCGGCGCGGGCTACGCCGGCCTGAACCTACTCGCCGAATTCCAGCCGGATGTGCTGAAACTGGATATGGATTTGGTGCGCGACATCAATCTCAGCAAACCCAAACAGGCGATAGTGGGAGGGGTTGTGCAAATCTGCCGCGAACTCGGCATCGAAGTGCTGGCGGAAGGCATCGAAACCAAGGCCGAACGGGATTTTCTGCTGGGCTGCGGCGTCACGCTGTTTCAAGGCTATCTATTCTGCAAACCCACATTTCAGGCTATCGGCCAAATCAATCCGGATGCCTGGTCTTAAACCTTAAAACTTGACTGCCTGGCGCTTGGCGCCCCAATCGCCGGGTAAAGGATTAAACACCCCGGCACAAGAACATCCGCAAAACCGGCAGTTGCCGGCGGCATCCAAATTCCAATCCGACAGTTCGTACCAATCACGACCGATCAAAATTTTCCCGCAGCCGTGGCAATAGGTGCTCTCCGCCGATTTGTCGTGAACATTGCCGACATAGGCGTAACGCACGCCGTTTTTCAAGGCAATGCTGCGCGCCAGCAACAATGTGGACCGCGGCGTGTGCGGGGTATCCGTCATTTTCCAATCCGGATGAAACGCGGTGAAATGCATGGGCACATCCGGACCAAGATGCTCGACCACCCATTGGGTCATGGCTTCCAATTCCGCCTCGGAATCGTTGGTGCCGGGAATCAGCAACGTAGTCAACTCCAACCAGACCGGGGTTTCGTGTTTTAAATATTGCAGCGTTTCCAGCACCGCTTGCAGATGGCCACCGGTGATCTTGTGGTAAAAATCCTCGGAGAAGGCTTTTAAATCGACATTGGCCGCGTCCATGTAGCGATAAAACTCGGCGCGCGGCTCGGCGCAGACATAGCCGGCGGTCACAGCCACGGACTTCAAACCCAGCTCCCGGCAGGCTTGTGCCGTATCGATGGCGTATTCGTGGAAAATCACCGGATCGTTGTAGGTATAGGCGACGCTACTGCAACCATGTTCCAAAGCGGCCCTGGCTATTGCTTCCGGCTCGGCCCGGCTCATCAGCGTATCCATCTCCCGCGACTTGCTGATGTCCCAATTCTGGCAAAACTTGCAGGCTAAATTGCAGCCCGCGGTGCCGAAGGAAAAAATCGGCGTGCCGGGTAGAAAATGGTTTAACGGCTTTTTCTCGATGGGATCGATGGCAAAACCGCTGGAGCGGCCGTAACTGGTCATCACGATTTGACCATGCAGATTCTGCCGCACAAAGCACAAGCCGCGTTGGCCTTCATGCAATTTGCAAAAGCGCGGACACAAGTCGCACTGCACCTTGCCGTCCGCCAACACATGCCAATAACGGGTGGCTGCTGTATCCGCGCTGAGTAAAGTAGTCATGGCGATGCTCCTTGAACCCCAAGCATAAAATCGGGTCGTTATCGGCGAGAGTTAGCAGTAGAATAAACCCAAGATGGGCGGGGTATTCAATTTTTTGATGCGCCGCTATCCGCCCGGCCTCTGATCGTATTAAAACTTTAAAAAAGGATCAGCGCATGAATAGAAAACCCGCCGTAGCAGGACGGTTTTATCCTGCCCACCCCCAACAACTTCATGACGCGGTGTTCGGCTATTTGCAGGACGTACGCTCCACCGGCAAAGCGCCCAAAGCCATGATCGTGCCGCATGCCGGATACGTTTATTCCGGGCCGATAGCCGCTACCGCTTACGCCCGTTTAAAGCCCGCCGCAGCCAGCATTACCCGCGTGGTATTGATCGGCCCTTCGCATCACGTGGCGTTTCGCGGCTTGGCAGTCAGCAGAACCCACGCTTACACCACCCCGCTCGGCGATGTTGAGGTAGACCAGGCCGCTATCGAGGCCTTAGTGAGTTTGCCGTTTGTCGAATACATCGAACAAGCCCACACGCTGGAACACAGCCTGGAAGTACATCTGCCGTTTCTGCAATCGGTTTTACAGCAATTCACACTGGTCCCCATCGTGGCCGGCGACGCCAGTCCCGAACTAGTCAGCCAGGCGCTGGAGCTGTTGTGGGGCGGCGATGAAACCTTGCTGATCATCAGCTCCGATCTTAGCCATTATCACGACTACGACACCGCCAAACGTCTGGATCAAGCGACTAGCCGAATGATAGAGCAGTTGCAATACAACGAAATTTGCGGTGAGGCCGCCTGCGGCAAGGTGCCGGTCAACGGCTTGTTGAAGCTACTGAAACAAAAAGGTCTGTCTATTAAAACCATAGATCTGCGCAATTCCGGCGACACGGCCGGAAACAAACAGCAAGTGGTGGGATACGGTGCCTATGTCGTTGACTGAAACCTCGCAAAATCGCTTGCTGGCACTAGCCCGGCAATCCATAGCCCACGGCCTGCAAACCGGTCGGCCGTTACCGGTCGATTTGGATGCTTATCCAGCGGAATTACGCGAAATCCGCGCGACTTTCGTCACCCTGGAAAGCCGTGGCCAATTGCGCGGCTGTATCGGCATGCTGGAAGCGGTAAGGCCTCTGGCGGAAGATGTGGCCGAAAATGCCTTTGCGGCAGCGTTCCGGGACCGGCGCTTTCCGCCATTAGCCGCTGGTGAACTGGCCGATCTTGACTTACATATCTCCGTGCTTAGCCCCGCCGTAGCGCTGACATTTTTGTCCGAAGCGGATCTGATCGCGCAACTGCGCCCCGGCATAGACGGCATCATTTTGCAGGAAGGCGCCCGGCGCGGCACCTTCCTGCCCTCGGTGTGGGAAGATTTACCCAACCCCACCGAGTTTTTACAACACTTAAAACAAAAGGCCGGCTTACCCGCCGCCTATTGGTCTGACAAGATACAAGCCTATCGTTATACCACCGAGATGTTCGGCTAGCAGTCAAGCGTTTTGTGCGCCGCCAACCCCTATAAATCCGGCCTTGGCGGCCTTTGATCTTGTTCCAAACCGACAACGAACATTATAATGGCGGCATTTTCGACTGATCCGGGCTCAGAGTTTCCTGCAACGTGCGTTTAGTTTGCGCGCGGAAATCGACATGCCAAAGCCGATCAACCCTCTTCTTCATTCCTAGTATCACTGATGAAAAATCAAAATTACAAACCTTGCGACCTGGTGATTTACGGCGCATTGGGTGACCTATCGAAACGAAAGTTACTAATTTCGTTGTATCGTCTGGAAAAATCCAATTTGCTGGAAGCCGATACCCGGATTATCGGCGTCGACCGTTTGGAGGAAACCAGCGAAGGCTTCGTCCAAATTGCCCATAACAGCCTGAAATCGTTCTTAAACAAAGAGATAAACCCGGAAATCTGGGAGCGGCTGTCGCAAAGATTATCGTACTTGAAAATCGACCTGACTCAACCGGAGCAATATCTGCAGTTGAATGCCGCAGTCGATCCGGAAAAGCGGGTGATGGTTAACTATTTTGCGGTAGCGCCGTTTCTATTCAAAAGTATCTGCCAGGGTTTGCAAAGCTGCGGCGTATTGACCGCCGAATCGCGGATGGTGATGGAAAAGCCCATCGGCCACGACTTGAAGTCTTCCAAGGAGATCAACGACGTCGTCGAAGAAGTCTTCCAGGAAGATCAGGTCTATCGTATCGACCACTACCTGGGCAAAGAGACGGTACTGAATCTGCTGGCCCTGCGTTTTGCCAACTCGATTTTCACTACCAACTGGAACCACAACACCATCGACCATATCCAGATTACGGTGGGTGAAGACATCGGCATCGAAGGCCGCTGGGAATACTTTGATAAAACCGGCCAGTTGCGCGACATGCTGCAAAATCACTTACTGCAAATTCTGACTTTCGTCGCGATGGAGCCGCCGGCCGATCTGGAAGCGGAAAGCATCCATATGGAAAAAATCAAGGTCTTGAAAGCCTTACGGCCAATTACCGCGCGCAATGTCGAGGAAAAAACCGTGCGCGGCCAATACACCGCCGGTTTCATTAAAGGCGCGGCGGTGCCGGGTTATCTGGAAGAGGAAGGCGCCAACAAGGAAAGCACCACCGAGAGCTTCGTGGCAATTAGGGTAGACATTGATAACTGGCGTTGGGCCGGCGTACCGTTTTATATGCGCACCGGCAAACGCATGCCCAATAAACGTACGGAAATCGTCGTCAACTTCAAACAATTGCCGCACAACATTTTCAAAGACAGCTTCCGCGATTTGCCGGCCAACAAATTGGTGATTCATTTGCAGCCCAATGAAGGTGTGGACGTCGTGATGTTGAACAAAGTGCCGGGCATAGACGGTAATATCAAATTGCAACAAACCAAGCTGGACTTGAGTTTTTCGGAAACCTTCAAGAAAAACAGTATTTTCGGCGGCTACGAAAAACTGATTCTGGAAGCCCTGCGCGGGAATACCACGCTGTTTTTAAGCCGCGAGGAAATCGAACAAGCCTGGGCCTGGGTCGATTCGATCCAAGACGCCTGGGCGCAAAACCACAGCGCTCCAAAATCTTACCCGGCTGGCAGCTGGGGGCCGATTGCCTCCGTGGCATTATTGGCCCGCGACGGCCGCGCCTGGGAAGAGTAATCAATCTGTATCCATCACGAGAACAACGAACATGGTTAGAGAATTTTTTTTCGAACAACGTAACCACCTGTTTACCGCCTTGGTGGCCGAATGCCAGGATGTGTTATCCGAAGCCGTCAGCAAACACGGTCAAGCCACTTTATTGGTGTCGGGCGGCAGCACCCCTGCCCCGCTTTATGAAGCTTTGTCCAAATCTGACTTGAATTGGAAAAAAATCAAGGTGGCGCTGGTGGACGAACGCTGGGTGGACAATCAACACAGCGCCAGCAACGAAGCTTTGATTCGCCGCAGCCTGCTGATCAACAACGCCAAAAACGTTGAGTTTATCGGCATGAAAACCCCGGCTACCAAGGCCAAACAAGGTCAGGCCGAGGCTGAAGGCCGCTACGCCAAACTGCCGCAGCCTTTCACGCTGAGCATCGTCGGCATGGGCCCGGACGGTCATACCGCTTCGCTGTTTCCGCACGCAGAAGGTCTGGCCAACGCATTGAGTGAGGACAATCAAAATCTGACCGCGGCCATCACCGCCATTCAAAGCGAAGTGACCGGCGCCAATACAGAACGCCTGACCCTGACCCGCAACGCTTTATTAAAGTCGGAACGCATCGTGATTTTGTTTACCGGCGAAGATAAGTTAGCGGTGTTCAACAGCGCCCAGAAACAGGGCCCGGTAGAGGACATGCCGATTCGGGCCTTATTGAATCAGGAAGACGTGCCGGTGGAATTGTACTGGGCACCTTAGCCGCTTAAATTTAGGGTGGGTTAGACGCGCATAACCCGATCACTCTCGATTCCAAAACGCCGTTCGGCGCGTCGACACCACCCCATCTGCTGCCCTGGAGAGCTTATGCATCCTGTTTTAGAAAAAGTGACCGCCGACGTGGTGGAACGTAGCCGGGAAAGCCGCGCTGCTTATCTGGCCCGCATCGACGCCGCCATTGCCAACGGCCCGCAACGTACCAATCTGCCTTGCGCGAATCTGGCCCACGGTTTTGCCGTCTGTTCGGCGGCTGAAAAAGACGCTCTGTCGCATGCCGTGAAAGCCAACGTCGGCATTATCTCTGCCTACAACGACATGCTGTCGGCACACGAACCGTACCAACACTACCCGGAACTGATCAAACAAGCCGTGCGCGAAGCCGGCGGCGTCGCCCAGTTCGCCGGCGGCGTGCCGGCCATGTGCGACGGCGTCACCCAAGGCATGCCGGGCATGGAATTATCGCTGTTCAGCCGCGACGTGATTGCTTTATCCACGGCGATTGGCTTGAGCCATAACATGTTCGACGCCGCCTTGTATTTGGGCGTCTGCGACAAAATCGTGCCCGGCTTGCTGATCGGCGCCTTGAGTTTCGGCCACTTGCCTGCGGTTTTTGTGCCCGCCGGGCCGATGACTACCGGCATCTCCAACAAGGAAAAATCCCGCACCCGGCAAAAATTCGCCGAAGGTAAAGTCGGCGAAAAAGAACTGCTGGAATCGGAATCCAAGGCCTACCACAGCCCCGGCACCTGCACCTTTTACGGCACCGCCAACAGCAATCAGATGATGGTGGAAATCATGGGTCTGCACTTGCCGGGCAGTTCTTTCGTCAACCCGTACACCCCGCTGCGCGACGAATTAACCAAAGCCGCTGCCAAACAAGTGTTGAAGTTCACCGCGCTGGGTGACGACTTCCGGCCGATTGCCCATGTCGTCAACGAAAAAGCCATCATCAACGCGATTATCGGCTTACTGGCGACGGGCGGCTCGACCAATCACACCATCCATTTGATCGCCATCGCCCGCGCGGCCGGCATTATCATCAACTGGGACGATTTCGATAATCTATCCAAAGCCATCCCGCTATTGACCAAGATTTACCCGAACGGTCCGGCCGACGTCAACCAGTTCCAAGCTGCCGGCGGCATGGGCTTACTGATTCAGGAATTGCTCGAGCATGGTTTACTGCACGGAGACATTTTGACCATAGGCGACCAGCGCGGCATGGCGCAATACAGCCAAGTGCCGACGCTGAACGACGGCAAGCTCAGCTGGGAAGCAGGGCCAGCGGTTTCGCTGGATCTGGATGTAATTAGCAGTGTGGCACAACCCTTCGCTGCGGGCGGCGGTCTGCACGTGATGCACGGCAACCTGGGCCGCGGCGTCTCAAAAATTTCCGCGGTCGCGGAAAAGCATCAGGTGGTTACCGCACCGGCAATGGTGTTCGACGACCAACTGGACGTGGTGGCTGCCTTCAAACGCGGCGAACTGGAAAAAGACGTGATCGTGGTGTTGCGCTTCCAGGGCCCAAAAGCCAACGGCATGCCGGAATTGCATAAATTGACGCCGGTATTGGGCGTATTGCAAGACCGCGGCTTTCATGTCGCCTTGGTCACGGACGGCCGCATGTCCGGCGCGTCCGGCAAGGTGCCATCGGCGATCCACATGTGGCCGGAATGCATAGACGGCGGTCCGCTGGCTAAAGTCCGCGACGGCGACATCATTGCCTTAAACACCCAAACCGGCGAAGTCAACGTCCAAGTGGATCAAGCCGAATTCGATGCCCGGGTGCCGACTGCCAACAGCGCTACCGGCCATCATTTTGGTATGGGTCGCGAACTGTTTGGCGCAATGCGGGCAAACGCATCGACTTCGGAAACCGGAGCGACCAATCTGTTTTTCGTGGATTGAGATTCACACGCTTTAAGCAATGCCGTCTTAGTTTCACTTTGCCAAATCCGTCCTTCCACGGAAGGACGACTTTCTTGAAACCAGAATTAAGCAACATTGTGTCATCACCCCACAACGACAACGTTTACAGCAGGCAAACACATGAAAGCAAATATTGGTTTAATCGGCTTGGCGGTCATGGGACAGAATTTGGTTCTGAACATGAACGACCACGGTTTCAAAGTGGCGGTGTATAACCGCACCACCAGCAAAGTCGATGAGTTTCTCGACGGCCCGGCTAAAAACACCCAAGTCATCGGTACGCATTCTCTGGAAGAGCTGGTCAACAGCCTGGAATCGCCGCGCAAGGTGATGTTAATGGTCAAGGCCGGCACTGTCGTCGATCAATATATCGACGACTTGCTGCCCTTGCTGTCAGCCGGCGACATCATCATCGACGGCGGCAATTCGCTGTTTACCGACACCAACCGCCGCACCCAATATTTGCAGGAAAAAGGCCTGCTCTACGTAGGCACCGGCGTATCCGGCGGCGAAGAAGGCGCCCGGCACGGCCCTTCCATCATGCCCGGCGGTAACCAAGCAGCCTGGCCGGCGGTTAAGCCGATTTTCCAAGCCATCAGCGCCCATGTCGACGGCGACCCTTGCTGCGAATGGGTCGGCGATAACGGCGCCGGTCACTATGTAAAAATGGTGCATAACGGCATCGAGTACGGCGACATGCAGCTCATTTGCGAGGCTTATCAATTGCTGGCTGAAGGCTTGAACTTGAGCACCGACGAGATGCAAGCGATTTTTGCTGAGTGGAATCAAGGCGAATTAAGCTCGTATTTGATCGAAATCACCGCCAATATCCTGGCATACAAAGAAGACAACGGCCAAACTTTACTGAACAGCATCCTGGATACCGCCGGCCAAAAAGGCACCGGCAAATGGACCGGCATCAATGCGCTGGACCTAGGTATCCCACTAACCCTGATCGGCGAATCGGTCTTTGCCCGTTGCCTATCCGCGCAAAAAGACGAACGCATCCGCGCCGCCCAAGCCTTGCCGAAAACCAGCGCCAGCTTTAGCGGCGACAAAGCGGCGATGATTCAGGCCATTCGCCAGGCCTTGTACGCCTCTAAAATCATTTCCTATGCGCAAGGCTTTAGGTTGATGCGCGAAGCCGCCAAAGAATACAAACTGGCGCTGAATTACGGCGACATTGCCTTGATGTGGCGCGGCGGCTGTATTATTCGCAGCCAGTTTTTGAACGACATCAAACAGGCTTACCAGCAAAATCCCGATCTGGAAAATTTGCTGCTGGCCGACTTCTTCGTCGAAGCGATGAAGCAAGCCGAAGCGGGCTGGCGCCAAGCGGTGATTTTGGGCATACAATTGGGCATCCCGACGCCGGCCTTCTCCTCCGCCCTGGCTTATTTCGACGGCTACCGCACCGAACGGCTGCCCGCCAATCTGCTGCAAGCGCAAAGAGACTATTTCGGCGCCCATTCGTACGAACGCATCGACCGGCCCAGAGGCGAGTTTTTTCATACCGACTGGACCGGACACGGCGGCAAAACCGCATCGACAACCTATACGGTTTAGGGCTTACCCATTAGACCGTTGTCGTTTTGTCAAACACGCACGCTTCACGGCGTGGGTTTTCCAAGCACCCTCACATTAGGAAAATAACAAATGACCGTATCAATAAAAGAAGTCATGACCACCTCCCCGGTAATGCCGGTGATGGTAATCAATCAACTGGAACAAGCCGTGCCACTGGCGCGCGCGTTGGTTGAAGGTGGATTGAAAGTATTGGAAATCACCTTACGGACGCCCGTAGCACTGGACGCTATCCGCCGCATCAAAGCCGAAGTACCGGGCGCGATTGTCGGTGCCGGCACCATCATTAATACCCAAACCCTGAAAAACGCGATTGATGCCGGCGCGGAATTTATCGTCAGCCCCGGCGTCACCGACAGCTTGCTGGATGCGGCTCTGGCTTCCGGCGTGCCGATTTTGCCTGGCGTCATCACCCCCAGCGAGGTGATGCGTTTGATGGACAGAGGCATTACCGCGATGAAGTTTTTCCCGGCCGAAGCGGCGGGCGGCATCCCAATGCTGAAATCCATCGGCGGCCCGCTGCCGCAAGTGACCTTCTGCCCGACCGGCGGCGTCAATCCGAAAAACGCGGTGGAATATCTGGCGCTAAGTAATGTGGCCTGTGTCGGCGGCTCCTGGATGGCACCGTCCGAGCTGGTCGATGCCGGCGATTGGGCGGAAATCACCCGCCGCGCCGCAGAAGCCTCCGCTTTGAAAAAATAAACCCATCGCTAGGTTTTTAAATCATCCAGTCGCGGGCATCGTTTGGCAAATCGGCTCATTGCAAATTCGGCGTATTATCATTTTCTCGGAAAAAAGGAGTAATTAACGATGCAAAACCATGCAAACGAACGCTATGGCACGATGACGATTGCCTTGCACTGGCTGACATTCATCGTGATGGCAGCCGGGTATGCCTGTATCGAGCTACGCGAGTTGTTCCCCAAAGGCAGCGACCCGCGTGAAACCATGAAAGCCTTGCATTTTATGCTGGGTTTATTGGTGTTAATGCTGCTGTTACCGAGACTGGGTTTCCGTCTGGCCGGCCCCACACCGGCCATATCGCCGGAACCGCCGGCCTGGCAACGGCAGGCGGCACGTCTGGTGCATCTATTGCTTTATGGATTGATGTTGGGAATGCCGATAGCCGGCTGGTTGGCATTAAGCGCGGCAGGTAAAACAATTCCATTCTTTGGCCTGGAGTTGCCGGCGCTGATCGCCGAAAACAAGGAACTGGCCAAAACGATCAAAGAAATACACGAAACGGGCGGAGTGATCGGCTATTACCTGATTGGCTTACACGTATCGGCGGTACTATTTCATCATTACGTGCAGCGCGACAACACCTTAAGCCACATGCTGCCGGCGCTGAAGAAGCCAGACTGATACTGTCCAGCCATTCCTGGCTACAAATCCGGGAAACGGCTGGTCACAACGTCATTACTCGATAAAATCATAAACCTTATATTTATCCACCAAGGGCCGCAGCACCTGTTGCGCCACACGCAGATATTCCGGATTCTGTAAAAACGCCTCGTAAGCCTGCTGGCTTTCGTAAATGCCGGATACGGCCACATCATAGCTTTCATCTAAGGCAGCATTCGCGCGTCCACGCTTAATCGCCGCCGGTGTACCGACATCGTAAGCCAGCACGCCCGGCAATTTCGCCAAGCCTGCACTCTGTTGAATATAGTGTTGGCGCAGCTGTTCGTCTCCAGCCTGTTTCAACCAAACGATAACCACGTGATGCACTTTGCGATTTTGCGCCTGCTGGTCTGGTTTGGCAGTATAGGCACAACCGGTTCCGCCGGCTGCCAGCAGCCCCGCCAGCGCGAGGACATAAAGACGTTTCATGGTGTTTTATTCTCCTGATACCTATAAATGGATAGCCAAAATACTCCGGCTACCGAGCATTTTACAGCCCGCGCAAGCGTTTGATCCGTTCTTCGGTATTGGGATGGCTGGATAAATAATCCAGCGCTTCAAGCGATTCTACGGGTTGTTTGGGTACTGTGGTTTGATGGGCGGCCTCCAGTTTTTCCAATATATCGGCCAGCCGACTGACCGGAATAGCGTTGGCGCGCAACAGTTCTGCGGCAAAAGCGTCGGCACGGCGTTCAAAATCGCGCGAATAGCGGGTTTGTAATAATACGGTCGGCGCGACGGCCAGCAGACTGCTGACATCGCCAATGTACCAAGCCATCGCCAAACCCACCACAGAAGCCTGTAGCATTTGCCGCAGAGCATGTTTTTCGTGGACATGGCCCATTTCGTGGGCCAGCACCGCCAAAATTTCTTGGTCGTTGCTCGCCAAACTCACTAAGTCGTCGAGCAGCAGCACGTTGCCGCCCGGTAACGCGAAAGCGTTGGCACCCAATGTCGGGCTAGCGCGAAATTCAATATGCGCCGGTCTATCCTCACCCGGCGGCAAAGCCAAGCGCTGCCAGCCATCCTGAATAGTTTGCCGACGTTCGTCGGATAGTGTGCTGGGCTTCAATAAGGTTTGATCAAGGCTGGCGAAAAACTGCGTATCCATCCGTTCCAGCAAATAAACCGGCACTTGGTCCGCCGCCGCCCGCGCCGCATAAGGTAATCCAAACAAATACGCAACAACGAGCAGGCTCAAAGTTAACAGCAGCGCCGCCAACGCATACCACCAACTATTTTCCATACCCGCTACCGCGCTACTACCTGCATCCTGCAACATCTCGGCAAAGCCTTGCCGGTCGGCGACTTCGCAACGGCCGCCGTCGGCGAACAGAATCAGGCGCGGCGTGCTGCCGAGCGGTGGCGGAATTTTCAGACTGGCTAAATCTTCGCGGCGGACAATGTCCCTGCCCTGCAACAATAATTTGTCACCCTCTAAGCAGAGGGTAACAGGGTGCGGCCGGGCTTGCCGCCCGTCGTAGTAAACGGCCGTAAGCAACATTTACAAGGCAATATCGAAATCAAACATCTCGGCCATTTCCTCGCCGGCGGCAGACGTATTAGTCTGCAAACCGGCCACAAACTCGTCGATGCTGCCGCGTGGCAATAATGCGACGCGCTCGATGCGATACAGCACCAAGCGAATAGCGGCAAACTGCTTGTACAAGCCCAAAGTCCACAGTACATTACCAAACATAATACCCACCATCTCCCGCGCCACAAACCGGGCCTAAAAACCAAGCGGTCCAAATTGCGTGTTATTTCTGACTAAGTTCTGCGAACGCGCCGCGACGCAGGGATAGGCCAGTAAAAACAAGGCCAAATAAGTACCCCAAAAACACTCATCGCATCCACATGATGTGCAGAGTCAGATGCTGCAGAGCAAACAAATACAACGCGACAAGCAGACTCAAAGTTAACAACAACACTGCCAACGCATACCACCAGCTATTTTCCATACCGGCCAGTGCTCTATCCGGCAACATCTCGGCAAAACCTTGTCGATCTGCCACTTCACAACGGCCGCCATCGGCGAACAAAATCAGGCGCGGCGTGCTGCCGAGCGGCGGCGGAATTTTCAGACTGGCTAAATTTTCGCGCCGCACAATCTCCCGGCCCTGCAACAACAGCTTGTCGCCCTCAACACAGAGGGTAACGGGATGCGGCCGGGCTTGCCGCCCGTCGTAGTAAACGGCCGTAAGCAACATTTACAAGGCAATATCGAAATCAAACATCTCGGCCATTTCCTCGCCGGCGACAGACCTATTAGTCTGCAAACCGGCCACAAACTCGTCGATGCTGCCGCGTGGCAATAATGCGACGCGCTCGATGCGATAGCGCGCCAAACGAATATCAGCAAACGGCTTGTACAGCCCAAAGGTCAGCAAAGTCAACAGGACGTTGCTAAACATAATACCCAGCATCTCCCTCGCTTGAAGCTGGGCCTGAAACCCGTGCGGACCCAATTGCGTGCTATTCCAGACTAAGTTCTGCAGACGCGCCGCGACATAGGGATAAGCCAGTAAAAACAAGGCCAAATAGGTGCCTATCGCGGCTACCAATACACTCATCGCCACTAATTGCTCAGCCTCGACCGGAATCAGCTCCTTGCTACCCAGCAACATAACGCTGACCATCAGGCCGGCAAACACCAGCACACCTATGAATATCGTCATCAGATAGATGCGGTAGTAGGCGCCAATGCCGGCAAAGAATTTAAAAAACTCATTACCGTACGTGCTGTTTTCCCGGTTGTAACGAGCCATGCGCTGTTGCGCCAGCGGCCACAGCAACCCCAGAGTCAAAGCCGATAATACCGGCAATAGCAGAAAATTGAAGTACGCCTCTCCGGTGCTGCCATGAAACGCAAAACGTAAGCCTCGGTAACTGGTGTTATGCATTCTAAAGCGGAGCGAACGCATCAACAGCCAGGGCATCACCGATACGATCACCAGCAAAATTGCCAAGCCTGCAACCCGATCGAATTCACCGACCAAGGTATAACCAGCAAACAACAGAAAAGCGACGATGCGTCCTTTCAAGATCGCCTTGGGATCGCCGTGGTAGTCAAAACCCGCACCGGCTAAGGTAGTGTGGCGGTAAAAATATTGGTTACGTTTGACTTTGGCCCAGGCTGAGTAAACGCCCAAGGTGACGATACTCAAGCAGACATTGACGATCCAAATCCGGAAATACTCGCCACCGCTGCCGCTGAATTGCAACTGCCGTGATTGATATTCTGTCATTTCCATCCTCATTTTAGGTTTTTCCGTTGCAAGCATAGTGCATCGCCGCTATCTAACAATAAAAACGGCCTGCAGATAACACACGCTAGTCAGGGGCCGGCTTTTGCAATCGCCGTAAAGCCTTTTATACTTCGTCGACAAAAGCGGTGCAGACCAGTCAGCCAGCGCTTGCGTGGGAACTTACCTTTCTATCTCTGCCGACCCGGTACAAAAATGAGAAAAAACCTACCCGTTACCCAACGTGAATTGATTTACTCAGCTTCGGCTACCATCACCTCCGGGACCGATTCCGCCGGCAAGATCAATTATGTTAACCAAGATTTTTTGAACACTAGCGGCTTTAGCGAGGCAGAGCTGTTAAACCAGAGCCATAACATCGTTCGCCATCCCGACATGCCTTCCGCCGCATTCGCCGATTTGTGGCAAACCGTGAAGAGCGGCCGGCCATGGATGGGAATTGTCAAAAATCGCTGTAAAAACGGCGACCATTACTGGGTGGATGCTTTTGTCACCCCGCGCTTCGAAAATAGCAAGATTGTCGGTTACGAATCGGTGCGGGTTAAACCGGACGTGACCTGCGTGACCCGCGCCAATACTGTCTACGAAAAGCTGAACCACGGCAAAAATATCGATTCGCCTTTGAGCCGCATCGGTTTGTCCGGCAAACTGACCGGCGGTTTTGCAGTGATTCAATTAATCACCGCCATCAACCTTTATCTGAGCGAAACGTGCAGTTTTGGCGTAGCGACAGCAATCTTCGCCGGCCCCTTAGCGGTCGGTTATGCCTGGGTTTGGCTTGTATTACAACCTTTAAAAGACGCAGCGGCGGAAGCGCGCCGGGTGATCGACAATCCGGTGATGCAGCAGATTTACACCGCCGATGGCGGCGAAGTTGGACAATTACTGTTGGCGGTGAAGCTGTTAAAAGCCAAATCCCGAACCATCATACGCCGTCTAACTCAAGCCACAGAACCCTTGGCAGGTAAAGCCGATACGAGCTACCAGGCAGTCAGCCAAGTTAGCGCAGCGATGGATAGACAGCTGGCGGAAATTGAACAGATTGCCTCGGCGATACACCAAATGAGCGCCACCGTCAGCGAGGTCGCCCGCAGCGCCGCCAACGCCGCTCAAGCCGCCAATGATGTCAATCGGCAATCGCAAGAAACGCTTTCGCGGGTCAACAATACCATCCAAATGATAGACCGCTTAGTGGTCGCGGTCGGCCAAGCCGAAACAGTCATTAAAATTGTGGCCGATCACAGCAAGAAAATCGGCGGCGTCCTTGATGTGATTCAAGGGATTGCCGAGCAAACTAACCTGTTGGCGCTGAATGCCGCCATCGAAGCAGCGCGCGCCGGCGAACAAGGCCGGGGATTTGCCGTCGTGGCCGACGAAGTCAGAACCTTGGCCGGACGCACGCAAAAATCCACGGAGGAAATCCATAAAATGATCGACGGCCTGCGCTCCGGCGTCAATAACGCCGTACAGGAAATGGCTAAAGTCAGGGAAATGGCGGCAACCGGCGCGGAACACGGAAAAAACTCCACCGAATCGCTGCAACAAACCACACTGTCGGTCAATATCATTAACGACATGATCGTGCAGATCGCCAGCGCCGCTGAACAGCAACATATTGTTTCCGAAGAAATTTCCAGAACGGTAGAAGCCGTCGGCAGCTTATCGCGACAAACCACAGAGCATGCGGTTCATGCCAGTACGGCCAGCGGCGGTGTCTCGGCACTCAGCAAAGAGCTGGATATGTTGGTTGAGCAATTCGACGACGTACCACGCTAAAAACGCACCGTGCCGAAGACTGGGGGCAATGATTTGTCAGCCTGAATACACCCCTGCGCAAGCCGCCGCCAGAAAAGTTCAAAAACCTGAGCGGCGGTTTTTACCGAAGTGACAACGGATTGCGGATTACCGGCATTTACTCCGCAAGTTTCCATTTGATGTTACAGCCGATGCTGGGAATTTGTATCGTATCGACAGGCTTTCCCGCCAGTAAGTTATCCAGGGCATTGCGCAAATCTTCGCCGGTAACCGGCACATCGTTCTTCGGCGTGGCGCCATCCAGGCGGCCCCGATAAACGCAAGCCAAATCGGCATCGAACAGATAAATATCCGGGGTGCAGGCTGCCTGGTAGGCTTTGGCCACCGCCTGCGATTCGTCGTACAAATACGCGGCAAAAGGATGTCCCCAGTCTGCCATCATCTGCTGCATTTTATCCGGCGCATCCTGCGGATAGTTTTCGATGTCATTGGCACTGATCGCCACCGTCGAAATGCCTGAGGCCGCGTATTGCCGGGCAATGGCGATCAATTGCTCTTTGACGTGCAACACATACGGGCAGTGGTTGCAGATAAACAAAATCAAAGTGCCGCGTTCGCCTTTCAAGTCCTGCAAAGCATACTCGCGGCCGGTCACGGTGTCCGGCAAACAAAAGTCCGGGGCGATACTGCCCAGAGGCAGCATAGTGGAGGCTGTCGCGGCCATGGCTAATCCTGTTGAGTCAAAACAAGACTAGAATTATAAAACAGCCCGCCCCCGGAACTGCCGCGAAAATCGCCTTAACTTTCCCACTCGCCAGCGCATGATCGATATAAGCACCCGAACCGTTCCGCTTCAAAACGCTCCGCAACTGGACAGCTATGTGCTGACCGACAAACTCGGCGAAAGCCTGCAAGCCACGGTTTATAAGGGCTATCACAAACATGTGCCGGAATACCCTCTGGTGGTTAAATGCCTGAAATTGTTGTCCAGTTGGGACGACCAATCCCGGCATCTGCGGCAAAAAATCGAACGCCTGAAAGTATTGCACGACCCGCGCGTCTGCACGCCCTTGGCTTTGGAATCCAACGACGGCGATCAATTCATCGTCCAGCCTTGGTTCAACGGCCAACCGTTGAATGTATGGATCGCTCAACAACAGGCGGTGAATCTGAGCGATTTTTTTACATTGGCCTGCTCCTTGGCCGACACCCTGCAATCGGTGCACGATGCCGGCATTACCCATGGCGGCATCAAACCGCACAATATTCTGGTGCAATCCGGCAGCTTGAATTTGCGCCTGACCGACTTCATCACGCCGCTGGACATCCGCGATGTCAGTCATTTCATTTACGATCCGGAATTCGTCCGCAACACCCTAGCCTATACCTCGCCGGAGCAAACCGGGCGCATCAACTACCGGGTCGATTTCTCCACCGATTTATATTCGCTGGGTATCGTGTTTTACGAACTGCTGACCGGCCGACTGCCGTTTTTTTCCGACGATCCACTGGAACTGATTCACTCGCATCTGGCCGAGGAAGCCATCAAAATCCACGACATTAGTCCGGGCATCCCCAACACCCTGAGCGAAATCATCGCCAAACTGATTTTGAAGCAACCGGAAAAACGTTATCAAAGTGCTTCAGGTTTGTTGGCCGATTTGCTGCGCTGCCAAAAAGAACACGAAACCACCGGCAGCGTATCGAATTTTGGCATAGGCCAACACGACCGCAGCCGCCGGGTGGTTTTCATTTCGAAAATGGTCGGCCGCCAAAGCGAAGCCGAGCTCATTCGCCAGGATTACAGCGAGGTGACCCAAGGCCGGTTTCGTTCGGTGCTAATTTCCGGCCTATCCGGCATCGGCAAAACCCGGCTGATTCAGGAACTCCAAAAACCACTGGTGAAAAATCGCGGTTATTTCAGCTCCGGCAAGTTCGATCAGTACCAAAAAAATATTCCCTACAGTTCGCTGATTCAGGCCTTGCGCAACCTGATACGCACCTTTCTGACCGAAAGCGATGCCCAAGTGCATGATTGGTCCGCAAAAATTCTCGACGCGCTGGACAATGCCGGCGGAGCGATCATTGATGTGGTGCCGGAGCTGGAATTCATCATCGGCCCGCAAGCCGAAGTACAGCCCTTGCCGCCGGTGGAAGCGCGTAACCGTTTCAACAATTTGTTCGGCCGCTTCCTGGCTTGCCTGGCCAGCGAGGACAATCCCTTGGTGTTATTCATCGACGATCTGCAATGGTGCGACAGCGCCACCTTCGATTTTTTGCAAAACCTGTTCGCCAATCACCGTGAACACCCCTATCTATTTTTGCTGGGCGCGTATCGGCATAACGAAGTCGATAGTGGTCATCCTTTGACCAAACTCATCCGTAGCGTGCGAGAAAACGCCGGCCCACTGGCCGAGATCCATTTGACCGAACTCAGCGACGCCGATTGCCACGAAATGGTTGCCTACATTCTGGATTCGTCGCTGAATGCCACCGCCAATTTGGCCGACTTTATCGCCCATCTGACCGAAGGCAACCCCTTATTCGTCAGTGAAAGTCTGGCCTGGTTGTACAACGAAGGTTTACTCAGCATCGACGCCAATCAACACTGGCAATGGGATATGAACCGCATCCGCGACACGCAAATGCCGGCCAGCGTGGTGGAACTGTTCAGCGCCAAAGTGCGTAAATTGCCCAACCAGACTTTGGATATTCTTTATCATTGCGCCTGTATGGGTAATCGCTTCACAGCGGAGGATGTCGGGCTGGTGCTGGACAAGCCCATTGAGCGACTGTTCGAGGACTTAAAACCGGTATTAAGCATGGGCCTGATACTGGAAAATAAAGCCGACCTGCAATTTGTCCATGACCGGGTACAGGAAGCGGTATTGCAGCAAGTTGCCGCCGCGGCGCGCCCCGGCATCCATTGGCGGATCGGCAATCGCTTGCTGTCGGTGGTGCCGCCGGGAGCCGAGCTGGTCAGCCTCGACAATTTATTCACCATCGCCGCTCATCTCAATCAAGGTTGCCCGAATGATCTGGACGAAGAAACCGCCTACTGGCTGGTGAATATCAACTTCAATGCCGGCAATAAAGCCCTGGATGCGCTGGCCGGGGATGCCGCCAACGAATTTTTCCTGAAGGCCCACCATTATTTGCCGCCGGATTGTTGGGAAACGGCTTACGCGCTGACGTTTCGGATTTATCAACGCTTGGCGAAAACCGATTTGATGTGCGGTCGCTACGACAGCTCGGAAGCCTTGCTGAACCGGCTGATCGAGCATGCGGTCAGCGACCTGGATAAGGCCGAGGCGTTGGCCGATCAGACTACATCCCTGTCCTCATTCGGCAACTTTAAGCAAGCTATCGCCACGGCCAACCGTGGCTTGGCGTATTTCAACAAATCCATTCCCGACGACCCCGAACAAGCCCGGCAACGCATGGAAAGTCTGATGCTGATCATTGACCAGCAAGACGATGTCTGGCAAAAAATCCTGAACATGCCGTTTACCCAGCAGCGGCAAAGCAAAATCGAACTGGCTTTTTATAGCGAGTTGATTCCGGATTTGTACATGTGCGGTCTGGTGCCGCAGCTGTATTTATCCGCCGCCCAATCCACCCTGCACTGCCTGGAAGGCGGCATGGACGAATCGGTGATTTATTCGTTTTCCATCATGGGCCTCAATCTGGGCGAACAGGGCAAATTCGACCAGGCGTTTCGATACCAGGATTTGGCTCACGATTTGTGCGCCAAATACCCCAACACCTTTGGCGCTACCCGAGGCATGAACGGCATCGTTTGGTGCAATATGCACTCGCGCAGCCACCCGGCCGATATTGTCGATTACGCGCACAAGGCCATTCAGTCCGGCAAGAACTGCGGCGATCTCTACAACGCCGGCCTGTCCTACGGCCCGCTGATGTGGAATCTAATGGCCCAGGGTAAAAACCTGCGCTGGGTCGAGGAAGCCGCCGATGAATGTCTGCAATTTTCCCGCAAAAACCAGTTGTCGTTTTCAATAGGTCTGGCCCAGGCGGTGCTGGCCGGCTGGGTATTGCCGATGAAGCCCGATTACCGCCCGCTCGATATGCAAACCACGCTGGCGGACTGGCAGGCCAATAACTATGTGGCCGCTACCGGCAGTTACTTCGCATTACTGGGTTTTGCCCAATATTACCTGGGCGACTATGGTGCGGCGGCAATATCGCTGAAAGCCGTGGAAAACTATTTGCACGGCTTAACCGACAATGTTTTGAAACGTCTTTGGTACGCCTTTCGGATCTTGAACTTGCTGCGCTCGGAAATGGATGCGGCGCGAATCGATGCCGAAATTGCGCCCTTGCTTGCGCAACTGGAAGTGTGGGGGCAACTTGGTCCCTTGCTGAAACCCTACCTAATGTTTGTCCATGCCGAGCTTGCCAGACAGCAGGGCCAATACCGCGAAGCGCGCAATCTGTACATGGATGCCATTGCCTTGTCACTGGCGCAGAACTATGGCCTGCTGACCGGCCATATATACGAAACGCTGGCAGATCTGTTGCTGAAGCACCGCTTGGGCGACGCGGAACTGTATTACGGCGAAGCGCGCCGCCACTACCGCTTATGCCGTGCCGATGCGAAAAGCAACCAGCTGCAGGAACGTCATCAATACGTCAGTCCGGAGACCGGCGCCAGAATAGCCAAACCTCAGCCCGCTCCCACCACCTTACCTAGTCTGGACATCAGCTATCTGATGAAATCGGCGCTGGCGTTATCGGCAGAAATCGATCTGACACAATTGATGCAAAAAATCATGGCCGTGGTCTTGGAAAGCTCCGCAGCCCAGCACGGTTATCTGTTGATCAAACAACAAGACGAATTATTGGTGGCCGCCGAGCAGCACGTCGGCAAAAAACGCACGATACACAAACACTATTACAGCTTGAACAAGGTGCGCGGCATCTGCCACGCCATCGTCAATTACGTGCAACGTACCCACGAAAAAGTCGTGCTGAGCGACGCCTGCAGCGAAGGCGAGTTTCAAAATGCGCCCGAGGTTGTGGCGTTTGGCTTACGCTCGGTATTGTGTTTGCCGGTGATCAAGCAAAGCGAATTAATCGGCTTGCTTTACCTGGAAAACCGGCTATCCGAAGGCGTATTCACCCCGGAAAAAATCAGCATGACCGAGCTGTTGACCGCCCAAGCGGCCATTTCGTTGGAAAACGCCCGCTTGCTGGAACAAACCCGCCAAGCTTACAAACAATTACAAGAAAACCAGGATCATATGCTGCAAATGGAAAAGCTGTCGGCACTGGGCACGCTGGTCGGCGGCGTGGCCCATGAGATCAACAATCCGCTGATGGGCGTGATGAACTTCGTCGAATTTGTCTCGGACCGCACGGAAGATGCCAAATCCAAGCAAATACTGGCGCAAGCCTTACAGCAAATTCAACGCATCAAAAACATTGTGTCGAATATGCTGGTGTTTATGCATCAAAAAACCACGCCAACCGGCAGTTGCTCGCTAGAGGAAGTTTTAGGCCAAACCTTGTTGTTGCTGGAAGGCGAATTGCGCAAAACCGCAATCCAAGTCCGTACCGAGATACCGGAAAACTTGCCCAAACTCGCCTGCACGGCGGAAAGCATGCAACAGATTCTGATCAATCTATTGATCAATGCCCGCGATGCGCTAAGCGGTATTGCGCAACCCGAAATTGAAATCAGCGTTCGTTGTGCCGAAAAAATGCTAGAGTTGAATATAAAAGACAATGGTCCCGGCATCCCCGACGAAGTACAAGGCCGCATGTTCGACCCTTTCTTTACCACCAAACCGCCCGGCCAAGGCACCGGCCTGGGTTTATCCGTCACCCGCCGCTTGATTCAAGATGCCGATGGCTCGATAGCCGTGGAAAGCCGCATTGGCGAAGGTTGCCGCATCCGGTTAAAATTCCCCCACATTTAGTATTTGTTAACGAATAGAGACACAGGCGATGGTAAACAACATTCTGGTAATTGACGACGATCCGGCGGTACGCGGCGCCTTCAAGCTGATTCTGGAAGAAGAAGGCTATCGTGTGCGCGAAGCCGAGAACGGTCTGCAAGGTATCGCCATGGTGGAAGCCGATCGTCCCGACTTGATATTTCTGGACTTACGCATGCCCGGCATAGACGGCGTGGAGACCTTACGCCGCCTGAAGGCCTTGGACACCAGCTTGAATGTCTATATCGTCACGGCCTTTGCCGCCGAATTCATGGATCAACTGAAAGACGCCCATGAAGAAGGCTTGCAATTCGAACTGGCCAGCAAACCCTTGTCGGCATCGCAAATCCGCAATATCGCCCAAGTGGTACATATCGCCAAAGTTCACGAAAAACGCCGGGCCAACCACCATAAGCTGGTTTTGACCTTATACGTGGTGTCGCTGAATCCGGAAACCCGCAGGTTGGTCGAGCAAATCAGCGCGGTGCTGGCCGGCATATACGAGCCGGGCCATTGGGTATTCGACGTGGTCGAAGTGTTGGGCATGCCGGAAAAAGCGCTGGAAAAAGAAATCTTTGCTACGCCGATGCTGGTGCGCGACCTGCCGGAACCGGTGTTGAAACTGCTAGGCGATCTTTCGCGAATGTCGTCGGTGATGGCGGCCATCACTACCCAAAATGTTGGTACAGGTGTGCAGACAGTGATTGTTTGATGCCCGGTCGTAACCCGTAAATGCCACAAACACTCAAACAACTCAATCTGATCCTGGACACCATTACCGACGGCGTAATGGTGGTCGACCCGCAAGGCGTCGTTATTTATGCCAATCAAGCCGCAGAACAATTGCTGGAACGCGGCAGCCTGATCGGCCATTCCCTAGCAATTCCGATTTCCGCCGACAAAATTCAATTTCAAGACATTAACCTGATTCGCCCCAGCGGCATAGCCTGGGCGGAACTGCGCTCCACGCCGCTGGAATGGGAAGGCGCGCAAGCCTATGTCATCGGGCTGCGCGACATCACGGCCCGTAAGCAAGCGGAAATCGCGTTGCAGGAAAGCGAACTACTCTTCCATACGCTATCGAAGATTGCCCCAGTCGGCATTTTTCGCACCAACGAAAAAGGCGAATGCGACTACGTCAACCATCGCTGGTGCGAAATCACCGGCTTGCATTTTATTGATTCGCACGGTGACGGCTGGATAGCCGGTTTGCTTGCCGAAGACCGCGATTCGGTGATTGCCGAATGGCAGCGTTGCGTATCCGCCTTGCAGCCCTTCAATATGCAATACCGTTTTCAACTGGCGAACGGCAGCGTGCGCTGGGTGGTGGGGCGCGCCGAACCGGAACTGGACGAAACGGGCGGATTGTGCGGTTACGTCGGCACCATTACCGATATTTCCGACATCAAAGCCAACGAGGAGCGCTTGGGACAAGCCGCCGCCGTATTCGAAAGCACCCGAGAGGGCGTGATGATTACCGACGCCCAACGCCGAATCACGATGGTCAACAAGGCCTTTAGCAACATCACCGGTTACGATAATCGGGATGTAATCGGTCATAGCCCCAGCATCTTAAGTTCCGGCCGCCACAACGCCGATTTTTACCGGGAAATGTGGGCCAATATTGCCACTACGGATCATTGGCAAGGCGAAATCTGGAATCGCCGCAAGTCCGGCGAGGTGTATCCGGAATTGTTGAGCATCAGCACCGTGCGCGACGGCAAAGGCGAGATCAGCCACTACGTGGGTGTGTTTGCCGACATTTCCAAGCTGAAGGCGTCGGAAATGGAACTGGAATTCCTGGCCCACCACGACCCGCTGACGAAATTGCCCAACCGCATGCTGTTCCTGTCGCGCCTGCAACACAACATCGAAAAAGCCCGCCGTCAGGCCAACAAGATGGCAGTGTTGATGCTGGATTTGGACCGCTTCAAGGACGTTAACGATAGCTTCGGCCATTTGGCCGGCGACGATTTGCTGCAAATGGTCGCCGAACGCCTGACTACCCGGCTGCGTACCAGCGACACCATTTGCCGGCTCGGCGGTGACGAATTCGTGGTATTGCTGGAGGAAGTCAACCAACCTGAAACCGTCGCTCATGTGGCCACGCAAATCATCAATGCCTTGAACCAAACTTGGCAACTACCCAGCGGCCATGAAGTACGCATCGGTGTCAGCGTCGGCATCGCGATGTTTCCCGAACACGGCGCTTCGCCGGACGAGTTGATCCAACAAGCCGATACGGCCTTGTATCAAGCCAAAAATGAGGGCAGGAACCGCTTCAAATATTTCTCGGAAGATTTGACCCGCGCCGCGCGGGAACGTATCGATATAGAAATCCGCCTGCGCCAAGCTATCGAGCAAGGCGAATTGCGGGTGTTTTTCCAACCGCAAATTTGCATCGAGAATGGCGCGATTATCGGTGCCGAAGCCCTGGTCCGCTGGCAGACTGCCAGCGGCGAACTGATACCGCCGCTGCGCTTCATCCCGATTGCCGAGGAAACGGGTCTGATTACCAGTATCGGCAATTGGGTGTTGAGAGAAACCTGTCACCACGGCCAGCGCTGGCGGAAAGCAGGTTTTCCAGCCTTGCGTCTGGCGGTTAACCTATCGCCGCAACAGTTTTTGCATAGTGATATTAGCGACGTGGTCGCCAGGATTTTGGCAGAGACCGGTTTTCCGGCCGAGTGCCTGGAACTCGAACTCACTGAAAGCGCGTTGATGAAACGGGAAAAAGAAGCTATCGAAATTTTACACAAGCTGCACGGGTTGGGTGTGCATCTGGCCATTGATGATTTCGGCACCGGTTATTCGTCGCTGGCTTATTTGAAACTCTTTCCGCTGGATGTCTTAAAGATCGATAAAAGTTTTATTGAAGACATCCCCAAACACACTGACGATATGGAAATCACCGCGACGATTATCGCCATGGCTAAGACGCTACGCATGCGCGTGGTAGCGGAAGGCGTGGAAACCGCCGAGCAACTGGCTTTTCTGAAAAGCCGGCAATGCGATCTTTACCAAGGTTATCTGGTCAGCAAACCGCTACCGATAGCGGAATTCGAAAAGTTTCTGACCGACTACGCTCTTAACAAAAATCTTGAGCCCGTAGTGTCGGCTTGAAACAAGCGCCGGCAGCCCTAAAGTGTGCAATCAATCCACTGTTTTAGCCAAACGCCGGAAAAAAGTTATAATGCCGGTTTTTTAACCTCACCAAAAGGATCAAAAGATGGCTGACAATCTGATTGCACCTTCCATACTCTCCGCAGACTTCGCACGCTTGGGCGAAGAAGTTGTTAACGTCTTAAATGCGGGCGCAGACATTGTGCATTTCGATGTGATGGACAACCATTTTGTGCCCAATCTGACTATCGGTCCCTTGGTTTGCGAAGCGCTACGCAAGCATGGCGTTACCGCCCCAATCGACGTCCATTTGATGGTGGAACCGGTAGACCGCATCATCCCGGATTTCGCTAAAGCCGGCGCCAGCTACATTACTTTCCACCCGGAAGCCTCCAGACACATTGACCGTTCACTGCAAATGATCAGAGACTTGGGCTGCAAGTCCGGTCTGGTATTTAACCCAGGCACGCCGTTGCATTTCCTGGAACACGTACTCGACAAAGTCGACATGATTTTGCTGATGTCGGTCAACCCTGGCTTCGGCGGGCAATCTTTCATTCCATCCGCGTTGGATAAATTGCGCCAAGCCAGAAAAATTATCGACGACAGCGGTTTGGATATCCGCCTGGAAATCGACGGCGGCGTAAACGTGGCTAATATTCGTGAAATCAAGGAAGCCGGTGCGGACACCTTCGTAGCGGGCTCCGCTATTTTCGGTAAACCGGATTATAAAAAAGTCATCGACGACATGCGCGCGGAATTAGCCGCAGCCAAATAAGTCTGAAATAAAGACAGCCGCTGCGGGATGTCCCGCAGCGGCCGCCTCCCCAAAGCATTCGCTAAATTCCTTAAAACGGAATTCTCGCCCCCAACTCGATAGTGTGATCGGTAATATAGGCCTGCCCTAAGCGGTATTCGTATCGCAAAAAGCCCGCCCGACCTTCCGGCAAACTCAACGCCAACGACGTACCGATATTGAAATAGTCGCGATCCGGCGTATCGGTTTTTACGCTGAATCTGCCGGCACCGGCAGCCGCCTGACTAAAGCGCGCCTGAATCAAACGGCTTTCGTCCAGATACTGATGCACCCATTCGAAACGCACGCCGGGTGACAACACACCCCAAGAGGTACTGATCGCGTTACTGGCTTGACCGCCGATAGTCGATGTCGCCGAATCGATAGATTGGCCGGCAAACTCCATGGCTAAACCACCACCGCCGCTTTCCTGATAGCTATCCACTTCGGTTTTGCTGTAATCCAGCCTCACATAGGGATTAATCACAAAACTTTGCAGCGCAAAATCTTTACCAAACCCCAAACTAAAGCCGTACTGGTCGCCATTAGCGCTACTGGTAGCCGTATTATCGAATCCGGTATATTGGATGCGCCGATTGATATCGAAGGAATGCAGCGCATAACTCATAATCCAGTCGATATAAAATGACTGCGGCAGGAAATAACTGCCATACGACGAAAATTCGTACGCATCGGTCGACATACTGCCGCTGTTTAAATTGTAATTGGTATCGGTAGAGCCGTAACCGAAGGCCACACCCAACACCAATTCATCCATAAAACTGTAATCCAGACCGAAGGTAACCGCCTTTCTGTCGGCTTTGAAGCCCCGCTCGCTGCCGGTATTGGCTTTTTCGCCGACGTTGAATTGACCTTTCAGAAAGAAACCTAACGGGCTATCGCGAAACGGCTGTTCGTTTGGATCATCCCCAGCCGCCCCGCCCCGAGCCGGGCCTAATGCTGTCATCAACGCCTTGCCGACCGGTATGGTTTCGCCGTTGACATTAATGGTGGAATAACCCAGTAACGAGGCGCTTTGCTGTTGGGAGTTGCGCAGATTAACGATGCGGCCATGCACCACGGAAAATTGCTTGTAACCAAAATCTACAGCCGCCGCACCTTGCGCGGCCACCGCATCCGGAATCACCGCATTCAGGTCGGCGTTGTTTATTTCATTGCAGCGGGCCAATAAATCGCCGCCAGCTCCCGAGCAAGCACTGGTTAAACCTTCGTAAATTGCTTGCTGATTAGGGGTAAAGGTCGGATCGGCGGTTAATTTGGGCGTCGAGGTTATTGGCGTAGTGGGCGTCGTTGGCGTGGTGGGGGGCGGAGCGACGTCGTTGTCCGCAATGCTGGCAACTGCTGACGCGCCCGCCGACACCGAATCACCGGTACAGCTTGGCGTTACATTCTGAAGAGATAAGGTCACAGTTTCAGTGCTTTCTACCAATGCATCGTCGATAATATTGATGGATACCGGCGCACTATCGGTATGAGACCCGCCAAACAAAAAGGGAACGCTGAAAGAAAAGGTGCCGCTCGAAATATTGTAGTCACTGCCTGCGGTTGCACTGCCGCCGACAGCGACGACATCGCCGCTTATGGTGCAGCCGCCATAATCACCGGAGCTGCTAGCCAGACTAACGTTAGCCTGGACAACACCATCCGCTTCGTTAAAGTTATAGGATCTGGAAGAAAAATCCAGAGTCCAGGCTTGTACTGAAAATGGCGCGAAAGATAAAGCGGCCGCCGCTGCCAGCAATACTTCCTTGGAACTGAATGCAAGGGGTCGAATTGCCCGGTTTAAGCACTGGCGCGAAGACATTGGCGGCATTGCCGTTAGTCCGCATAAACCTGATAATTTTTCTGAATGTAATATAGGTAGGATCATGAGAATTTAGCAGGTTAGATACAGCGTAATTAAAGAATAAAAACCTTGTATGCTAATTATGGCACTGAATACTATCGATGATTCCAAATCATTAGCAAACGGTCTGAATTCTATTATTGACTGCCATCATGAGCATAGATAAATGCTAGCGCATAAATTCTCAAACCAGTTGTTTCAACAAAAGTTATTGCTAAACGCTGTAGACAAACTCCAACTTCAACCTTTTGTGAAGCAAATCCACTGCCATGGCTAGAGTCCTGTATTGCTGGGAATTAGGGGGCGGCTACGGCCACACCGCCGCATTTCTGCCCATAGCCCAACAACTTAAAAGTCTCGGGCACGAGGTCGTATTCGCGCTTAAAGATTTGGAATACGCCGACACTTGGTTAGCTGCCGATCACTTTTGTTACCTACAAGCCCCGATACGCTGGCCTGACAGTCGTCCGCAAGCACCAGCCTCCAGTTATCCGGGAATTCTACAAAACGCCGGCTATACCGATAAAACCGGTCTGTTAACCCGAGTAAAAGCCTGGGAATGCCTTTATCGCCATGTAAGTCCTGACTTGATCGTATGCGACCATTCACCGACCGCGTTACTGGCTGCCCGCAAATTTGACACGCCTCGAGCGGGGTTCGGCACCGGCTTTTTTTCGCCGCCGCGCATCAGTCCGATGCCCAATATTCGCCCCTGGTTGCGCGTTAGCGATAAGGCCTTAAACATTATCGAAAGCCAAGTGTTAAACACGACTAACTCGGTTTTAGAGCGTTTGAATACACCACCATTAAGGATTTTGGCGGACTTGTTAGAGTTTACGGAAGATTTTATCTGCACGTTTCCGGAGCTGGACCATTATCGGCAATACCGTAACGCAAATTATTGGGGGCCGACCATTTTGCAGACGGACGGCATGGAGCCGATCTGGCCGAGCGTCGGAGCCGAAAAAATATTCGTCTATTTGCACCCGGAATATCCCGGCCTGGAAGTGTTGCTAAAACAGTTGCGCGCGTCACCTTGGTCGATATTGGCGCACATACCCGGCACAACACCTGTATTTATAGAAAAAAACAGCAGCGCCAATCTACACATTACTCCGCAGCCGGTAATCATCTCGGCTGCTGCCAAACAATGCGATTTGGCTGTTTGCCATGGCGGTGTGGCGACATTGTCGGCATTTTTACTGTCCGGCAAACCCTTGCTGGCATTGCCATTTCAGCTGGAACAACTGATCAGCGCTCAAAACCTCGCTACTCTCGGCGCGGGCACTTACATCGCCGCGGAAAGCAAAAATCCCAACTACAAAACAGCCGTAACTGAGCTATTACGCCATTCGAAACACACACAGACCGCCCAACAGTTTGCGGATAAATACGCCGGCTTCTCGTCCGCACAACAAGCTAGCGATATTGCCAAACGCTGCGAGATGTTGATGAAAGACGCTTACATCAAAGGCAATAGCTGATCGAGAATTTTGCCGTTAGTCGCAAACACCTGCTTTGGAAACACACCAGGATTGCCTTTAAAATCGGTGATGGTTGCGCCGGCTTCTTTGGCTATCAACACGCCCGCGGCAATGTCATACAGATTGAGTTCTTGTTCCCAAAAAGCATCGACCTGGCCATCCGCAACCGTGCATAAATCCAATGCCGCCGAACCCAAGCGCCGTTGGCCGGTGGTAGCCTGCGCGATACGGTTGAAACGCGGCAGGTTGTTATCTTCCAAATACTGGCGCAGGCAGGCAAAACCGGTAGATACCATGCTGCTAGCCAGATTGGTTTCATCAGAGACCCGGATAGGTTTGCCGTTTTTCCAGGCGCCCTTGCCTTTTTCCGCGCAGTAATAATCGTCCAAGGCCGGGCCGTAAACCGCGCCCATCATCAATTCACCGTCGATTTCCAAGGCTACGCTGACGCCCCAAAAATATTGGCCTTTCGAAAATGAATGAGTGCCATCGATCGGATCGACGATCCAGCGGCTGGTTTGGTTGGCGGTTTGGCCGCTTTCCTCCCCCCAAAAACCGTACTCCGGACAATGCTCGCTGAGCGCTTGTTTCAGATAATTTTCCACTGCGACATCGGCATCGGTGACCAAGTCGCGAGCGCTTTTTTTGTTAATCGCCAGAGAGTCCAGATCGTTGAAATATCGCATCGCCACATCGCCCGCCGCGCGGACGATGGTTTCTAAAGCTTCAAGAGTGATGGGCATGATTTTCCTGATTTTGTGGGGATGCGGGCAGGCGGCGATCCGCCCTGCCCGCTATGAAAAGCGTAGATTCTAACCGCTAATGGTTACAGATTGTGATAGCCGGTTTCTTCGTGCAACACAATATCCAGACCTTGCTGCTCTTCGTCTTCGCTGACGCGCAAACCGATGAACACGCCGATGAGTTTCAATAAAACATAGCTGAATAAAGCGCTCCAGGCCGCCGTCACTAAAACCGCAAGCGTTTGCACGCCGACTTGCTGGGCAATAGTCACGCCGTTCAATCCCAAGCCGCCGAAACTTTCAGCAGCAAACACGCCGGTTAAAATCGAACCGACGCAGCCGCCGACGCCATGTACCGGAAACACGTCCAAGGAATCGTCGATTTTCAAACGGCGTTTGACGAATTGCGTGGCGTAAAAACACACGGCGCCAGCCACAATACCAATAACCAAACCACCCATGGGCCCGACAAAGCCAGAGGCCGGCGTAATGGTGCCCAAGCCGGCGACCATCCCGGTGACGATACCTAAAACACTGGGCTTACTAAAACGCAGCCATTCAATGGTCATCCAGGTTAAAGCACCGGCTGCCGCGGCGATATGCGTCACGGCAATCGCCATCCCGGCACTGCCGTCGGCTTTTAACGCGCTACCACCGTTGAAGCCGAACCAGCCGAACCAGAGCATCCCGGCACCCGTAACCACCATGGTCATATTGTGCGGCGGCATCGCCACCGTGGGAAAACCTTTACGGCGCCCCAACACTAATGCCGCCACCAGAGATGCCACCCCGGCGTTGACGTGAATCACAATCCCGCCGGCGAAGTCCTTCGCACCCATCGCCGCCAGCCAGCCGTTGCCCCATATCCAATGGCAAATCGGCATATACACCACAATCAGCCAAAGTCCGCTAAACCACAGCATGGCTGAAAACTTCATCCGTTCGGCAAACGCGCCAACGATCAAGGCCGGGGTAATAATCGCAAAAGTCATTTGAAACATGAAAAACACGGTTTCCGGAATATCGCCGATCAAAGTTTGCGTGTTCATGTCCGGCAGAAAGATCTTGCTGCCGCTCCCCAAAAACGGCTGCCAGCTGCCGCCATCGGCAAATACGAAGCTGTATACACCGGCCAACCACAGTAGCGATACCAGACAGGTAATCGCAAAACATTGCATCAATACCGACAGTACGTTCTTGCTTCTGACCAAACCGCCATAAAACAGCGACAGGCCAGGAATGGTCATGAATAAAACCAGCGCGGTGGAGGTTAAAACCCAAGCGGTGTTGGCTTGGTTAATGCCTTCGGCCCAAGCCTGCTGCGGCAACATCAAGCTGTATGCCATTAGCATCAGCGTTCTTTTTATTGTTGTCATTGTCTTTCACTAGATGATGGTGTGTTGTTATTTTTAAGCTGTCTATAAACAACAAAATCGCCCTGGTCTGCGAATTTCGCGCAGACCAGGGCGATTTTTGATGTTCTACTGCTTTTTATTTTTTGTTGAAGACTTAGATAGCGTCTTCTCCGGTCTCGCCGGTTCTGATACGGATAATCTGTTCCAGGTTGGTCACAAAAATCTTACCGTCGCCAATTTTGCCGGTGTTTGCGGCTTTGACGATGGTTTCCACGGCTTGGTCGACAACGTGTTCCGCCACTGCAATTTCCAGCTTGACCTTAGGCAGAAAATCCACCACGTACTCAGCGCCGCGATATAACTCGGTATGGCCTTTTTGCCTGCCAAAGCCTTTTACTTCGGTTGCCGTTACACCCGCCACCCCGATCTCGGACAAGGCTTCCCTGACGTCGTCCAGCTTGAATGGTTTGATAATCGCTGTAATTAATTTCATGCTATCCCCAAATTCGAATGATTAAAAAGCTGTTTCGTCACTGTTGCCACCATAATAAATAATTCCGGTAGAACCTACAATTTACCCGAGCAAAAGCACCAAAGTAGTGCTTCATGATAACAAAAACGGGCAGCCATCGCCGACCACCCGTTTCTTTTCGCGTTAACCGCAGCTTTCAACCCTAAACGTGATAAGCGGTTTCGCCATGCTCGGTGACATCCAGACCTTCGCGCTCAGTCGCTTCGCTAACCCGCAGACCAAGAGCCACATCGGCAATTTTGAAGGCAATGAAGGACACCACGCCGGACCAAACGATGGCGATGCCTACACCCCAAGCTTGGCTGGCAAGCTGGGTAAGCACACTGTAGTCAGGCAAGGTTGCGTTGGTGACGTAGTCCCAGACGCCGGTACCACCCAAATCAGGGCTGGCAACCAGAGCAGTACCCAAGGCGCCGATAATACCGCCCACCCCATGCACACCAAACGCATCCAGCGAATCGTCGTAACTCATCGCGTGTTTCAAAAAGGTTACCGACCAGAAGCATACTGCACCGACTACTAAGCCCAAACCGATAGCTCCCATCGGCCCTGACCAGCCGCAAGCAGGCGTAATCGCAACTAAACCGGCCACCGCACCTGACGTAGCGCCCAACATGCTGGGTTTACCACGCACAGCCCATTCCGCGCCCATCCAGGCCAGAGTTGCCGCCGCTGCCGCCAACAATGTGTTAACGAAAACCAATGCTGCCAGACCGTTGGCTTCCAGGTTGGAACCTGCATTAAAGCCAAACCAGCCTATCCATAACAAGGATGCGCCTATCATGTTCATCGTCACACTGTGCGGCGCGATAAATTCTTTACCATAACCAATACGCTTGCCTATCATTAAACAACCGACCAAGCCGGCGATACCGGCGTTGATATGTACCACGGTACCGCCGGCAAAATCCAAGGCGCCTTTTTGGAATAAAAAGCCCGCCGTCGCACCGGCTGTTTCCGCTGCGGCCGCATCGGTATAGGCATCGGGGCCAGCCCAGAACCAAACCATATGCGCCATCGGTAAGTAGCAGAAACTGAACCAGATGACAGTAAACAACAGCACCGCTGAAAATTTAACCCGCTCGGCAAATGCGCCGATGATCAAGGCCGGCGTGATAGCCGAGAATGTCAGCTGGAACGCTACATAGATGAATTCCGGTACATAAGCCCCCTTGCTAAAGGTCCCCGCCATCGAATCCGGAGTAATACCCTTCAAAAATGCCTTGCTGAAACCGCCGAAGAAGGCGTTACCTTCGGTAAAGGCAACGCTGTAGCCGAACGTCGCCCACATAATCGCCGTCAACGAAAAGATCACAAAGACCTGCATCAAGATAGACAACATATTTTTGGCTCGCACCATACCGCCGTAGAACAAGGCCAAGCCAGGTATTACCATTAACGCAACCAATACGGTGGCAACTATCATCCAGGCGGTATCGCCTTTGTTAACGGTGGCTTGCACGGCTGGTGCCGCCACTTCTTCCGCAAACGCCATGCCCGAGAGTCCAAACAGCGCGAACAGCGCCATGCCTGTTAAATATTTCATTGTTGGTTTCCCCATCTTCATATTAAAGAGCTTCTTCGCCGGATTCGCCGGTTCTAATCCGAACCACCTGCTCCAGATCGGTTACAAAAATTTTGCCATCGCCGATCTTTCCGGTGTTGGCTACTTTCACAATCGCTTCGACGGCTTGCTCAAGCAAAGCATCCGCAACCGCTACCTCGATTTTTGCTTTGGGTAAAAAATCCACCACATATTCGGCACCACGATACAGTTCCGTATGGCCCTTTTGCCGACCAAAGCCTTTTACTTCAGTAACCGTCACGCCAGATACACCGATATCCGACAACGCCTCACGCACGTCGTCTAGCTTAAACGGCTTAACCACCGCTGTTATCAGTTTCATAGTTCAACACCTCTTTGCTTGAGTTAATAAATTCCCGAAACAAGCGAAGCATGATGCATGCCACTATTTATTCCCATGATTTTTAAAGCTTTATTAAACACATCCATTAAAAGAACAACAGAATCGCACCAAATCAGTGCAACGCTTTTTGGATTGCACCATTGCAACTCAATACCACCCTACAGGCCTTGATCTGCCAGTTTCAGTGGTTTGCTTTAAGAATAAACGGGGCGTTGTCGCAACATAGCAACACTGCATTACTTTGGTGCAACAAAAAGAATTTGCACCATTGCGAATCATGAACTAGTCTACATATACCACCTATCTTATTGATTTTTAATAAATCGAATATGGCCTAAAAACTGCTATAGAATCTTCAGTAGTCACTGAACCAAGGGGATAACCACCATGAGAAACAACACAACGTTAACAAAATCACACAGCCGCGCTTGCTTAGCCGGATTAATGGTGATTTGCAGTGCCTCCGCTAGCGCGGACAGCTGGACAGAAGCATCCGGACTACTGGGTGCAGCGGGGATTGACCCAAACGCATCGAAATTCATGACCGATCATAATCTGAAGGTTGGCGGCTGGCTGAACAGTAGCGTCGGCGCCAACATGAATAGCAACGGTGACGGTTTTAACGGCCCAGTGACATTCAATGATCGTAGCGGTGAATTGCAACTCAACCAGCTGTATCTGTATTTGCAAAAAGCTATCAATGTGAACGGCGACTCTTTCGACATCGGCGGTCGCGTCGATGTGATGTACGGTACCGATGCCGCGTTTACACAAGCTTACGGTTCATTCGGATTCGACCCCGGCACCCTAGCGGACAGTGACCGTGGCAACTGGGATCTGAATTTGAGCGGACACGGGGAGCGCTTCTACGGTTTGGCATTACCACAAGCATACGCCGAGTTTAACCTCCCATTCGGTAATGGTATCGCAGTCAAAGCCGGGCACTTTTATACTCCAATCGGTTACGAAGTAGTTACCGCTCCCGATAACTTCTTCATCACCAAACCCTACACTATGCAATATGGCGAACCATTTACCCATACTGGCATACTCGCAACCTACGCATTCAATCCGAATTGGACAGTAATGGGCGGTGCAGTTACCGGAAGCAACTCGGGCGGCTGGGACGGCAACTGGGACAGAGACCTGGGCAACTGGGCTTGGTTGGGCGGGGTAACCTGGACAAGCGACGACGCCGGCACCTCTCTGGCTATTACTTCAACGGCTGGCGAACGCTCCGAAAACAGCAAAGACACATGGGCCATGTACAGCATCGTCGGCAAGCACAATTTCACCGACAAGTTGCATTACATCATTCAACACGATCACGGTTTTGCCAATAATATCTGGACCGGGAACGCAAGCCTTGCAGGGCTTCCAGACGGCAGGGAAGACGCCGAATGGTATGGCGTCAACCAATATTTGATTTATGACGTCAACGACAAAGTCTCAGCCGGTCTGCGCGCAGAATGGTTCCGTGATCATAACGGCATCCGTGTTCTCGGCCCTGGCCGTTGCTATGCTGCGGCAGGCACAGTCGGCGACAACTTCGCTTGTGGCAGCAACTACGGCGCTAACTATGTTCCCTTTCAAGAAGCCAGCGGATATTACGCCGTTACAGCCGGCTTGAGCTACAAACCGGCAAAATGGTTGAACTTGCGTCCAAACCTGCGTTACGACTTTACCGATAATGCTAAAGCGTTCGACAACGGTACACGCCACAACCAATTCTTGGTTACTGCGGACGTAGTCATCACTTTCTAAGTTGGTAGCCTAAGTAAATCATCGTTATAAAGCTGTACGCCTCCATTGCGTTGAAAGCCCTTTGGAGGCTCTGTTTGTTATAGCTCTTTACTACGTTTGATGATATTGTTAAATCGTTTAAGCTTCTCAACCAAAACAACTACAACCTACGGAGACCCTCACTAATGTCTGTTGATCACGTTCTGAAATTAATCCAAGAAAACGACGTCAAATTTGTCGACTTCCGCTTCTGCGACACGCGCGGTAAAGAACAACACGTTACTTTCCCAGCGCACACCATCGACGAAGACACCTTTGAAGAAGGTAACATGTTTGACGGTTCGTCCATCGCCGGCTGGAAACACATCAACGAATCGGACATGATTCTGATGCCGGACCCCAGCACCGCGGTTATCGATCCTTTCTTCGACGACAAAACCCTGATCTTGCGTTGCGATATTATCGAACCGAAAGATATGCAAGGTTACGCTCGCGACCCGCGCTCTATCGCCAAACGCGCTGAAGCCTATTTGCAATCTACCGGTATCGCCGACACCGCGTTCTTCGGTCCTGAAAACGAATTCTTCATTTTCGACGACGTCCGCTGGAACACTAGCATGGGCGGCTGCTCCTACCAAATCGACTCAGAAGAAGCAGGCTGGAACTCAGAAAAAGTTTACGAAAACGGCAACATCGGTCACCGTCCAGGCGTTAAAGGTGGTTACTTCCCCGTACCGCCCGTCGATTCATTCCAAGACATGCGCTCTGCAATGTGCCTGGTTCTGGAAGAAATCGGCCAAACCGTTGAAGTACACCACCACGAAGTGGCAACTGCCGGTCAGTGCGAAATCGGTGTTAAATTCAATACTTTGGTTAAAAAAGCCGACGAAGTACTGGGCTTGAAATACGTGATTGCCAACATCGCGCACGCTTACGGCAAAACCGCAACCTTCATGCCTAAACCACTGGTTGGCGACAACGGCAGCGGCATGCACGTTCACCAATCTTTGGCTAAAGGCGGCGTCAACCTGTTCACCGGCAACCTGTATGGCGGCTTGTCAGAAACCGCGCTGTACTACATCGGCGGTATCATCAAACACGCTAAAGCGTTAAACGCCATCACCAATCCATCAACCAACAGCTACAAACGTCTGGTTCCTGGCTTCGAAGCGCCTGTGATGCTGGCTTACTCAGCACGTAACCGCTCTGCGTCTATCCGTATTCCTTACGTCACCAACCCTAAAGGCCGCCGGATCGAAGTACGTTTCCCAGACTCCACTGCTAACCCATACTTGGCGTTTTCTGCCATGTTGATGGCCGGTCTTGACGGTATCCAAAACAAAATTCACCCAGGTGAAGCGATGGATAAAGACTTGTACGACTTGCCGCCAGAAGAAGAAAAAGCGATTCCACAAGTGGCTTTCTCTTTGGACGAAGCCTTGGCGGCTCTGGATGCAGACCGCGAATTCTTGACTCGTGGCGGCGTATTCACCGACGACGTAATCGATGGCTACATCGCATTGAAACAAGAAGATGTGACTCGTCTGCGTATGAGCACTCACCCTGTTGAGCTGGATATGTACTACAGCCTATAAATAGTTAAGCCCATTCTTAACGGGCCCGCACTATCCCAAAGCCCCGCAAGTCATCGGCTTCGCGGGGTTTTTTATGCCCTGGCGCGTACCTCACACACCTGCGCCGCTTTTTAGCTGCGTCGAAGAACAAGCTATTTGTCATCCTCCGGCAATTCAGGCGCCTTCCATGATCCGCGCTTATGGGCTTCCATCACGGTTTGCCACCCATTCTCCAGCTCCTTTTCCGTGATACCAAATTGCTGAAGAATGCCATTAAGGCCGGACGGCACGTCAAACGCTGGCTTGGCAATATTATTGGCACGCGGCACGCTCGTTGGAGAAGATGAAATTATTACGCTGCCATTAATAGGTTTGACGTCTCCTTTAGCACACCGCGCCTGATCATCGGTATACAACGTTTTTCCATCGACCACACATTTCATAGGTTCGGCCAACGCCTGACAAACCGGAAAAAATGCGGATATGCTAACGCCCATTAAAAATAGTATTTTCACGGCCTGGTCCGATTAGTTCAAAAGAAAGACATTCGCAGCTGGAACGCAAAGTGCGCCGGAAAAACCGACAGCCAATTTGTTTTCGCAAGCAACCTTTACCGACAAGTCTAGCTTGGAATGCCCCTGCCCATTCGATTGGAGATGCTGTTTATAATCTCGCAGCGGAGGTACATTAATTGCTTTGCAACTGAAGGGGGCATAGCTCCTTTATTCCCGACACACTTTTCTTAGCACTATTTAGGCGACAATTATGGCTATCAGCGTCTTCGATATTTTTAAAATCGGTATCGGACCTTCCAGTTCTCATACTGTGGGGCCCATGCGGGCAGCAATGACGTTTGTCAATAATCTGGAACAGCGAGGTTTTATTGATGAGGTACAGCGCCTGCGCATCGAATTATTCGGTTCGCTTGGTGCGACAGGTAAAGGCCATGGCACCGACAAAGCGGTTTTACTTGGCCTGGAAGGCGAAGCACCTGACTTGATTGACCCCGCCATCATTCCACAACGCCTGGCCACAATCCGCGAATCCGGAGCAGTTAGGCTATTGCAACGATACCCGGTACCGTTCAACGAGAAAGCCGATTTGCTGTTTCAACGTAAAGTACTCCCCTATCACTCCAACGGCATGCGCTTTAGCGTATTCGGCGCAAACGGCGCCGAACTGCTGCAAAGCGATTACTATTCGGTAGGCGGCGGGTTTGTCGTGACCGACGCGGCAGCCGCAGCGGACAGGCTGAGCAATGACGACACCTGCCTACCCTATCCTTTCAAAACGGGTGCAGCGATACTAAAACTGTGCGCGACACATAACAAATCAATCAGCGATTTGATGCTGAGCAATGAAAAAGCGTGGCTGGGTGAAGAGGAAATCCGCCAGAAATTATTGAACATTTGGCAGGTGATGCAAGCCTGCGTCGAACGAGGCTTGCACGAAGAAGGGGTTATGCCGGGCGGCATGAAAGTCAGGCGCAGAGCGGCCAATCTCTACCGGCAGTTGAGCGGCGAAATTCCTCGGCAAACTCCCAGCATGCCGGTGGGAACCATGGAATGGGTAAACTTATTTGCACTTGCCGTCAGCGAGGAAAATGCCTCCGGCGGGCGCGTCGTGACCGCACCCACCAACGGCGCTGCCGGCATTATCCCGGCGGTATTACATTATTACTGGCGCTTTTGCGATGGCGCGAATGAAGAAGGGGTGATTCGCTTCTTACTGACAGCCGCCGCAATAGCGATTCTGTATAAAGAAAACGCCTCGCTATCCGGCGCCGAAGTCGGCTGTCAGGGCGAAGTCGGCGTTGCTTGCTCTATGGCTGCCGGCGCACTGGCTGAAGTATTGGGAGGCACGCCCGAGCAGGTGGAAAATGCCGCCGAAATTGGCATGGAGCATAACTTGGGCTTAACCTGCGATCCTGTTGGCGGTTTGGTGCAGGTGCCCTGCATCGAGCGTAACGCGATGGGTTCGGTTAAGGCTATCAACGCGGCGCGCATTGCCCTGCGCGGCGACGGCAAACATTTTGTATCGCTGGACAAGGTAATCAAAACCATGCGCGAAACCGGCGCCGACATGAAAACCAAATACAAGGAAACCTCACGCGGCGGTTTGGCGGTGAATCTGATTGAATGCTGACAACGGCTTAAACGCAATCTCAAGCTGTTTTATATACCCTCTTTCGCAAGAATCTCCAGCGGAGCGTCGCCCCTGCATGGAAACGGGTAGCCAATCACATAAATGGTACGCTGCGAATAAGATTTTCTGCGCGGATCGGCTTTGAGAACCTTCTGCATGAGGGAATGACGAGCTTTTAGGCGCCGGTTTTAAACGCTATTCACGCTATCCTTACAAATTACCTTTCGCCTTAATGCCTTTAGTCTATTGAAGGCCACACAAGCCCGGGCCTCGACGCGCACAGCCTGAACGGCATAAGCGTAATAAACAGGACCGGGTAAACAATAAAACTAGCCATGCGTCCGGAAGTCGGTCGTTTTTTCACCATCATCATAAATAGCTTGGCCCCTGCCCAGAATACCGTCCCAGCCGGAAGCCGCGAATGCCATGATCTGCTCAGTCGTTTCCTGCGGAACTTGCAATTGATTGAGGCTGCTTTGCAACAGTTCCAACACCACATCGTAGTTATCGTCAATGGGCTGTAATCTTAAAAAATGGGAATGTCCGGGACAGAGCAGGGTCAGATGGGGTTTCTCGTCGCTACCGACTAGATCGCCCGTAACGAACATCTCCAAAAACGCAAAGTCTCGATTATTGACCAAACTGGGCTTGGCGTTCCCTCTGGCAAAAGCCGCCGCAAAGTAATCATCAGCCAATTCGGCAAGTTTTTTAGGCTTGACCGGATCTGCGCTGAGCAAAGCATTGACAAGTTGCTTCAGCGGTTTGGTTTGTTCTTCTATGGGCCTGGAGTAAAAATACCGGTTTATACGATAGTCATCGAGCATGCCGGCATAGAAAATGTCCACGATTTTGGACACCAGGTTCTCGTCAATTTTTGGCAATAGTTTATCGTTCATCGTTTTATCCCCCGTTCTTGTAGTTAACCAGCTTATTTGCTTAAGTCAAATACCGCATGAGTAGATACTGTTATCCAAGTCAAGCCAAATGAATAGCCGAATCGAAGGGTTTGGCGGATTTTAAGACGCCGAACGCCACATGAATCAATTTTCGCATCATGGCGCCGATAATGAGTTTATT